>CAXTRX010000015.1:0-32968 GCA_964246785.1 uncultured Acetobacteraceae bacterium | reverse complement strand
CAGCAGCACGAAGCCGCCCAGGAGCCCCCAACGCCGGAGCAGCGCGCGAGCCCGCTCCGCCCGCATCTCCTCATTCACTTCGTCAAAAATATCAGCCAATGCTGCCCACTCTCGTTCGAGCACCGCCTGCTCTGCAAACCCGCCCTCGTCGCGGCAGCCAGCCGGCAGCCGCTCCAAGGCGCGGGACCATAGCGGCGAGGCAGCCGGCGGGAAACCCTCTGTTCATCTTTGCATGGTGTAGTGCGGTATGACCCATTCGCCGCGTAGCGTGCTCCGGCTGTTCATACCTGTGCTTGCCCTGGCGCCGCTGGGCGGCTGCGTGGCGGCCGAGGCGTTGGTGGCGGTGGAGGCATCGAGCGACATGGTGTTGGGCCGCGGCGTCGCTGACATCGGGGTTTCCGCCGTAACTGGGAGGGATTGTTCGGCCGTGCGGCTGGACAAGGGGCTGCCCTATTGTGCTCCCCGCGGCACGCTGCCCGGCGCGCAGCCGTTCTGCACCCAAACCATCGGCACCGTCACCTGTTGGAAGGACCCGGAGTCATTTGCAAGCCCGGCACGCCCATTGGCAGACACCCCGGCGCTGACGCCGGAGCAAGTCAAGCTGATCACCGCCCGGTGGCCCGCCTTCCTCAACCCGTAGCAATTGGCCTAACGAAACCGCACCAGCCGTCCAGCCGGCTCGCCCAGCACCTCATCCTCCCGCATCACGGTGCGGCCGCGGATGATTGTTGCAATCGGCCAGCCGGTCACGCGCATGCCCGCAAATGGTGTCCAGCCGCAGGGTGAGGCGATCCAAGCGTTTTCGATGGCGCGCTGGCGTTTGATGTCCACCAGGGTGAAGTCCGCGTCATATCCGGTCGCCAGGCGGCCCTTGCCAACCGCACCATAGATCCGGGCCGGGCCGGCGCTCATCAAGTCGGCCATCCGGGACAGGCTGAGCCGTCCCGCTGCCACGTGGTTCAACATCACCGGCACCAGTGTCTGCACGCCAGTGAGCCCGGCTGGCACCTCGGGCCACGGCTTGAGCTTAGCGGCCTGGGGATGCGGCGCGTGATCGCTGCCGACCGTGTCCACCGTCCCGTCCGCGATGGCGCGCCAGGCTGCGTCGTGATGCTCCTTGCCGCGGATGGGCGGATTCATCACCCCCAAGCCGCCCAGCCGGTCATACACATCGGGCGCCCATTGCGTGAGATGGTTCACCAGCACCTCCACGCTGGCCACGTCCCGCGCCTCCCGCAGCAGGTCGAGTTCGGCGGCGGTGGAGACGTGCAGGATATGCGCCGGCCGCCGGGTCTTGCGGGCGAGCGCCAGCAGCCGCCGGGTGCCGAGCACAGCGCATTGCTCATCGCGCCATTCCATATGGCTGCGATATGGCATGCCGGAGCGGAACAACGGCTTGCGCTGCTGCAGCCGGTATTCGTCCTCGCTGTGATAGGCGACGGTGCGGCGGCCCGAGCGCATCACGGCCTCCAGGCTTGCGTCGTCCTCGATCAACAGGTCCCCGGTGGAGCTGCCGGCAAAGACCTTTACCGCGCATACGCCGGCGAGCGCCTCCAGGGTGGCGAGCTCGGGCGTGTTGGCGCGGGTGGCGCCGACATAGAGGCCGATATCGCACCAACTCGCACCCTCCGCATAAGCCTGTTTCCAGGCAACCCGCTCGGCGCTCACCACGGGGGGTGCCGTGTTGGGCATGTCGAACACGGCAGTCAGCCCGCCCAGCACGGCTGCCTTGGTGCCGGTGGGGATGGTTTCGACCGCCGGGTCGCCAGGGTCGCGGAGATGGACATGGGGGTCGATCAGCCCAGGCAGGACATGCAGCCCGGCGGCGTCGAGCACCTCGTCGGCCGTGCCTGTGGTGCCGATGCTGGCGATACGGCCCGCCCGCACACCGATGTCGGCCGCCGCCTCGCCCCAGGGCAGCACGGCGGTGCCGTTGCGGATGAGCAGATCGAAATGCGGCATGCCGGAGCTCCTACTTCAAGGCGGCTCCAGCGTAGTGGCCGGCCGCCACCGCGGCCAGGCACAGCACCACGGATGCCGCGACATTGGCGCAGGCTGGAGCGACCCGGCCATCGCGCAGCAGCTCGAGCGTTTGCAAGCTGAACGAGGAAAACGTGGTGAAGCCGCCGCAGATGCCGGTGATGACGAAAGCCCGGGTGTCGACCGCTGCGGCAAAGCGGCTGTCGGGGGCAGTGACGGCCGCGAACGCGCCGATCACCAGGGAGCCGGTCACGTTGATGAGCACGGTGCCCCATGGGAAGCCCGCGCCGGTGAGGCGCAGGATGGCAACCGTAAGCCACGCTCTGGCGACGCTACCCAGGGCGCCGCCGAGGGCGATGTAGAGGTACGTTACCGGAGCCATGGTGGCAGTTTAGCCGATGTCGCGTCCCTCAACCCCACCCTCTCTCATGAAGAGAGGGCGGTTTGAGTTGGAGGCTTGCTTAAGCGGCCAACGGCATCGATGACGCCATCCGCTGTGCCACGGCGGCGTCGTACAGGGCCTGCTCTTCCTGCTTGTGCTTGGCCGAGAAGCGGATGGTGGCTGCCCCGCAGGCGCAGGCGATGGCGAAAATGCCCAGGACCAAGAAGCACAGTTGCGGCAGACCGGTGAAACGCAGCAGCAATCCAGCCGCAACGCCGCCCAGGTTGCCACCGGCGCCAATAACCCCGCAAACGCCGCCGAGCACCTTGCGGTCGATGAACGGCACGAGCGCATACAGCGAACCGCACGCCATGTGGGTGAACAGTCCGAACGCTATCATCATGGCGACGGCCATGACGACGGTGGTGGCTTGGGAGAACGCGATCAGGAAAATGCCCTCCCCGATCATGAGAGCGAACAACAGCTTGGTTCGTGCGTCCAACCCGCCGACTTTGGCAACGCGGTCCGAGATCAAGCCGCCGACGGCGCGGGCAAATAGCGCCAATAGGCCGAACGCGCCCACGGCAAGACCGGCGTTTTCCACCGACATCGCATAGCGGTTGAAATAGTAGGTCACCGCAATCGAGTGCACGAACAACTCGACACCGAACGAAGCGCCATAGCATGCTGCGAGCAGCCAAACGCGGTAGTTCTTGGCTGCGAGCAGCATCACGTCCAAGCCGCCTTTCTTGCCCACTTCGGTCGACAAGCCCCTCCGGCGCATGTCGGAGAAGTTGCCCTCGGGCGTGTCTTGCGTCAGCCGCCAGTAGAATACTGCGGTGATCAGCATCATCACCGCCGGCACGATCTGGGCGTAGCGCCAGGCCATGCCCTTGCTGAGGCCCCAAGCGGCGACGCCGGCCAAAATCAACGGCATCACGCTCTGCGTCACGCCGCCGCCGGCATTGCCCCAACCACCGACGGTTGCATTTGCGGTGCCTACGACGTTGGGCGCGAACATCACCGAGGTATGGAACTGGGTGATGACAAAGCTTGCGCCGATGATGCCGATCAGCAGCCGCATGATCAGGAAGGAGTTGTAGTCCCAGGCGAACGAAATGCCGATGACCGGGATGGCGCCAAGCGCGAGCAGCAAGGTGTAAATCAGGCGGGGGCCATATTTATCGGTGAGCGGCCCGATGAAGAAGCGGGCGAGCACGGTGACGAGCACGCCGGCGATGCCGATCGAGTAAACCTCGTCGTTACTTAGGTTGAGGTCGCCCTTGATGATTGGCATCAGCGGCGCAGTGGCAAACCAAGCGAAGAAGCAGACGAAGAAGCCTACCCAGGCCATATGGAAAGCGCGCATCTGCGGGGTATCGAAGCTGAATAGGTCAATACGGGTGGCTTTATTCGAGGCCATCTCAGCGTCCTTTCGTCTCTACTTGGCGAATGCGTCCCAATGCGCCCTACAACTGCACCCGCAGGCCGCGCGCGAGCGGGCGGCGTTGGGGCGAAGGCACATATGCTTCGTAGGCCAATACACCGTGAACTGACTGCTTGCAAAGCATTCATGGATCGAAAATGCGGCCTATGCGCAGGTATTAGCCCATCGCAAAGGCAGATGCTCACGTTTAGCCTAGATAATGTGCAGTTCATGCCCGCGATACTTCTGCCAACTGCGACCGCTCGCTGCTGTCTGCGCTGGATTGCGGCAGCCGGATCGGCAGCGCCGTCAACCGAGCCTTGTTCAACGCGCTTGACGACCCGTGGCGAGCCGAAAGCCCGGCGTGAGAAGCCGATCGCGGCGGGGTAGCAGGGGAAAGCGCGCTCAAGGCTCCGGACGGCGGAGGCGCTGTCCGAGGCTCTGGCACGGCGGCGGACGGAGGCGGTGCCGCCGACCAATTGGGTCAGCGGACCGCCAAAGCGTCGGGGGGCAAGACGGCTTCGGCGTCAATGCTCGCTCGAGCCGACGTCCGTGGCGGGCGATTTGGACGCGGGTGCAGCTAGCTGCGGCGAGGAGGGAAAGCCCCGTTATGGCGAGACGCGGTTAGACTGCCGCTTTCAGCTCCTTGGCGGCGCGGAAGGCGATCTTGCGGCTTGCCTTGATTGAAATCGGTTCTCCCGTCGCAGGATTGCGACCCATCCGCGCCGGCCGGTCCTTGACCTCGATAATGCCAATGCCATTGATTCGGACACGGTCGCCTTCCTTGAGGTGATCGACGACCATGCCAAACACCTCTGCCAGCAGCGCATCCGCCTGCTTCTTCGGCATCGCCTGCTTCTCCGCCAGCGCCGCCGCCATGTGCTTCGTCGTCACCGTCATCACCGGCTTGGCCACTGCTTTGGGCGCCGCTTTTGGCCTCGCCGGCGCCTTGCCCGCGCTGGCCTTGCCCGCGCTCGTCTTGGCTGCAATTGCGGACTTGGCCGCGGCTTTGGGCGCCGCCTTGGCGGCAGACGCTTTGGCGCTCGACCCCTGGCCAGGAGCCGGCGTCTTGGGTGCCGCTTTAGCAGCCGGCGCCTTGGCCACAGATTGTGGGGTCGTTGCTTTTTTCGCCATGGTCCGAGTCTCCGCAAATGTGCCGCCTACGCCTGACGGAAAACACGCGAACGCCCGGGACACAAGCCTAGAACAAGCGCCTGGCGTCATTGCGTGCCAAAACCCACAAGCCGCCCCGCCGCTGAGCCCGGGCCGTTGACAGAGACCAGAACTTGCAGCCAAGCATGGCATGGCCAGCGTCTATGCCGGGCAAACGTTGCCGTTGCGCAATGCGTTGTTCATTCGTTCGTGAGGGAGCGGGATCTTGCGAGCATTGGATGCATCATTAAAAGCAGCCCCCATGCTAAGCTATCGAAGTCGCGGTCATCACAGCAGAACGGTGCGGCCTTGTCCGGCCAACCAGTCTTTTCCCATTCCTCTTGCTTCAGCAATGCCTATGGAGGAAAAGCTGTGGACCAAAGCACCGCGTTGCCGTTGAATCGCAGGGCCGCGCCGGTTCCACCGCCGCTTGAAGCGCGGGCGAGATAATGTCCATCACCTTAGCCAGTGCTGATCACGAGCATCCGATTAAGCAGTTGTTTGCCCCCGGGGCAGACGCCATCCTCCGCCTCGTCATCATCACCTTGTTTACCGCCTTGGTTGGGGGTGGCGTCGGCCTGTATCTCTGGTCGCACGGCTATTTCCTTGGCAGCGTCGGCGTGGCGCCGGCCCAGCCAGTTCCATTCAGCCATAAGCACCACTCCGGTGAACTTGGGCTGGATTGCCGCAACTGCCATCAGCAGGTCGAGCAGCAGGCCACGGCAGGGCTGCCACCGACACACACATGCATGACATGTCACTCACAGATTTGGACCGGCGCCACCATGCTGGCGCCGGTGCGGGATAGTTATGCCAACAACGAGCCACTGCATTGGACGCGGGTAAATCGGCTGCCAGACTATGTTTACTTCAATCACTCCATTCATGTTGCTAAAGGCGTCGGCTGTTCGAGCTGCCACGGAGCCATGGACACGATGCAACTCACCTATCCGGCGCAGTCATTTCGAATGGAGTTCTGCTTGAACTGCCATCGCGCACCGGCGAACTACCTGCGCACGCCTGACCAGGTATGGAACATGGAGTGGGTGGCGCCGGACGACCAGGCCGCCAAGGGTGCCGCACTGGTGGCGCAGTATCACGTCGCCGGGCCGCAGCGCCTGTCCGACTGCTCGATTTGCCACCGGTGAGCCGGATGGCTCCCAAGCCGCGGCTCAAACCACAGCAGTGGCGCAGCCTTGAGCAATTGGCCGACACGCCGCAGTTCCAGCGCTTCCTGCACAAGGAATATGGTGCCGTCAGCCATTTGGCTGCCGGGCCGGACCGGCGGCAGTTCCTGCGGCTAATGGCGGCCTCCTTCGCGCTGGCCGGACTGGCCGGATGTGACGACAGCTCCGACGACAGCCGTTCGCAAGAAGTGCCCTGGGTGACCATGCCGCAGCGGCAACAGCCGAGCCAGGCGATGCACTATGCCTCCATCGCCATGCTTGACGGGTTCGCCAACGGCATTCTGGTCACCACGGTGAATGGCCGGCCGATCAAGATCGAGGGCAACCCGCAACATCCGTGGTCGCGTGGCGGCACCGATGTGTTTGGCCAGGCATCCATCCTGGACATGTATGATCCCGGCCGGTCGCAAAGCGTGCGGCACCTGAATGAAGACAGCAGTTGGCAGGCGTTTCGCAGCGCGGCACTCGGGCAATTCGCCGCGCTTCGGGCGAATGGCGGCGAGGGTTTGCGCCTGCTGACCGGGCCGGTGAGTTCGCCCTCGCTGCGGGCGCAGATCGCCGCCATGCAACGCGACTTCCCGCAGATGCATTGGCACAGCCACGCCGCTGCTGACCGTTCGGGCCCGCTCTACGCCGCGGCCGAAGCCGCGTTCGGCCGCAAGCTGGAAACGCGCTGGCGGTTCGATCGTGCGCGCGTGCTGGTCGCCTTCGACGGCGACTTCCTGGACCCGGGGCCGCAGCAGGTTGGCGTCTCGCTGGATTGGTCGCAGGCGCGGGCGGCGTCGGCCAAGTCCGGAAGCTTGCTGCCGCTGTTCAACGCCGGGTCACTCCCGACGCTGACCTCGGCCAAGGCGGACCACCCGCTGGTGGCCACCCCGGCCGAGGTCCACCAACTGGTGATGGCTATGCTGGCCGAGGTGTCAGGCCAGTCCAATCCACCACCTGCGCTCGGCCCGGCGCTCGATGCATGGCGCGGGCAGGCGCTGGCGGCGCTGCAGGCCAATAGCGGTGCAGGACTGGTGATTGCCGGCAGCTCAGCGCCGGTGGCGGTGCAGGAGGCGGTGCATCGCTTGAACGCGGCGCTTGGCAATGCCGGGCAGACGGTATTGCACACCTCTCCGGTGCTCGAAACTGGCGAATCCCTGGCCGACTTGGCGGCGGCTATGCGAGCCGGCGCGGTGACCACGCTGGTGATGTTGGATAGCAACCCGGTTTATGACGCGCCGGGCTCGCTGCATTTCACCGACGCTCTTTCGCGCGTGCCGATGAAGATCCATGCTGGCGCCTGGATTGATGAAACGACGCTGCACAGCGATTGGCACCTCCCGCTCAACCACCCGCTCGAGTCGTGGGGCGACGCCCGATCCATCGACGGCACGGTGGGGTTGATGCAGCCGATGATCGAGCCGCTTTACCAAGGCAAGTCGCCGGCCGAAATCCTCTCGCTGCTGACCGACCCGGCGCCTAAATCGGGGCTGGACTTGTTGCGCGGCTACTGGGGCGGCAGCGGACCGGCGGACGCGTTTGAGCCGAAATGGGAAGCCATGATGCTCGCGGGCTTCATTGCCGATAGCGCGTTGCCGGAAGAGACCGTCACGCTCGTTCCGGCAACCGCGGCACCAGCCGCTGCGGCGGATACGCTCAGCATCGCGTTCCGGCCCGACCCAACGCTGTGGGACGGCCGTTCTGGCAACAATGGTTGGTTGCAGGAGCTTCCCAAGCCGCTCACCAAAATCACCTGGGACAATGCCGTCGCTATATCGCCCGCGTTGGCGGGACGCGAGGGCTTGCGCACTGGCGACGTCGTCGCGGTGAGGGTGGCGGATCGGGAGATCAGCGGCGCCGTTTGGGTGATGCCGGGGCAGGCCGACCAGGTGGTGGCGCTCACCCTTGGCTATGGCCGGTTCGCGCCCGACATGCTTTCCTCCGGCGCCGGCTACAACGCCGCAGTGTTGCGCGGCGGCGATGATCCATGGGCGATCGGTGGCGTTAGCCTGCACAAGACTGGGCAGACGATGTCGTTTGCCACAACGCAAGATCATAACACCATGGAAGGACACGACTTCGTCCGCGTGCAGCGCGAGGGCGAGCCTGCGGTTGGTGAAACGCAAAGCTGGTCGCTGCCCACGCTCTACACGCCGCCGCGGGAGGATAAAGGCTCGGCCTGGGGCATGGTGATCGACCTGGATACTTGCATCGGCTGCAACGCCTGTGTCGTCGCGTGCCAGTCGGAGAACAACATCGCCGTGGTCGGGCGCGAACAGGTGGCGCTGGGGCGCGAGATGCACTGGCTGCGGGTGGACCGCTATTACGCGGGCTCGGCAGAAACGCCGGCGACGCATTTCCAGCCGGTTCCCTGCATGCACTGCGAGCAAGCGCCCTGCGAAGTCGGCTGCCCAGTGGAAGCCACCCTGCACGATGGCGAGGGACTCAACGTGATGGTGTACAATCGCTGCGTGGGAACCCGCGCCTGCTCTGGCTACTGCCCCTATAAAGTTCGGCGCTTCAACTATTTCGACTATGCCGGCGGTGCGGCGCCGAGCCTCGCGTTGCACAACAACCCGGACGTTTCGGTGCGCAGCGGCGGCGTGATGGAGAAGTGCACCTACTGCATCCAGCGCATCGAGAACGCGCGCATCGACGCAGACAAGCGCAACGGCTTCATCGCAGACGGCGTGGTTCAGACCGCCTGCCAAACCGCCTGTCCTACCCGCGCCATCACCTTTGGCGACTTGCACGACCAGAGCAGCGCAGTGACGAAGGCCCGTGCCGACGAGCGCAATTATGCTCTGCTTGGCGAATTGAACGTGCGGCCTCGCACAACCTACTTGGCCGAGCGCGCTCCGCGGTCCGGCAAACCGGCATCGGCGGGCTGATCGGATGAGCATAACCCTTCCCCCCACTGAGCGGTTGGACTCCGGTGAAGCGAATTGGGCCACTGCCGGGCGAGACGTCACCGATGTGGCGTTTGGCCACGAAGGCGGCATGCGTTGGTGGTATGCCTTCGCGTTCTCGCTGATGCTGATTGCCATCCTCGTCGTTTGCCTCGGCGACGTGCTGTACGAGGGCGTTGGCGTTTGGGGCAACAACATCCCGGTCACCTGGGCGCTGGACATCGTCGGCTATGATTGGTGGATTGGGGTTGCCTGCGGCGGCTTGATGGTGTCGGCCCTGCTGTTGCTGCTCGGCGCCCGGTGGCGTGGCGCGGTGAACCGTATCACGGAGACCATGGCGCTGATCTCCGCCGCCGCAGCCGGGCTTTATCCAATCGTGCACTTAGGACGTCCCTGGTTTTTCTTCTGGAACCTGCCCTATCCCAACACCATGCTGCTGTGGCCGCAGTTTCGCAGCCCGCTGTTCTGGGACGCCGTTGACATCATCAGCTTCCTCGGCGTGGCGCTGTCGTTCTGGTATGTCGGGCTGCTGCCCGACTTGGCCACCATGCGGGATCGTGCGGTTGATCGCGTGGAGCGCGAGTATGGCCGGCCAGGCGGTTGGACGCGGCTGCTGAAAGCCCAGCTTTACGGCATCGCAGCCCTCGGCTGGCGCGGCTCGGTGGGCCAGTGGCAACGGTGGTGGCACACATACAACACCCTTGCCGTGTGCGGCATCGTGGTCGTTCTGGCGCTGCAAACCGGTGCCGCGGTGATGTTTGCCGGCACCATCGAGCCTGGCTGGCATGACGCCCTGCAGCCGGTGATTTTCGTGGTCGCCGCCCTGTTTGGGGGCGTTGGCATGGTGTCGGCCTTGCTGGTCACGTTGCGCTACGTGTTTCCGTTGTCTCACCTGATCGTCGAGCGTCACATCGCGCTGCTTGCAACGCTGTTGCTCGGGCTCGGCCTGGCGATGCTGTATTGCTATGCCATGGAATTCGGCATGATCGCGCTGACGGGGGACAGCTTTGATAAAGGCGTTTCGGTGCGGCGCTTTTTCGGCGATCACGCCTGGGCCGCCTGGGTCATCATTCTCTGCGCATTGATCCCGGTGCAGTTGTTCTGGTTGCCAGCGCTGCGCCGCTCGGCCGGGGCGTTGTTCGTCATCGGCCTACTGGTCGCGCTCGCGATGTGGGCGGACCATTTCACCGTGATCGTCGTGACATTGCAGCACGACTTCCTGCCCTCAATGGCGCACCCGTACAGAATGAACCTGATAGAAGTTGGCACCTTCGTTGGCACCATTGGTTTGTTCCTGTTCCTGCTGCTTCTCGCGGTGCGCTATCTGCCGGTGATCTCGTTGGTTGGGGTGCGCCGCGCATTCATGGTGGCAAACCGTGGCTGAAACGCTGCACGACTCCGGCGCGCCGCTCTGGGGCGTCGCGGCGGAGTTCGACACGCAGGAGGCCATGCTTGCGGCGCTGCGGGCGTTGCAGGATCGCGGTATCGAGCGGTTAGAGGCGTTCTCTCCGACGCCGGTTTGGGGCGCCGCCGAGACGCTGCAATTACACACGCAGCCGATCTATCCGTTTGCACTTCTGGGCGCTGGCTTGGGTGCGGCCGCTATGTTCGGCATGTGCAGCTACGCCACGATGGTGTCGTATCGCTTCAATATCGGCGGGCGGCCGTTTTTTAGCTGGCCCGCCTATGTCGTCCCCAGCGTGTCCTTTGCGGCCCTTGTGGGCGCTTTGGCCGTTGTGGCGGCCATGCTCGCGTTCAGCCGGCTGCCTCGGCTGAACCACCCGGCATTCAACATCCCGAACTTCACCCGGGTGACCGAAGAGCGCTTTTTCGTGGCGGTGGAGAGCCGCAGTGACAAGTTCGACCCGACGGTGGCAGAACGCGTCATTGCCGGCCTCGCCATGCAGCCGCGCAACGTGCACCGCGTGCCGCGATGAGGCGCATGGTGGTATTTGCCGCCATGCTTGCAGCGCTTGCAGGATGCAAGCGCGCGGACATGTACACCCAGGACTCGTTGCGCAATTGGGACCGGAGTGCCTTTTTCAAAGACGGTACCGTCATGCGTCATCCAGTTCCTGGCACTGTCGCGCGGGATGAGCCGAACGGCCCGGCGCCCGAGCCTACGACAATCGACGCCGCCCTGCTGGAACGCGGCAAACAGCGTTACGAGATCTTCTGCACACCTTGCCATGGCCGCGCGGGCAATGGCGAAGGCATGATCGTCCAGCGTGGCTTCCCGCAACCGCCCTCGTTTGTGGAAGGCACCCTGCGCACGGCCAAGGCCGCGGTGTTTTACGACGTGATTACCAACGGCTATGGCGCGATGTACAGCTATGCCGACCGAGTGTCGCCTGCAGATCGCTGGGCGATTATTGCTTATGTCCGTGCGCTGCAGTTGAGCCAAGGCAGCGACATCGCCCGTTTGCCGCCGGCTGACCAAGCGCGATTGGCAGCGGCAAAGTGAAAGCGGCGATGGTCACCCTGGTGATTGGCGCATTGGCAGCAGCCGGTTGGGGACTGTTCGCGCTTGCTGGCGGGGACGCGATGCCGTCCTATCTCGCGGGCTGGCTGCTGGTGTTCGGCCTTCCTGCCGGGGCGTTGCTGCTGGTGTTGGCGCAGGAAGGGCTGGGATACGTTGGCTGGTCGGCCCTGCCGGTGTTGCGCCGGGCTACTCTGCTCCTCCCCGTGGTCAGCCTGTTTGCAATTCCATTGCTGCTGCAACCTGGATTATACCAGCGGCCGCAGTTGGATGGGTCGGCCCCGCCAGGCTGGGCGGCCCCGGGCGCCCTTCATGCAAGAATGATCGTGATCCTTGCCGTCTTGTCGTTGTTCGCGGTTGTGTTCAGCCGAACGCCGGCAAAGCCACGCCGTGGCTTGGCCGTCCTGGGCTGCATGGTGCATGTCTGTCTGGTGAGCGTGGCGGCGGTCGACTGGGTGATGGCGTTGCAGCCCGGCCTGAACTCGTCGGCGATAGGATTGTTGTTGATTAGCTCGCAATTGGGCACAGTCTGCTGCTTGCTTGCGTTCGTATTGGCCGTTCGCAGCCCGACCAGGTTCAGCGACCAAGGGCTTGCTTTGCTGCTCACCACCGTGCTCGCAGTTTGGGGTTTTCTGCACTTCATCCAATACCTCGTCATCTGGTCGGCAGATTTGCCCAGGGAGATAGTGTGGTATCAGGCCCGGCTGAACGGCGCAGGGACTGCAGCCGTCGCGTTTGCCGCCGTGGCCACGTTTGTTTCACTGGCGGTGCTTCCCTCCGCGTTGGCCCGCGTTCCCGCCGTGCTGGCAAGCCTGGCCGCAATGATGCTGCTTGCGCATTGGGTGGAGACGCTGTGGTTGATTACCCCAGCTTTCCGCGGTGAGTTTCGCGTGACCGTGCCGGATCTCTTGGCCAGTGTCGGGCTTGGCGGCTTGGTAATCGGAGCGATGCTGGTCGTCTCGCCGCGGCCGGACCTGCGCCTTGGCCAATAGAAGCATGCCACGCCGCGGAATGGCATCCGCTGTCGCAAGCCTGGCTGCCCGCGCTGCGCTCGTTGCGGGTGGCGTCGCTGTCGGCGTCCGGGTGGCCGTCCCGGGCGTCACACGCAGGCAGCTCGTCCCAGAAGCCACTGCGCCGCTGCCGGAGGATGACGGACGCGGCCGCCACCAGACGCCGCCCAGCCGGCCCTCCCTGGCGGCCGGGCACGAAACCGCCGACATGAACCCGCGCCTCATGGCACGGGTGCTGGTCAGCTTGGCCGGCATTGCGGTGTTGATGGTGTTTTTGATGATAGGCTTCGAACGTTTGATCATACCTCGACGTGAGCATAGCCAGGCCGCCCTCACGCCACAGCAGACCACGCACGAGCAACCGCCGGCGCCGAACCTGCAGCCTGATCCGGTTTCGGACATATCGCATCTGCGCGCCGCCGAGGATCAATTGCTCAACACCTACGCAAAGGTCGATGACCAGCACGGACGCATCCCAATTGAGCGGGCCATGTCGCTGATCATTGGCCGACCGTTGGACACAGCGCCATGAACCCGAGCGACTATCCGCTCGCCATCTGGCCGGCTGCTGCCTCCGCCAGCGCAGGCGAGACCGACACGCTGATCTGGCTGTTCACCGCGCTGACGTTGCTGTTGGTGATACCGATCTTCATAGGCATCACCTTTTTTGCCATACGCTATCGCGATGGCCGCGTGATCAATCGCGCCTACCGCGAAGACCGCGACCGCACGCTCGAACTCGCTTGGATGATCATCCCGTTCGTGCTCACGCTGATCTTTTTCGCCTGGGGCGCCAGCATGTTCATGGTGCACAAGACGCCGCCCGCCAACGCCACTCAGGTGGAGGCCATCGGCCGCCAGTGGATGTGGAAGTTCCAGCATCAGGGCGGGCAGCAGGAGATCAACGACCTGCACGTGCCGACTGGCGAGCCCATCGTGATCAACATGATCAGCCAGGACGTGATCCACTCGCTCTATATTCCAGCCTTGCGCATCCAAATGGAAACGCTGCCGGGCCGCTACACTCAGATCTGGTTCAACGCCACCAGGCCCGGCACTTACCGCATCTTCTGCAGCGAGTTCTGCGGCACTGACCATTCGGCGATGGACGGCCTGCTCACCATCATGACGCCCTCCGACTACGCCAAATGGCTGCAGGAGGCGGGCAGCTACATAAGCCTGGCAAATGCTGGCCGGGCATTGTTCTCCAACTACGGCTGCAACGGCTGCCACGGCAACGGCAGCACCGTGAAAGCGCCGTCGCTTGCCGGGCTATGGAACTCGGACGTCAAACTCGAGACCGGCTCGATTATCAAGGCGGATGACACATACATACGCGACAAGATCGTCAACCCAGACCACAATCTGATTGCTGGCTACAAGCAGGTGATGCCAGCGTTCAAGGGCGTGATCCCGGAGGACGAGCTCACCCGCCTGGTCGCATACATCAAAACCATCCAGTTCGGCACGGGACAGGTCCAAACGGCGGAGCGAGCACAATGAGCCCTCTCGACAGCAGCACCAGTCTGCGCGAACCCTCGACGCCGCCCAGCACAATCGGCCGTCCGCTTGATTACCTGCATGAAGCGCACACCCTGCGGTCATGGTTCTTCACCACCGATCACAAGCGCATCGCCCTGCTTTATCTTGCCGCCATCACCGCGTTCTTTATCGTCGGCGCCATTGCCGCCGGGCTGGTCCGCTTGTCGCTGCTGGTGCCGAACGGGCAGATTTTCACCAGCGACACCTACAACAAGCTGTTCACCATCCATGGCGTCGTGATGGTCTGGTTCTTCCTCATACCATCCATTCCAGCCACCTTCGGCAACTTCCTGATCCCGATCATGATCGGCGCCAAGGACTTGGCGTTTCCCCGGCTGAACCTGCTAAGCTGGTATGTTTTCGTCGGCGGCAGCCTATTTACCTTGGCAGACCTCATCGTCGGCGGCGTGGATACCGGCTGGACCTTCTACGCGCCCTACAGCACCACCTTCAGCAACACCTTCGTCATTCCAGCGCTGCTCGGCGTCATCGTCGTCGGCTTCTCCTCGATCCTGACCGGGCTGAACTTCATCGTCACCATCCACACCATGCGCGCGCCCGGCATGACCTGGTTCCGCATGCCGATCTTCGTCTGGACGCACTACGCCGTCAGCATGATCTTTCTGCTGGCCACTCCCGTTATTACCATCGCATTGCTGTTGCTGGTGATGGAGCGCGCCTTCAAAATCGGTATCTTCGACCCCAACCTCGGCGGCGACCCGGTGTTGTTCGAGCACTTGTTCTGGTTCTACTCGCATCCGGCCGTCTACATCATGGTGCTGCCTGGCATGGGCGTAATCAGCGAGATTGTGCCGGCGTTCGCGCAGAAAAAAATCTTTGGCTATCGCTTCATCGCCTATGCCAGCATCGGGCTGGCGACCATCACCTTCTTCGTCTGGGGCCACCATATGTTCGTCAACGGGGAGAGCCCGACGGCGGCGCTGACGTTTTCGGTGTTGAGTTTCGCCGTAGCCGTGCCCTCGGCAGTCAAAGTCTATAACTGGACGGCCACCATCTACAAAGGCAGCATCCGGCTGAAAACGCCGATGATCTATGCCATGGGCTATATCGGGCTGTTTGTGCTGGGCGGGCTGACCGGGCTTTTCCTGGCTACCCTGTCGATCAACGAACACACCCACGGCACCTATTTCGTCGTGGCGCATTTCCACTACATCATGGTTGGGGGCACCGTGCTCGCCTTCCTTGGCGGGCTGCATTATTGGTGGCCGAAGGTCACCGGCCGGATGTACCCGGAGGGGTGGGGCATTGTCTCCGCCGTGTTCATATTCATCGGCTTCAACGTGACGTTCTTCCCGCAATTTCTACTCGGCTACCTCGGCATGCCGCGCCGCTACCACGATTACCCGCCAGAGTTCCAGTTGCTGAACATCATGTCCTCGGCCGGGTCCACCATTCTCGCTGCGGGTTACATCTTCCCGATGGTGTATCTCACCTGGTCGCTTTGGTACGGCAAGAAGGCGCCGAGCAACCCATGGCAAGCCAAGGGCCTTGAATGGACCACGTCCTCACCCCCGCCGAAACATAACTTCGACGTTCGGCCCGTGGTCGATTTCGAGCCCTATGACTACCCCACCATTGCGCCGACCGATGCGCGCTGAACTCATCGGCTTGCCCACAGGGGTCGAGCTGCATGAACAATTCGAGACTGTCGAGCAGCAACGGCATGCCGCTGAGCTTGGCATGTGGGGCTGGCTTGTCACGGAATTGCTCTTGTTCGGTGGGCTTTTCGTCAGCGCAATCGTGCTGCACACCCTCCATCCGGACGACGTGCGTGAAGCGGCGATCCATTTGAAGCTTTGGATTGGCGCCACCAACAGCCTTGTGCTGATTTGTTCGAGCCTCACCATGTCTGGGGCAATCGTGCTCTCCCGCCTCGGCGGTCAACAGTGGATGGTGCGATGCATGCTCGCCACTGCAGCCCTTGGCACGTTGTTCCTGGTGCTCAAGAGCTACGAATATTACAGCGACTACGCCGAACACATGATGCCCTTCCTGGCCCGGCCATTTGCCTTGGCGGATAAGCCCGGCGCCCACTTGTTTGTGGACCTATACTACGTCACGACTTTGCTACACGCGTTCCATCTGGTCACCGGCATCAGCATTCTCTTGCTGCTGACGTATCAGGCAAACCAGCCTGGCTTCCTGGCGGTACATCAAAACCGGATCGAGATTTACGGCCTCTATTGGCACTTCATCGACCTAATTTGGATTCTGGTGTTCCCAGTCTTGTACGTGGTAGGCCGATGAGCGTGGAGCAGGAGCGCCGCGAGATATGGGAGCACATGCGGGTTCCCACCTTTGCTGCCGCCGCTCTGGTGGGGTTCCTGGTTTGTATCGTGCTCCTTGGAACCATCGTACCTGGCCGCACCGCGTCCTTCCTGGAAGCGGGCCTTGCGATCTGCAGTGCCATGACGGTGTTGCTGTTCTCGATGGAGGTCCGGCTGCAGCCCGGCTTGATGCGGCTCTATGCTGCCTTCGGCTTCGCGTGGTTGAGCGTGCTGGCCGGAATGACGATGCTGGATTACTGGACGCGCTGAGCGGGATCGCTATCGTATTTCGGGGGCAGGGCGCAGCCTTGCCCTACTCATGGTCGTCGCTGGACCAAATCAGCGCTAGAACCTGCTCCCGCGCGGCCACGAAGTCAGTCCGGCTTTTCACCTGGCGAATGCTGTCGCCGCCGCTGTCGCGCGCGAACGGCATCGGCAATCGCGCAACGATGCGGCCCGGCCGTGCCGACATCACCACCACCTCCGTCCCCAGGTAAACCGCCTCTTCCACGCTGTGTGTGATGAACACAACCGTCATTCCAGTGCGGCGCCAGACAGAGTGCAGTTCCTCCTGCATCCGTTCCCGGGTCAACGCGTCCAGGGCGCCGAACGGCTCGTCCATCAGCAGCACTTTCGGCTCGTTGCAAAGCGCGCGTGCGATGGCGAGGCGCTGCTGCATGCCGCCGGAAAGCTCATAGGGATAGCGCTCGCGAAACTCCCACAATCCCGTCGTGCGCAGCCACTGCTCGACCCGGCGGGTTGCTTCCACCCGCGGCGCGCCCGTCATTCGCGGGCCGAAGCCGGCGTTGGCCGCCACCGTCAGCCATGGAAACAAAGCGGGCTGCTGGAACACCACGCCCCGATCCGGTCCGGGCGCTGTCACAGCCTCGCCATCGACGCGAACCACGCCCGTGGTTGGCGGCAGGAACCCGGCAAGCGTCTGCATCATGGTGGTTTTGCCGCAACCAGACGGCCCCACGATGCAGATGAAGTCGCCGCGTTCGAAGCTTAAGTCCGCGCGCTCAAGCGCGCGTACTGCCGTCGCCCCGGTGCCATAATGCACCGAGACGTAGGCAAACTGCACGAAGGCGGTCAAACCAGCGCGTTCTTCAGGAACGTGACGTTGGTCGCTTTCTGGAACGCTGCCACATCGGGGGCGCGTTTGATGCTGCGTTGCTCGACGAGGAAGTCGGCCGTGCTCTTCAACACATGCGCGAACTTGCCCGGCTGGGCCACCGTGCCGCCCAGCCAGGTGTCCGACGCTTGCTCGGCGAGCGGCACGAAATCGTACTCCTTCATGTCGGACGCAGCGGTGTCGGGCGTGACGCCAGCCTGCTTGGCCACGATCTGCGCCGTCTCATCCGGCTTGTCGTGGTACATCGCCAGCGAGCGGCCATAGGCGCGCAGGAAGCCGGTTACCGCGTCCGGGTATTGTTCGGCAAACCCGTTGCGCACGACGATCAGGTCGGCGATCACGTAGCCTGCTTTGTCGAGGTCGACATAGGTTTGATAGACCTTGCCGCCGTCGGACAGCAGCTTGTTCTTCGCCGGCGACCAAACGTAAGCCGCGTCGATCTCGCCCCGGCTCCACGCCGCCACGATAGCCGGCGGCTTCATGTCCAGAACCGTCACTTCGCGCTCAGTCAGGCCGTGGGTCTTCAGAAACCCAAGCAGCCGGAAATGGCTGGTCGAGCCGAATGGTGTTGCGACCTTCTTTCCCTTGAAGTCGGCCGGGGCGTTGATGTTGGATGCGACGCGGACCGTCATCTCCTCGGCCGGGCCGATGTTGTCCACCAGCCCGATGAGCTGATAGGGCAGGCCTTGCGCCATTGCCGCAGCCACCGGCGACGACCCGATGGACAGCCCGAAATCCGCGCTGCCCGCAGTGATTGCGGTGTTGATGTCCGCGCCGCTGCCAACTTCTATCCAGTTGAGCTTGCTGCCGGTCGCCTGTTCGAACCAGCCCTCACCTTTGGCGAGCATGGTCGGCTTGGTTTCGGTAAAAAATCCGATGTTGATCACCGGGGGTGCTGCGGCACGCGCCCGGCCGGCCAGGGCCAATGCGGCGGCAGCAGTCAAAGCGGTCCGTCTCGTCACATGATAGGTCATCGATGCTTTACTCCTCCAACATGGGTCGTCAGCAGCCTGCCGGTCCGCTATCAGCGGCCGGCCCAGTGTACGGCTCGGCGCTCCAGCAGCACGAGCAAGCGGTCAATGCCAATCCCCGTCAGACCGAGGATGAAGATACCCGCAAACACATAGTCCGACCGTAGAAAGCGGCCCGCGTCCAGGATCATCCAGCCAATGCCGTTCGACCCGGCAATGATTTCAGCCGCAATCAGCGTGCCATACACGATGCCCGCCGCCAACCGCGCGCCGACCAAGATTTCTGGCAGTGCCGACGGGAGGATGACGTGGGCAAACACCTGCCAGCGACCGGCCCCGAGCGCCAGCGCCACCCGCACCCGCTCGGCGGGCACGTTGGCCACCCCGTCCCGGGCCGCGATGGCGGACACCGGCAGGGCGGCAAGAAACAGCATGGTGATCTTGCTGGTCTCGCCGATGCCAAGCCAGATGATGAGCAGCACGAGATAGGCCAATTGCGGCAGCGGCCGGAGAAATTCGACGAACGGCGCCGCAATCGCGTTCAACCGCGGCAGGTAACCCATTCCAAGCCCCAGCAGTGTTCCCACGGCAGCGCCGGACAAAAAACCCGCCAGCACGCGAAATAGGCTGACCCCAATATGTTCGAGCAGAGAACGGCCCTTGTAGCCGTCCTGGATCAGCTCCACGAACCCGGCCCATACATCGGCAGGGCCCGGCAAGAATAAATCGCGCACCAGCCCGCCGCTGGTCACGCCAACCCAAATCGCGGCCACGACAATCATGGCCGTCAGCGTCACCGCCCAGGACGGCCAGGTTCGGCTCAATCGCGCCCCCGCCAATGGATAAAGTGCCGGTCTGCTAACCGCAACAAGCTCGCCAATGCAATGCCCAGGAAGCCGAGCAGCAGAATGCACAAGATAACAACGTCATTGCGTAGAAAATTGCTCGCTGAAATCACCATCCAGCCAAGCCCGTCATTGGCCGCCAGCAGTTCCGCCGCAACAACGGTCGAGAACGCAGCCGCCAGCGCGATCTGTAATCCGGTCAATACCATCGGCGCGGCTGAGGGCAAGATCACATGGCGGAATACATCCGCACGGCTTGCGCCCAAGGCCAACGCCGCCTGTACGCGTTGCCGCTTCACACCGCGCACCCCCGCCGCGGCGGCCGAAACGATGATCGGAAACGCCGTCAAAAACAGCAGCGCGCTTTTCGACAGATCACCCGTGCCGAGCCAAAGGATGAGCAAGATCATGTAGGACAAAGGCGGCAACGGCCGCATGAATTGAATGATCCAATCGAGCGCCGCACCGGCCGCTCTGTTGGACCCCATCCACAGCCCGAGCGGAACGCCGGCAATCGCGGCCGCGCCGAAGCCGCCCAGCAATCGGCCGAGCGTCGCGGCCACGTTGCCCCAAAGCGTTGTTCCGCGGTACCCGTTCGTCACCACGTCGACCAGCGCCGCAGCCACGGCGGCTGGTGAGGGCAATAAATCCGCACGCACCAGCCCTGTCGCCGATAGCGTCCACCAGGCCAGCACCATCACCGCGACAGAAACGACGCTGAGCGCCGGAAGCGGCAGGCTGAGGCTGCGCACGCGCTTGCCCTCCGCAAACGCCCGTGCGTGGCGCGCAGGCGATGCGAGCCTGGGCCTCGCTACCGGGGTCGACATGCTTCTGCCAGAGACATTGCACAGCCGTAGCATCCCCCGTGCCGTTGGCAAGGTTTCGTTGGCAAACGAGCGCGGCACCATTGGGCGTTTGCGCGACATCTGCTTAAAGCCTAGGCGCGCTGCTCTCGTAAACGGCGGTGGCAACCCATTCCTTCAGCAGAAACGGCGTGTGGCCGCAAATCCGAGCCGGTTTGCCGGGTTGACGTACGGTCCGCCGGGAGTGCTCCATCGCCGAGGCGCAACCATGCTGCGCGCGCGAATACCGCCCCTCGCAGTCCGGGACCGCCATACCAAGGGTGATATGATGCCGGATGATCTTCGCTCCGTCCCAGCCGCATCCGGGCCGTTCGCGATTGCCGAAGCAGCCACTCTGCTCGCCACCCGGGCCATGTCTGCGGTGGAACTGCTTGGTGCGCAACTGGATCGCATCGCAACGCTCGATGGGCAATTGAACGCCTTCCTGCTGGTCACCGCCGAGCAAGCCCTGGCACAGGCAAAACGCGTCGACAGCGCCTTGGCCGCAGGCGAACCGCCCCACCCACTTGCAGGCATTCCAGTGGGTTTGAAGGACATGATTTGCACGCAGGGGATACGCACAACAGGGCACTCGCGCACGCTTGCCTATGCCGTTCCGAGTGAAAACGCAGCCTGCGCAGATGCGTTGTTGGATACGGGCGCCATCTTGCTTGGCAAGCTCGCCACGCATGAGTTCGCCCATGGCGGCCCTTCCTTCGACCTGCCTTGGCCGCCTGCGCGCAACCCATGGAACACCACGCACTTCACCGGCGGCTCCTCCAGCGGCTCTGGCGCGGCCGTGGCCGCCGGGCTGGTCGCGGGGGCACTTGGAACCGATACCGGCGGGTCGATCCGGTTGCCGGCAGCCCTGTGCGGTATCGCCGGGTTGAAGCCCAGTTATGGCCTGGTCAGCCGCCGCGGCGTATATCCCAATTCGTTCAGCTTCGACACGGTGGGCCCGATGGCGTGGACGGTGGCAGACTGCGCCATCATGCTCGGCGCCATTGCCGGGTATGACCCGCTCGATCCAGGAAGCGCACAACCAGGAAGCGCACAACCCGCCATCTCCGATTACCGGTCCGCGCTAACGGGCGACATCCGTGGCTTGCGGATCGGCGTCATCCGCCATTTCCACGAAGAGGACATCGCAACCGACCCGGCGGTGGTGAACGCGTTGGAGCACGCGTTCGACGTTCTGCGCTCCCTCGGCGCCATTCTGGAGGATGTGCGGCTGCGGCCCGCGAAACACTACAGCGACGTAAAGGTCACCATCGCCGAAAGCGAGCTGTTCAACGTCCACGCGGCCACGCTGCGCAGCCGCCCGGGTGATTTCGGCGAGGATTTTCTCGGCCGCGCCCTCGGAGCGGTGTTGATCAGCGGGCCCGACTACGTGGCAGCGCAACGCGAGCGCCGGCTGATGCTGCAGGAGTTCGGCGCCGCCTACCAACGCTTTGATGCCTTTGTGACCGCGACCGCCCCAGCACCGGCCCCCGCGTTCGGAGCATGGCGTACCGAGCAGTTCTGGCAGCGCGCTTCGTTCACCACGCCGTTCAACGTCTCAGGCGGCCCGGCGCTCTCGCTCTGCATGGGCTTCAGCCCCGCCGGCTTGCCGCTGGGGATGCAGATCGCCGGCCGCCCATTTGACGAGGCCACCGTGTTGCGCATAGGCCACGCCTACGAGCAGGCAACGCCATGGCGGTCCCGCCGTCCCGCGCTCAAGCCCGGCGCCATCGCGCCCGCCCTGCCGCCGATGCCGGACCCGGTGAGTGATCTACCCGCCGCCGAACGGGCCGCCGTGGCCGAGACCTGCCGCCGCGCCGGCCTGTCGCTGAGCGAACGCCAGCTCGAAATGGTGTGCGTTGCAGCGCCGTATGTCGACGCCATGACCAGCCGCTTGCGCCGGCAGCGCCGCTTTGCCGACGAGCCAGCCAGCACGTTCCAACTCGCTCATTAGGAGGCCAGCATGCCAGACGAGCCCGCGCCTGCCCTTTCGCGCCGCCGCCTCCTTGCCGCCGGGTCGGCTGCCGCCGGTGCTGCCATCGGCTCGGGCGCCATACGCGGTTTCCCAACCATCTGGGCGCAAACCATCAAGGACATCGAAATCCGTCATGCTGGCCAACCGGTGACCGCGATCCCGGCGATTGCCGAGCAGGCCAGCAAGGACCTTGGTTTCAAGGTCACGATGCAGGCCTCCGAAAGCGCCGACCTGCTGAACCGCTTTTTGTCGCAAAGCAGCGCCATCGACGTGGGCGACATCAGCCTGCCCTACCATAAATACCTGGTCGGCCGGAACATACTGCAAACCATTCCCGTGGCGAAGTTCAGCCAGTGGGACAAGACGCTGCCGCTGTTCACTCGCAGCCAATACGCCGACGGCCGCAAGGCATCGACCCAGGGTGTGGCACCCTACACCGTGCTTTACGCCACGGACGCATCCGGCAAGGCCACGGCCACCGGCCCGACCGAGTTTCTCAACAGCGTGCCGACCATCACCAATGCCGACACGCTCGGCATCCGGCCAGACTTGGCGGGGCGGCCGGTCACCACCTGGGCCGATCTCATCAGCCCCGACTTCAAGGGCCGCGCCGCCTTGCAAGACAACCCGACGGTGGGTGTGATCGACGTGGCGATGGCGTTGGAAGCGCGCGGCGACGTGAAATACGCCAACAAAGGCAACATGACGCGGGCCGAGATCGACAAGACCATCCAACTCATGACTGAGATCAAGCAGTCCGGCCAGTTCCGCTCGTTCTGGTCCTCGTTCGACCAGTCAGTGAACCTGATGGCGTCGGGCGAGGTGGTGATCCAGTCCATGTGGTCCCCCGCCGTCACCGCCGTGCGCACCCGCGGCATCGATTGCGTGTTCCAGCCGCTCAAGGAGGGCTATCGCGGCTGGGGCTACCATTTCGGCATCATGAGGCACGTCAGCGGCATGAAGCTGGACGCGACCTACGACTACCTGAATTGGTATTGCTCCGGATTTCCGGGCGCCTTCATCGCGCGCGAAGGCTACTACTCTGCGCAACCAGACAATGCGCGCAAATATCTCAGTGCTGCCGAGTGGGACTACTGGTATGGCGGCAAAGTCGCCGAAACCGATATCCACGATCCATTCGGCAAGCTGATGGAACATGCCGGGCGTTCGCGCGACGGCGGTTCGTTCGACCAGCGCATGGGCAACATCGCGGTGTGGAACTCGGTTATGGACGAAGACCGCTATTTGACCCGGCGCTGGAACGAGTTCATCACCTCCTGAAGGATGGCCTAAGACATGAAGCTTGGTGTGTTCATCCCGATCGGCAACAACGGCTGGCTGATCTCGACCACTTCGCCGCAATACATGCCAAGCTTTGAGCTGAACCGGACCATCGTGCAGAAGGCCGAGGGCTTTGGGTTCGACTTCGCACTCTCCATGATCAAGCTGCATGGCTTCGGCGGACCCTCTGAGTTCTGGGATCACAACCTCGAAAGCTTCACCCTCATGGCGGGGCTGGCCGCCGTCACCAGCCGCATCCAGCTATTCGCCACCTGTGCCGTGCTCACCATGCCGCCGCCAATTGCCGCGCGCATGGCGGTCACCATCGACAGCATCTCCGGCGGCCGCTTCGGCGTGAACATCATCTCGGGCTGGCAGCGCGCCGAATACGCGCAGATGGGTCTGTGGCCCGGCGCCGAGCACTACCGCCGCCGTTACGAGTATTGCGCCGAATACGTCACCATTATGCGCGAACTCTGGGCCACCGGGCGCTCCGACTTCAGGGGCGACTTCTTCACCATGGACGACTGCCGCTGCAGCCCGCTGCCCTCCAAACCGATCCCGATCATTTGCGCCGCCCAGAGCGACGCCGGCACGCGCTACGCCGCCCGACACGCGGACTATAACTTCTGCAACTCCTTCGGCGTGAACCAGCCCACTGCGATGGCCTCCAGCGTCGCCCGCCTGGTCGCCGCCACGGCGCAAAGCGGACGCACCTGCAGTGCCTTGATCCTGACCATGATCATCGCCGACGAAACCGACGAGGCAGCCATGGCGAAGTGGGAGCACTACAAGGCCGGCATCGACCTCGAAGCCATCGCCTGGCGCGACGAGCAGGCCGGCGACGACCCGAACAAGGACCCATACTCCCAGCCGCAAAAGCGCAAGCTGATGGGCGGCGACAAGCTGCCGACCAACCAGGGCGTGTTGGTCGGCTCCTACGCCCACATCGCGTCCATGCTGGACGAGGTGGCAGGGGTACCCGGCGTCGAAGGCGTGATGATGACGTTCGACGATTTCGTCATCGGCATGGAGCAGTTCGGCACCCGCATCCAGCCGCTGATGCGCTGCCGCCAGGGCGGGCGGGCACAGGCCGCGTGATGCCCAGCGAGACCACGCTCGCCAGCAACACCGCCGTTTGGCGCCCGGCGCGGCGCCGGAGCCGCCTGTCGCCGGCGGCGCTCTCGTGGCTGCAAGTCTCTCCGCTAGCCCTGATCCTGGTCGTGCTGTTCGCACTCCCCACCCTGTTGTTCCTGGTGGTCAGTTTTTTCGATTACGACCGCGTCGGCATCTATCCAGCCTTCCTGCTCGACAACTACCGCGACCTGCTGACGACGCCCGCGACATCGCGCGTCTATCTCAGTTCACTGCGCTTCGCCGCCATCGTGTGGGCCATCACCCTCTTCATCGGCTTTAACATCGCCTACTTCTTGGTCTTCCACGTCCGCTCCCACGCCACCCGTGCCCTGTTGTTTTTGGCCTGCGCCATCCCGTTCTGGACCTCGGCCATTATCCGCACCATCGCCTGGATCCCCTTCCTTGGCCGCAACGGCGCCTTCAACACCATCCTACTTAGGCTGCACCTCATCGACCAACCGTTGACGTTCCTGCTGTTCTCCAATTTCGCGGTGTGCCTCACCTACGTCCATCTTTACACGTTGCTGATGATCGGCCCGATCGCCAATTCGATGAGCAAGATCGACCGCGCCCTGCTTGAGGCCGCGCGCGACGCGGGGGCCAGCCGCTGGCGCAGCATGACGGAGGTGGTGATCCCGCTGTCCCGCACCGGCGTGGCGCTCGGCTCCATCCTGGTGTTCACCCAGGTGATGGGCGACTACTTCGTCGTGCGGCAAATGAGCGGCGGCCAGAGCGCCTCCATCGTGTCCGAGCTGTCGACCGAGATCCAGGCCATGCAATATCCTCCCGCCGCCGCCAGCGCGATGGTGCTGGTCGTGTTCGTGGCGCTTATCGTCGCCGGCATGATGCGGGTGGTGGACGTCCGCCGCGAGTTGCTCGGCTGATGCCGCACGAACGCCAGCGACGGCCATACACCTTCTACCTGCTGGCCACGCTGATGGGCGCCTACCTGCTGTTTCTCTATGGCCCGATGGCGGTGATCTACCTGTTGTCGTTCCAGGGCCCCAATGGCGGCGTCACCTTCCCGATGGTCGGCTTCTCGACGCACTGGTTTGCCGAGATCTTGCAGCCGGGCCAGATGGCGGACATCCCGGTTGCGTTCCAACGCTCACTCTCGCTTGGGCTGCTGGTCAGTGCGCTCACCGTGGTGCTGTCAGTGTCGGCTGGCCTGGCGTTTCGCCGCCGTTTCCCGGGCTCCGGCGTGCTGTTCTATTTGGCCGTGGCGAGCCTGGTGATGCCAAGCCTGCTCGTGGGTTTCGGCATCGGCCTGGGCTTTCAGTTCCTCGGCCTGCCGATGGGCCTGTTCACCTCCGCGCTCGGCGCGCAACTGACATGGACGTTGCCGTTCGGGCTGTTGACCATGTTCGCCGTCGTCGCCCGCTTCAATCGCTCGTATGAAGAAGCCGCCACCGACCTCGGCGCCTCCCCGTGGCAGCGCCTGCGCTATGTCACACTGCCATTGCTGCTGCCCGGCATCATCGGCGTGGCCATCGGCGCATTCACCCTCTCGTACGACGAATATGCCCGCACCACGCTCACCGTGGGCAGCCGCAACACGCTGCCGTTGCAAATCTACGCACTGATATCGTCCGCCACGTCGCCCACGCTGTTCGCCATCGGAACCGTCACCACAACGGTGTCCTTCGCGTTGATCGGCATCGGCTTACTCGTCATGGCCCGGCTGCAGCGCCGTCGCGCGCCGATCTAGAAAAAGGACGATCCTATGGACCCGCGCTTCGATGTCGAACTGGTCTCCGTCACCAAGCGTTACGCCGGGTCGGTGGCCGTGGACGGCGTCTCCCTGCGCATCCCTACCGCGAGTTACTGCTGCCTGCTCGGCCCGAGCGGCTGCGGCAAGACCAGCACGCTGCGCATGATCGCCGGGCACGAGACCATCTCCGAAGGCGATATCCTGATCCGCGGCGACAATGTGGGCGACAAGCCGCCGCTGGCCCGCGGCACCGCGATGATGTTCCAGTCCTACGCGCTGTTCCCGCATCTGAACTGCCTCGACAACGTGGCCTTCAGCCTGAAAATGCGCGGCGTCGCCAAAGCCGAGCGACACAGGCGTGCCTACGAATACCTCGAGCTGGTGCACATGACCGCGTTCGCCACCCGCCTGCCCGCGCAGCTCTCCGGCGGGCAGCAGCAGCGCGTGGCGTTGGCGCGGGCGTTGATCAATCGCCCCAAGGTATTGCTGCTCGACGAGCCGCTATCCGCGCTCGACCCGTTCCTTCGCATCAAGGTGCGGGAGGAACTCAAACGCCTGCAGCGGGACTTGGCCATCACCTTCATCCACGTCACCCACAGCCAGGACGAGGCAATGGCGCTGGCCGACCTGATGGTGGTGATGCAGGACGGCCAAATCCGTCAGGCCGGCACCCCCCGTGACGTGTTCGAGCGGCCGCAAAGCGCATTCGTCGCCCGCTTCATCGGCGGCCATAATGTGCTTACCGGCGCGGCGGGAACCGTGGCCGTGCGCGCCGACCGCTGCCGCCTGGGCGCGCCGAGCGACGGCCTGCCCGCGCGCGTCATCGCCGTCGAGTATCAGGGCACCGTCGTGCGGATCGCCCTGGCGTTGCAGGATGGCGGCGAAGCAGCGGTGGTGCTGCCTGACGACACTTTCTACGCCACGCCCGTCACCGCCGGCACGGAGGCAAGCCTACTTTGGTCCCAAGGCGACGCCCACCAACTCGCCGCCTGAGGCCTCACCCCTCCTTCGGCACCGTCGCCAAATCCGCCAGCCATGCCGCCGCACTGCTATCCGACGGCGCCCGCCAGTCGCCACGTGGCGATAGCGACCCGCCAGCCGAAACCTTCGGTCCATTGGGCATCGCCGAACGCTTGAACTGGCTGAACCCGAAGAAGCGCCGCAGGAACACCTCCATCCAGCGCGTGATCTCGCTTAGCGTGTACTGCCGCCGCCGCTCCTCCGGAAAACCCGGCGGCCAGTCGCCTCGCGCCCTATCTCCCCAGGCCTGCAGCGCCATGAACGCAATGCGCGACGGACGGAACCCGTAACGCAGCGTGTAGAACAGGGTGAAATCCTGCAGCTCATACGGCCCGATCGCCTGCTCGGTGCTCTGCGGCGGCTGCCCCGGCGTCACCGGCACCAGCTCGGGCGAGATCTCCGCCGCCAGGATCGCGCTCAACGTCTCGCCCACCGCCGGCGCGAACTGGCCGCTGCTCACCACCCAGCGGATCAGGTGCTGGATCAACGTCTTCGGCACCCCGGCATTCACGTTGTAATGGGACATCTGGTCCCCCACCCCGTAGGTGCACCAGCCCAGCGCGCTTTCCGACAAATCGCCTGTGCCCATCACCAGCGCCCCGTGCTGGTTGGCCAGCCGGAACAGGTAGTCGGTGCGCAAGCCTGCCTGCACGTTCTCGAACGTGACGTCGTATTGCGGCGTGCCGTCCGCAAACGGGTGGTGAATGTCGGACAGCATCTGCTGGGCGGCCGGGCGGATATCGACTTCCTGCGCCGTGGCGCCGAGCGCACGCATCAAGGCCCAGGCATTGCCCCGCGTCGTGTCGCCGGTGGCAAAACCTGGCAGGGTGTAGGCCAGAATGTCCGCCCGTGGCCGCTGCAGCAGGTCGAACGCGCGCGCCGCCACGATCAACGCCTGCGTCGAGTCGAGCCCGCCCGAGACGCCGATCACCACCCGCCCGATCCCGGTCGCCCGCAGCCGCTGCACCAGCGCCGACACCTGGATGTTGTAGGCCTCGTAGCAATCCCGCTCCAGATGCGCCGGGTCCGCCGGGACGAAGGGAAAGCGTTCAACCCGGCGGCGCAGTTCCAGCGCGCCCTCGGGTGCTGCAAGCCGGAACGGGATCAGCCGCCAGCCACCACCATCCCCCACGTGGCGGCGGTTGTCGTCGAACGAGCCTTGCCGCGCGCGCTCCTGCCGCAGCAAGTCCAGGTCCACGTCGGCCGTCGCCATCTGCGCTCCAAGTGGGAAGCGTTCGCTTTCCGCCAATGTCTCGCCGTTCTCAAACACCGACACCTGACCGTCCCAGGCCAGATCAGTGGTGGACTCCCCCGCCCCCGCCGCCGCGTAGACATAGGCCGCCAGGCAGCGTGCCGACTGGCTGCGGCAAAGCAGCCGCCTGGTATCCGCCTTTCCGATCGTAATGTTGCTGGCCGACAAGTTCGTCAGCACGGTGGCACCTGCCAGCGCCGCCTGGCTGCTGGGCGGGATTGGCAGCCAGAGATCCTCGCAAATCTCGGCATGGATCACGAAGCCTGGCACATCGCTTGCCCCGAACAGCAGCCGGGTCCCAAACGGCACCGCCTCGCCTGCCAGCAGCAAGCTATCGCCGGGCGCCTCGCTCCCGGAGGCGAAATGGCGCCGCTCGTAGAACTCGCGGTAATTCGGCAGGTGCACCTTGGGCACCACTCCAAGCACGCGCCCGCGATGGATGACGACTGCAGTATTATAGAGCCGTCCCGCATGGCGCAGCGGCGCACCCACCAGCAGCACCGGCAGCAAGTCCGCACTCGCCTGCGCCACGCTGGCGATGGCACGCTCCACCCCATCGAGCAAGGCGTCTTGCAGCACCAGGTCGTCGATGGCGTAGCCGGATAGGCAGAGTTCCGGAAACACCGCCACCGCCACGCCTTCGGCCGCACAGGCACGCGCGGAGGCGATCACGGCGTGCGCATTGGCGGCTGGCTCGGCAAGGCTGGACCAGATGGTGCACGCGGCCACGCGGACGAAACCGTGATGGTAGAGCGAATGAAATCCCATGCTGCATTGTCGCGCAGATGGCAGCCCTAATCCAGTGCCCGGCGCCCGCCTCCAACGCCCAACTCAATGACGACGGTTTCTCTTAACGCGCTGTCAACTTTGTTCAGGCAATTTTGGGCCAACCTCTGGAAAAGGCTCGTAGCGAGCGGATCATGGCCAAAACCAATGGCGTGTCTAGGCCGTTTTGGGTGCAAATGACCGCGTGCGGGTTTGCAGCCGTTCTGGCATCGAGCTTAAGCATCGGCGCCCTCGGCTCCTACCGTCAGTATAATCAAGCTGAAAACGCAATCCGGGTCACCACCCAGGACCAGATCAAGATCATCTTGACTGACATTGAGGCTGCACGGCGCATTGCTTCCACACTTGCGTTGCAGATCGCCACCGAACCGGGGCTTGGCAGCCTCATCCAAGCGGCTGAGCGCGAGAGCATAGTGGCGCGCTTCGGCCATGACTTCAGCCGTGTGACCGCGGCTGGCGGGCCTAACGTGGCCGTCATTACCGATGCGCACAGCGCCGTCGTGGCTCGCCTGCACGACCCCGAAAGCTCTGGCGACAGCATCGGCGACCGCCCCATGGTGGTCGATGCGCTCGCGCAAGCCGCGTTCACCTCCGGCAATGAGCTTGGCCGCGCCGGGCTTGGCGTCTACGCGCTAGCTCCCGTCGTTGAAGGCAGCAAGTTAGTCGGCCTGGTGGATGCTGGTCTCACCCTTTCGAACACGTATTTCGAGCAATTCAAAAAGACGATGGGCGTAGAAGTCGCCGTCGAGGTGATACGTGGCACCCACTTCGTCACGCAGAACACCACCTTGCCGGGGAGCACGATGCTTTCGCCCGCCGAACTCGCCATGGTTTCCACCGGGGGTTCGGTGCGTCACGCGATGGTCGTCGGACATAAAGTGTACTCGGCGTCAGGCGCCCCGATACGGGACTTTAAGGGCGTCACCATCGGTGTGTTGGAAGTCGCAACCGATGTCACCGCTGCTGTGTTGGCCCGTCGGGACGCGCTTTACAGCACGGCAGCGATCATAGCGGCCGTATGCCTGCTTACACTGCTGGGCTTCCTGATCGTGACCCGGCGGTTGGGCAGCGTCGTCGCACGGTTGACCATGTCCGTTGGACGCGTGGCGGCTGGTGACTTGGAGACCGTCGTAGTCGGCGTCGCTCGATCAGACGAGGTCGGCGCGATGGCTCGCGCGGTTGTCATTCTCCAAGAGAGTGCCGTCGCACGCCGCCAGCTTGAGCAGGAAGCACTCGCCGTACGCAACGCCGTCGAGGAAGCCGCCCGCCGCAACGAGGCCGAACGCGCCGAGTTGGCCGCCCAGCAATCCGCCGTCGTGCAAACTCTCGCCGGCGGCCTCGCTCGGCTTGCCGAGGGAGACCTCACCTGCGAGCTGCAGCAGCCGTTTCCTCCGGCTTACGAGTGCCTACGCAGTGATTTCAACGCCGCCGCCACCCAGTTGCGAACTGCCGTGTCCGCCATTGCAGCCAATACCGATGCGGTCCACGCCTCCGCTGGTGAAATCTCCTCCGCCAATGACGACCTGTCCCGCCGCACCGAACAGCAGGCTGCCACGCTTGAGCAAACCGCCGCGGCACTCGACCAGATTACCGCCACTGTGACCCGCACCGCTCAAGGCGCGGCCGAGTCAGCCGCCATCGTGCAAGACGCTCGGAGCGACGCCGAGCACTCAGGCGAGGTGGTGCATAACGCTATCGCTGCCATGAGCGCCATCGAACAATCCTCACGCCAGATCGGCAGTATCATCGGCACCATCGACGAGATCGCCTTCCAAACCAGCCTGCTGGCGCTTAACGCCGGCGTAGAGGCAGCCCGGGCGGGCGAAAGCGGACGCGGCTTCGCCGTGGTTGCATCCGAAGTGCGCGCCTTGGCTCAGCGCTCAGCAAGCGCTGCAAAGGAAATCAAGGTGCTCGTTGTCGCCAGTAGCACGCAGGTGGCACGCGGCGTCGCGTTGGTCGGCGAGACTGGCGGCGCACTCGATGCCATGGTGGCCAAGATCACCAGGGCTGCCACTGCCCTGTCCGGTATCGTCACTTCTGCGCAGGAGCAGGCCACCGGGCTGCAGCAGGTCAACACTGGCGTTAACCAGATGGACCAGGTGACCCAGCAGAACGCTGCCATGGTGGAGCAGACCACTGCTGCCAGCCACGCCTTGCGCCAGCAGGCCGAGACGCTGACTGCGTTGACGGGCGAGTTCCGCACCCAGACAGATCGCCCGTCCGACGCTGCCGCCCACATGGCCTCGCGTCCGAACTTCAAGCAGGCTGGGCCATCTGTCGTTGCTCGCTCCAGCAGCCCATCCCGGGCATTGCCGGTAAAACGCCACAACGCTGCAACGCCGGGGGCCGCCACGATCCCCTCCAGAACCCACGCAGCGGCCGGTCAACAGTCGCGCAACGACGATGGTTGGGAGGAGTTCTAGCAAGAGGAGCCATCCTGCGCCCGAACGCTTTGCTGCGCCCGGGAGCAGGTTCGCCCCTTGCCACATGCCTCCGTAATCGCCAAAGCACTTGCGTGGCCGCAGGGGCATAAAGTGATCGTTCTGCTGACCGGTGTTGCGGGCTTTATCGGCTATCACGTCGCCGAGCGCCTGCTCGCGGTCGGCGCAAGCGTGATCGGGGTCGATAACTTCGACAGCTATTACGACCCGGCGCTGAAGGAGGCGCGCGTCTCACGCCTGGCCGGGCCGGCCTTCAGCCTGCATCGTGCCGACGTATCGGATCGGCAGGCGATGGACGCCATTGTCGCCGGGTCGCCGGATATCACCCATGTGGTCCATCTCGCGGCCCAGGCCGGCGTGCGTTACTCGATGGTCAACCCCTACGCCTATGTCCAGTCCAACGTGATGGGTCACCTCGTGATCCTGGAGGCGGCGCGCCGGCTGTCGCACTTGCGTCACGTGGTTTATGCCAGCTCCTCCTCGGTCTATGGCCTTGGCGTCGAGTTCCCGCTGCGGGAAGGCGCGTCATCCGTCGACCAGCCGACCTCCGTCTATGCCGCTACCAAGCGGGCGGACGAGTTGCTAAGCCATGCCTACGCCCACCTCTACCAACTCCCGCAAACCGGCCTGCGGTTTTTCACCGTTTATGGTGCTTGGGGCCGGCCGGACATGGCCTATTACGGGTTTACCCAAGCGATCATCGCGGGGGAGCCGATCACCCTCTACGAGGGCGGGACGCTCAAGCGCGATTTCACCTATATCGACGATATCGTCACGGGCGTCGTTGGCGTGCTGGACCGGCCCCCTGCCACGGCCGCGCCGCGCATCCTGAACATTGGCAACAACCGGAGCGAACCCGTCACGCGCCTCGTCGGACTGCTGGAGCAGTCACTCGGCCGGCGTGCGATCACCCGCACGATACCACGGCCTGCTGCGGACGTTATCGAAACTTGGGCGTGCGTCGACCAGATCGCGGACTTGACCGGCTACGCCCCTGCGACGCCGTTGGACATCGGCATCCCGCGCTTTGTCGAGTGGTTCAAGCACTACCATGCAATTTCCTAGCTTCCATTGCGGTGCGACAAGGCACCACGCTGCCGCCCAGGGTGGGACACTGCCAAAACGAATCGCGCCGACTGAGAAATCGTCTCACTCGTCTCAAAAACATGCTCGCGGGATCGTGATTTAAGGGGTTCGTTAAGCTTTATCGCGCAAAAGTGTGGCTATCACGT
>CAXTRX010000014.1:0-33264 GCA_964246785.1 uncultured Acetobacteraceae bacterium | reverse complement strand
CCAGTGTCGGCAATCACCAGGCGGTGCCGGAAGGTGGTTCACTCGCACCGGTTACACTGATCCCGCTCGGCCTCGATGTAAACAGCGTCAAGGGCGGCAAGGAAATGTTTGTCGTAACGGCCCTTAGCACCGTCGCGACAGCCTCTTGTCCGGTAGGTGGCGCGTAGCACCCCGCGTCCAGGTCACTATCCCCCGAATCTTCGGATTGGCGTGCCCAGGGTGGCGCGTACGCTTACGGCTCTTAGTGCGGCGGTTCCGGTGAACCGCGTCATGCTGTCTGCGCAAGGTGCTTGCTGACCGGTTCGCACCGACAGTGCTGGCGGAACGAGCTCGGCGCACCGGGTGGCCGAAAAGATCGTTCACCATCCCGGCTTGGTGGTGGGCAGCAGGGCCGGTGCTGGTCTCGCTCAGCGGCTAATGCTGCCGGTCAGCAGCGCCACGCTGCTGCGCGTCATGCGTCGACGTGCCTTGCGCCAGCCAAGGATTGATGAAGCCCCCGCGTCGTAAGCGCCGACCAGCCGCGCTATCCGAATGGCGCAAAGATCGGGATCAAAGCGCACTCCCGCGAACACCGCGCCGAATCCGACCGAGCTGTGCGTCTTTTCCGCATTGCCGCGCGCGGCGCTCGCCCCCGCATCGAGGCGCTCCAACCCAGCGTGGCGAAGCATGGCCACGAAGTCGTGCGTGCCACCTGCAAGCGCGGAAAGCTTCGACCGCAACGCGGCGCAAACCGCCTGCATTGCTGATTCCACACTGGCCATCGTGGTCGAGCCACCATGTTCCTTGGCGGCTGGTAACGTAGCATCGTCCAGCTCGAACCGCACTCGCTCCACGGGAAACCGAGCGCGTCCGCAGCTACCTTCGTCGCCAGGGTGTTGTAGGTGCCCGGCCCCATGTCGGTCGTGGCGTAGCGCACCAGCGTGGACCCGTTTGCAAACAGCGTGGCGAACGCAGATGTCGAATAGCGGGCAACGTGGTAGATCGCGGTTGCCGTGTCGAACCCGACAAGTTCGGTTCCATCCCGCATGATACCTTGTCCGAATGCGCGGCGGTGTTCGCCGAAACGCTGCGCCCCCTTACGGTGGCACGTGCGCAGCGTTTTGGACGACGAGGGTAAATCCTTCGCCGGGTCACATTCGATTTCATTACGAAGGCGCAGTTAAACACGTCGAGCTTCAATGCTTCCGCCGATTCATCACTATTTCCTGGCCGATCAGCCGGGTCGCCTAGCCCGGACCATGCCTCGGACAGGGCGTGCTGACGTTCATCGGGACCAGGCCATACCGTGTGCGCCGGTTTGAGCAGGCGTAGGTGGTGGAAGCGGGAACAAGCTTGCACTCCGCAAACTCCTTGTAAATGGAAGTCTGGCCTGTGACCTCGTGGATCATGGCGGTGAGCTGGCCGTCGCGGTCCGCGCCGAGTGCGACGTGCTGCCGCGTCTAGGGTCGATAGCCGACGGCATTGGAAAGTTGGCGCCGGGTCAACTCCAGCCGCACGGGGGCGCCCCACGCGTGGCACGGCCATGGCGGCGAGCGTCACGTGCGGCCAGGTGCGCAACGGCGAGCCGAAAGCCCCGCCCACGAAGGGGTTGATCATCCGCACGTTTGCAGGCGGGAAACCGAAGCGGCGGGCGATCTCGTCCCGCTCGTTGCCCACCCACTGCGTCTTACTCCACAGCGTCAGCCTGTCGCCCTGCCAGACGGCGCCAGTGGCGTGCGGCTTCACAGCGTTATGCTGCTCTCGCGCTTGCAGGTATGTCGCGACCATCTACCATCTGGACCGACGCGGAGGCGAGGGCGGCGTCTGGGTCACCCTGCTTGGTTTTGGGACCACGGCCCTTCTTGGCTGCCGTCTCAGAGATTGGCTTGGCGAGGCGGTCGGGATGGGGCGCCTACGTCACGCGAACGAGCGACGCCGCATACAGCGCCTGCGCCTGGGTCCTCGCCACCACCAACGCGACCGGCTGGCCGCTGACCGGATCTCGGCATCCTGCAGCACGCGCAACTGCTCGCCCGTCACCGGATCGACCGCCGGCCGTTTGGTGGGCGCCTGATCGGGTAGTCGGTCAGCGTTGAGGTGAGTAACGATCGGCAGCAAGCCGACGACGTTCTCGGCGGCTTGCGTGTCAATCCCGGTGATCCGCCCGGCTGGAACCGTGCTGTCGTGCGTCGCCGCGTAGGCGAGGCCGTCAGGGTGGACCTCCGCGGCGTGACGTGCTCCTCCGCTGAACTTGAGCGGGGCGTCAACGCGGGGCAGCGAGGCACCGATGGCGTTCATGCGAGCGCTGCCGTCTCGGCAAGCGCACAGGCGACCCAGCGCTGGATCAGCTCCAACTTGTAGGCGTTGCGCCCGTGCGACACCGCGCCTTCGGTCGCGCGGGACGCCGCCGCCTGCACGACCACTCCGTTCGGGCGCTTGCTCGGCAGCCCCGACTCGAGCTGCGGCAGCCGCCACGGCTTGGTCGCGCCCCGCGATCGCGATCTGCACGTCGCGCACTGTGTCGTCCCCGCCGAGCTAGAGCGCCGCAGCCGCCGGAGCAATCGACCACTCGGAGCTCGCCCGGTGCAAGTTTCGTCTCCAAGGCAGGCGTGTTGCCGAGCAAGCGATGCAGGTCGCCAAGCGGGATGGTGCGCTCACCGTATGGTCCAGCAATCCTGAAGGGCGCGCCCAGCACCATAAGCGCGTAGGCGAAGTCGCCCGCGTAGGTGGCGATGCAGTGCTCGCTCCCGCCGAGCACGGCATGAAAGCGGGTCGGCCCGTCGACGGCCGGGAAAACGGTTCCTGGCTCGCGTTCCTCGCAGGTGCGCCGGGGTCGCGAAAGTCGCCGCAGCATGTGCGCTGGAGCAGGTTGCCGCCGAGGATCGCCAGGCTGCGGACCTGCGCCGAGGCACTCGCCAGCAGGGCCTCCGAGACCACGGGGCACTCGGCGCATGCCGCAAGGTGCGACGCCGCCTCGCTCATGCGCACCCGCGCACTGAGCCGCAGCCCGCCGGCGTAGAAATCGGTATCGGGTCGACGCGCACCGCCCGAGCGATGACGCGCCAAGCCGCCCACTACGACAGCCTCACTCACGAGCGAGGCCGTGATGAGCTCGCGAGGTGTCCAGCTCAGCTCGTCCACGGCTGGCTCACTTGCGGTGCTTGAGCGTGTAGTCGGCCATGATCGACCAATCCTTGTCGCCAAGACCCGCCTCGACCGCCTCTCCCAGACGCCCCCGCACGGCGTCAAGCATCGGCAGCCTACGTCCCGCGTCCTTGGCCGCTTCGGTCGCCAGCCGGAGGTCCTTCAAACCCAGTCTTGCCTTGAAGCCTGGCTCGTAGTTCTCCGTGGCGATGTTGGCGCTATAGCTTTCATAGGCGCGGCCCCCGAACAGCGTGCCCAGGATCAGTTCGAAGAAGGCAGCGCCTGGCAATCCGTTCGTCTCTGTCAGCACCGCGGCCTCGGCCATTGCCTCGATGGCCATGGTAAGCATCATGTTGGCAGCGATCTTGGCAGCGTTGGCGCGCGGCGGGTCCTCGCCCATGTCCCACACCTTCTTGCCGAGCACATCGAGCAGCGGACGCACCGTCTCAACCGCCTCGCGCTTGCCGGCCGCGAGAATATTCAGCTCGCCCTTGGCGGCCACGTCTGGCCGTCCGAGCACGGGTGCCGACACGTAGCCAACTCCGGCGGCCGCATGCGCTGCCACCAGCTCACCCGCGAAGGCGACTGAGATAGTCGAGGTCACCACGTGGACCAGGCCGGACCTCGCCTTGGCCAGCACGCCGGGATCCAGCAGCACCTCGCGGATCGCCGGGTCGTCGGACAGCATGGTGAACACCGCATCGGCCTGAAACGCTTCCGCCGGATCGGACGCCTTCGCCATTCCGTCAATCCCTGGATCGCCGGAGCGGTTCCAGGCTCGGACTTGATGACCCGCCTTGACCAAGTTGCGCGCCATGGCGCTGCCCATGGCGCCAAGACCGATAAAGCCCAGTTCCATTACTCGCCTCCCTGCATCGGCATCGCGCTGGCGTGGCATTCCAGCCGGACGATCAGCCGGGCGAGACGGCCCGCGTCCATCTCTTCCGAGGCGGCAAGATCGGCCGCCAACGGGCCGCAGCCGGCAATGAACTGGTCCATCATCTCGGAGTCGTTAGGAAAGATGGCCATTGCGTGTGCTTCCCCGCGGGATCAGGCGGACAGTCAATCTGCTGGCCTCCCTCGTAGGGGAACGGTGGTCCCATCGCTCCTACGATGTCGGTGTGCAGCGGCGAGCGTCCGTGGCCGGGGCGTTCAACGATCACCGTCGCATACCCCGCCTCGACCAGGCGCTGCACCCAGCCGGCCGTCCATCTGGCGTGTCAACCCACTCGGTGCCTTGAGACCCGTCGCCATGCACCAGCATGACGGGGTATGGGCGCGTCACCTGTTCAGGGGCTTCCCATCTTGCGAACATCGGCCCGCGTTCGAAAGTCTTGCCCTTGTGCCCGACACGCTCACCGGAGACCCGGAAGCGACAGCGCCAGATCATGCGCGTGGGGGTTGCGGTCCAGAATGGTCTGGCGCCGCCCGATATGGCTGCGGTCATCGAGTATTCCTGACGGACTCGCGATACGCCGGCACGTTCCAGTAAAAGGGCCGGAATTCAACGATGCGGTCGCTATGCACGCGAACGACCTGCGTCATTGGCAGGTCCAGCGTCTCGCCCGACGCGCGCGAGCATGTGACAAGCCGACAGGTAATGATAACCGTGTCGCCGTCCGTGAAAAAACGCGTGCCCTCGACGGCCAGCCGACCGAATGCCCGGCTCATCTGCCGTGCCCAATCCTCGTATCCGGCGTGGCCATGGAACTCGCCGCCCCAGGGCAGGTCGGGCGACTGGTGCAGCACCACGCCAGGATCGAGCGTGGCAGCCATGTCGGCAAAATTGGCGCCCGCGTCCCCGCCGCCAGCGTTCATGTAAGCGGCTTCTGCCGCATAGAAGCGCTCGATGACGTCGCGAGGGGCAGGCGGGATGGCATTGCTCACAGCGCCACCTCGGCCCCGTCTGGATCGCTGTGATAGATAGCCACGCCGCCGCTGCGAAAGGTCGAGGCGGTGCCGAACGTGTCCTCCATGAACTGCATGTGAGCGACTTGGCCGCCCCGCACTTTGGCCAGTATTGAGAACGGCGAATTGACTGCACGGCCGAGCGTAGCGGAGCGGTAAGTAAAGCGGCCGAACATGGCCACGTTCTCATCCTGGCCGAAAAGCTCGCTGATTTCGAAGCCCTCGTTGTGCCAGAAGCGTTTCACCTGCGTGTAGGTGTCCAGGACCGCCTCGGGCCCGGTACGCGTGCCAGCCCAAGGCATGATCCTCTCGAGATCGGGATTGTCAAAATTGAGCGACACGTATGTCGCGTCCCGTGCAACCAGCCGATGCACCACGTCGGGGTTCGTCGGATCGTGCAGCATGGCGTGAACGACTTCCACCGGCGCCATCGACATCGCTTTGTTCCTTACCACCTGACCGCTTCACTCGTTGTAAAGCGATATGGAACCGATCGGTTCACATTCAGGCAAGACCAGATCGACTGTCAATTGTTTTTCGGGATTACAGCCGTTGTGCGTAACCAGATGACGAGACCTTCGGTCGGGTAAGCATGGCCCGATTCCGGCCATCACACCAAAGCTCGCATCGCCGCATCGACGACAGCCGTCATGTCCTGCCGGGTCGCTCCAACCTTGCCCAACAGCCGCATGCCCTCGATTTGGCAGACCAGGAACCGGGCTAGGTCGCGTGCATTCTGACGGGCGGGTATTTCACCCATGCCTTGGCCGCGCTGCACTGCACCAGCCAACAAGGCCTGGATTTTGCTGAACGTGTCCTGGACGCGTGCGCTTACCTCGGGATCGTGCGGCAACATCTCGGCCGCTGTTGCCATGACCATGCATCCTCGCTGCCCCGCACTGCCCGCTGATAGTGGAACATAGATGGTCAATGCGGCGCGGATCGCCTCCTTTGCCGAACCAGGAGCAGCCAGGGCATCGCCAAGCTCCTCCAGTCCCGCTGTGGCGTAGCAATCCAATGCTTCAAGAAACAGTGACTTCTTGTCGCCAAAAGCCTTGTAGAGGCTGCCCCGGGACAGGCCGGTCCCCTCAAGCAGGTCCGTCAGAGAGGTGGCATGATAGCCGCGTGTCCAGAACACGTGCATTGCGCCACGTACGGCGTCCTCGATGTCAAACTCGCGAGGGCGGCCGGGTGCAGCGACGGGTCCAGTCAAAGGCTTCATGGACGTTAGATATGAACCATTTAGGTCACAGGCAAATGCGCCGTGGATTTTTCCTTTTGGCAAACAATGGCTTCCTTGATCCTACAGGCGCTTGCCACGCGCGTCGCCAGCGGATTGGGCGAGATGTCGTATCGCGATGCAATCCTGGCGATCCAGGACGCAAGGGCTCGTCGGAGGGTGGAGGCGGGGCAAGCGGCAGGCGCCGCATCGGGCAATGTCAGCGTGCGGTTTAGGCCAAGCCGCTGGGGACAGCCGCGCCGAGGTCTGAGTGGGTAAGCCCAAACCGCGCCAAATCGCGCCCTCATACAAATCAGGCAGGTCGATGAACTCCCGACCATTTTTCACCGCGGCGTCTGCGGTGCGTCGCAGCGCGAAGCAGATCGACTGCGTGATCCCGCCGGATCGGTCAACCAGCAGGCGCCGCAATTCGGCGGTGTCCACGGGCGGGGGTTGCCGCAGCGGCATGCTTTGCACCAACATCGCATCGAGGGCCGCAAGGTCCGGTCCCCCACCCCAATGCTCCAGCTCAAGAGCCATCAAGCGGCTACGAAGCTGGGGATTTGCAAACAGGGCCAAGCGCGCCTGCGGCACGCCGGCGCACAAGAGGGCCACCCGCGCCTTGACGGCGGAACTTGGCAGTCAGCCGATTGACCTGAGAGGCTCAGGCCAAGATTGTTCGCCACGGCTTGGACCGCGGTCTTGCTGTTTGCATCGGTGTTGGCCAACCTGCGCGCGGGCTCTTCGCGGCGCACGGCTTTCGCCCAAACATCCTCAGACACATGAAGCGGCTTCAACGGCGATGGCACCTTCTTTCTGACTAGGATGATCGTCTATCCAAGTCAGCTTTCACACGATCAAGGTGCGAGTCGCATGAAGCTGCGACAGCGCAAGGCCCTAATGACGCATGGAAGCCGCTCGGACGATCTTGGGACAGCGATACCAACGTAATGCTCAATCAAAGCCGCTCGGCGAAGCCCGACGTGGGGGCCACGCACGCGGCGGCGACCGCTCTGTGACGCGTTGCGCCGTTGTCATGGCCTGCATCTCCCGGCAGGGTCGTCGCCCGGAGGACCTTATGATGAGCCAAGGCTTGATTGCCGCCGTGACATTGCTGGCCTGCATGGCGTCGACCTTGCACGCACAACCCTATGAAATGGGCGCGGGTACGGAGACCCGGCACTGGCTGCCGGAACGCGCCCATGTGGAGAACCCGCTGCTCCGCTTCCCAGTCCAGGTGCAGGATGGCGTCACCATCACCGTCCGCGACGGCACCCGGCTCGACGCCCGGCTGTTCCTGCCAAAACTGGCCGCCAGCGCTGCGCCGACCCCTTGCGTGCTGATGTCGGACGGCTATGGCCGCTCGTCCAACACCGGCGCTGAGACTGACCCGGTGCTGATGAACATTGCCTCCCGCGGCTACGCCGTACTACATCTCAGCCTGCGCGGCTCAGGCCAGTCGAGCGGCGCGGCGACGCTCTACAACCAGTTCGGTCAGGACGGCTACGACACCGTCGAGTGGATGGCCAAGCAACCCTGGTGCAACGGCCGCGTCGGCATGGTCGGACCGTCTCTGCTGGGCATCTCGCAGTGGCTGACTGCCAAGGAGGCGCCACCGAGCCTGAAAGTGATCGTGCCGCAAGTCGCCTGCGGCGACTGCTACGGGTTGCTCTGGTACCCCGCCGGCATGATGCCAGGGCCTGGCCGGGAGGCGCGCAAGCTGTCGCCAGGGGCAGAGGCCGAGTATGCGACGGCGATCCAGCACCGCAACCTTGACGGCTGGTGGCGGGAGCGGCTGACGCTGGCGCCCGACGTGAAGGCGATCGCCGAACGCGGCGTGGCAGCTTTTATATCCGGTGGGCTCGACGACTATATTTCGCCCGCCAACCTACGCGCCTATGAGCAGTTCGACTCAAGCCGCAAGCGGCTGCTGTTCGCGCCGCACGCGCACGGCTGGCAGATCGACTTTCTGCAGGAACTGCAGGTGCAATGGCTGGATCACTGGCTTAAGGGCGTCGAAAACGGCGTCGAGGCGGCGCCCAAAGTGATCCTGTTTGTGAAAGGGGTCGACCGCTGGCGCACGGAGGCAGATTGGCCGATACCGGATGCACGCATGGCAACGCTGTTCCTGCAGGCCGGGCCGAGCCGAACCATCAAGAGCCTGAACGACGGCGCTATGACGGCAGAGCCGACCGCAGGGGCGGCCGCTACCCTGCCCTACGTGCCGGGGGCTGGCCCGGCGCTGCCGGTTCTGCTGAGCGCCACGGTGGGTCGCCCGGACGGCGACCAGCGTGAAGCAGAGCAGAAGGTGCTGACCTGGACCACGGCGCCGCTGCCAGTTGCGGCCGAGGTCACCGGCTACCCGCACGTATCACTGTGGGCCGCGTCCAGCACGACGGATGGCGACCTGGTGTTGAGCCTGAATGATGTGGCGCCGGACGGCACGTCGACCCAGGTGATCCAAGGCTACCTCAACGTGCCGCATCAGGCGTCGTTGTCGGACCCAAGGCCGCTGGTGCCAGGCCAGGCGCGCAAGATTGACCTCGACCTGCTGCCGACCGCATATGTGTTTCAATCGGGCCACCGGCTGCGCTTGGCCTTGGCCGGTGCCGCCAGCGCAACGCCTGGCCTGCCGTTCCCGCAGGGGCCTGGCCCAAACCCGGCGGCCTTTACCTGGACGGTGCTGCAGGATGCCGAACACCCGGCGACATTGTCGTTGCCGATCATCGGCAGCGCGGGAGACCAGCTCTCGCATCTCACCTTGGCGCAGCGATAGGAAGGCGAGTGTCATGCCCAGGACTGGGTTGTTGGCCTCGCGCAAAGGTAGCGTCCGCCAAGTCAAAGGGCCAAGTCGCTGACCTCGTCACCGCCTACATCCGAGCCGCGCCTTGCTCGGTTCAGTTGCCACGCAGCCATCACTGCAATGGGAGCAACGACCAAGACGCCATCAGAGCCACAGAGGCGCGCAATAAGCATCCTCATACAGGACAGCAAAGCTGGCACCGCGGCTGCAAGGAACAAAACGCCATCGGTCAATCGCAGCGCGATCAACGTGCCGCCCGCGACCGGACCCGGGATGGGTGGGGATCGGCGTGCCCAGGCCCTTACCGGGCCCAACCCGGATGCCCAGCTCACGCTCGTAGTCAAGATTGCGGCTTGGACCCTAGCTGATAGCTGTCTCAACAGTTAAGGTCGGCAAATACATCTGACGGCCCATAGTCGTTGCTTCCGTATGTCAGAAGGTCATGGGCTCACCGGGCGTTTTTGCCTACATCAACGGCACAGGAGGGCGATGCTAACCCTGCACTTCATAACGCACCCGGAAGTCACCATTGATCCGTCCGTGCCGGTGCCGGACTGGCCGCTTTCCGCGCTGGGTTTAAGTCGAATGGGCCTGGCGCTTGATCGCCCTTGGATGAGTGGGCTCGGGTCCTTGTTCAGCAGCGCCGAGCGCAAAGCGACCGACGCTGCCCGGTTGATTGGACACCGTTTCGGCCTTCCGGCGGTCGTTGTCGCGGAGTTGGGAGAGAACGGCCGATCCGCGACGGCATACCTGCCCAAGGCAGAGTTCGAGGCGACGGCTGACCTCTTCTTTGCGCACCCAGAGGGAAGCGTTCGCGGCTGGGAGCGCGCAGTTGATGCCCAGCGCCGGATTGTCGCCGCGGTGGAGCGCGTCATCGCCGAAGCACCTCGGCGCGGGGACGTCGCGGTCGTCTCCCACGGCGGCGTTGGGACACTCCTGCTCTGTCATCTCAAGGGCGTTCCAATCAGCCGGACCGAGGATCAGCCAGGTGCTGGTGGATACGTCTACTCCTTCGATGCAGGCACTGGCGCGTTACTTTCAGGATGGCGCCCGATCGAGGGTTAGAAGGTCCGCTCCCATCCTACCCGGAGCCGGGATCGGCAGTGGTGTAGCCGGGCCGCAGCTCATTGGCAATTTCGAAGGCCGTTTTTTCCTACATGCATCAAGGGCATCTTTGTTGAGGCGGCGCAATCGTGCTCCAGATGCATGAACCCGGCGAATGAAGGCAGTCGGGCGGGCAATTGAAGGCGGACGGACAAAGGCCTTCTACCAGGATTGGCCAAAGCGTATGTTTGGCGCATGAGTATCGTATGTCATAGTATGCCCCTTCTCGAACTTCCATCCAGCATCAACGCATTAGGCGCTGAAGCCGGCAGGGAAGGGTTTGACTTTATAGACAGGCTCGTTTCGGAATGGAACTCCGGCGCAAACAGATTTTCTCGGCCGGGAGAGGTGCTTCTCGGTGTCTTTCGAGTAGCCGATTTGATTGCAGTAGGTGGCCTCAATCGCGATACGTATGCAGATCAAGACGGGATTGGTCGTCTGCGGCATGTTGACGTCCAAGGGTCCGCCCGACGCTCCGGCGTTGGCTCCTTCCTTGTCAAACAATTGGTCGACAGGGCCGAGGGCGTCTTTCACTCCGTCCGGCTTAGGACAGCGACAATAGACGCAGCCAATTTTTACGTCAGCCTCGGGTTCAGTCCAGTGCAGGACGAGACCGCAACGCATGTCAGGGTCTTGCAGGCACGATAAGCCTGTTAGAGGTCAAAATGCGTGGATCTCGGCAGTCGAGCGCCCATAATCCGCGTTCGAGCAACAAGCCTCGCAGTCTCGTTAGCGGCCACGGCGCCAAATGTCAGCCCGGGGCACCTGTGATGCGCCAAACCACGTTGCCCACGTCGTCGGCCATCAGCAGAGACCGACCGTCTGCGCCGAGCGTTACCCCGACTGGCCGGCCATACGACACTTTCTCATCAAACGCCAGGAAACCAGACAAGATGTCGCGCGGCTGGCCAGACGGGCGTCCGCGTTCGAACGGCACGAAAACCAGTTTGTAGCCGCTTAACGTGCTGCGGTTCCAAGAGCCGTGCTGGCCGATGGCCATGCCTTCGGGAAAGCCGGGCAGCGTGCCTGCTGGCACCCAGCATAAACCAAGCGACGCAGTGTGGCCGCCCAACGCATAGTCGGGCGCAATGGCAGCGGACACAGCACCGGCGTCCTGTGGCACCCGCTCGTCCATTATCTGTCCCCAGTAGCAGTAGGGCCAGCCATAGAAACCACCTTCGCGCACGGACGTGAGGTAATCGGGCGGAGTTTCGTCGCCAATGCCGTCGCGTTCGTTGACAACCGTCCACAGCACGCCGGTTGTGGGCTCCCAAGCCATACCCGCGGGATTGCGCAACCCGCTGGCGAAGATACAATCGTGGCCGGTTTGCAGGTCCAGCATGTGGATGCAGGCCCGGCCTATCTCCACCTCCATCCCTTCGTCGGCAATGTTGGTGAGTGAACCCACGCCGGCAAATAGCTGCCGGCCATCAAGGCTGGGCAGCAGGCTGCGTGTCCAATGGCCGCCAGGTTTGTATTCGGTCAATTTCACGCATGGCGCCGTGATCCGGTCGTCCCCCTCGACGTAAGGAAACACCACGATGCCATCGGTGTTTCCCACGTAAAACTTGTCGCCAAGCAGCGCCATGCCGAAAGGTTGGTTAAGCCCTTCTATGAACGGCTGCTGGATTTCGGCCACTCCGTCGCCGTCCCTGTCGCGCAGCAAAGTAATGCGGTTAGCGCTCGCTCCCACGGCCGCGGCCCGCTTCATGGTGCTAAGCATGGCGTAGTCGAACAAACCGCGGGGCGCGCGCTCGGCCTCCATTGCTTCAGCGACCAACACGTCACCGTTGGGCAGCACATGGAGCCATCGCGGATGGTCTAAGCCGCGGGCAAAAGCGTGGACCGCGAGCCCAGGCGCCGCGACCGGCGTCTGACCGTCAGCCCAGCCTTGCGCGGTCGGCATTTTCAGGGTGGGAATGCTGCCCTGTGGCCTTGCCGCTGGGATTGCTGGCGCCGATCCCCAAACCGGCTCGCGTGTGCCCTGCGTCATGCGCCGAACCGCCACAGCGCTGCCGCCGACCACCGCCACCACTCGTGCAAACGCGCTAGAGACATCCATTCTATCAATCCATCCGTTGGCCGCACTCTACCTGAGCCAGGTCAGCCGCGAAACCAGGTATGCAGGGGAGTCCAGCCGCGTGCTATGCTGAGGCCCCTTTGGTCATCACAAGGTCGGCGACAATGCGGTGATGATGCTCCACAGCATTCCTTGGGTCACCTTGCTAAAGCCTGATCGCAGCAAACCTAGTGCACGGATCAGTCCGCCAAATCAAAGGTTGGAGCATGGTTGCTTCGTCGATCGGAGGCAATCATGCTCCAGCCCCAGCTCGGCATGCTTTCGCACTGCAACCTTGTTGTCGCCGTGCTGATGGACCAGGGTGGACTTGCGCCAGACTTCGGTAGGTGGAAAATTCCCGGCGTTTGGGGTTCGTGGCAATGGCACGGGGCAGCGAGCCGGTGCAGATTTCAGACCAGGACGTGCTGATCGTCATCGACGTGCAGAACGATTTCACGCATGGATCGATGGCGATACCGGGGTCATCCGCAATCATCAAGCCGATTAACCAGTTGGCCACACGCTTTTCCAACGTCGTCATTGTCACCGACTGTCATCCGCCTGGGCACATCTCCTTCGCGAGCGCGCACCCGGGCTGTCAGCCCGGCGATGAGGTCGTGGCCGGCGACAGTGCCCAGGCAGTGTTCCCCGACCATTGCGTCCAAAATAGCTGGGGCGCTGAGTTGGACGAAGGTCTGCGTTTGAGCATGGCGCAGCTTGTTCTGCGCAAGGGCTTCCGACTGGCGTCCGACTCCTATAGTTGCTTTTACGAGAACGATCACGCGACCGAGACGGGGCTGACCGGTTACTTGCGGGTGCAGGGGATCCAACGAGTGTTATGTGCTGGATTGGCCCGATTTGGCTGCGTCAAACACTCGGCACTGGATGCGGCCGGTGACGGCTTTGACGTGGTGATCGTGGATAATGCGAGCGCAGGGCAACAACGCTCAACCGACGATAGGGGACGGAGTGAGCTAGCCGAAGCTGGTGTGACTTGGATACACAGCCGCGAACTCCTTGCTGCCTGATCGCGGCTTAAAGCGGCCGTCGTCAGGCTGCACCTGGCCAACGCCGCGAGCGACGGGCCGACGCTAGTGTTCCGGCTTCAATAAGCGGCACCCGCCATACCCGGTTGCGCGAGCATCGCGCCGCTAGTCTAATGGTAGCGGGTCCGACCGTAAAGCAGGGCCTAACCGACGACGAACGGGCAGTCACGACAAGCGCGGGAGCACCGACCGGCGTAGATGCCCGGCGTGAACAGCCTTATGGCTCGGGCAGTTCTACGCCGCTCATGCGCGCACATGCGGCCAGCAACATGTCTTGACGCAGCGGATCGTGCACGGCGCCGTTTGGCTTACGAGGCTTCATATGGAAGAAGTAACCGCCGGTCACCTCGGCGGCTGGATCGTCGCCAGTGGCCAGCCATGCCTGCGTTCGGTGGGCTGCGTCAAGGTCGCCGGTTGCATGCGCACCACCCATCTTGGTCGCCACCCAGCCGGGTTCCAACGCGTTGCTGCGCACCCCAGGCCAGCGCCGGGCAATCGCGCAGGCAAGCAACGCGTCGTGCAGTTTGGTGTCGGCATAGGCCTGGTTACCGCGCCACGGCCTCGTCTCCCAGTTCAGGTCGGCGAGGCTCGCATCGCCACGCCGGTGTAGCTCGGAACTGACGTAAACCAGGCATCGCGGCCGGTCAATAAGCGCCGTTAGGAGGTATGGTGCAAGCGTGTTCACAGCAAACACGTGCGCAAGACCATCCTCCGTCTCAATGCGGCGGCGCTCCCGGAAGCCCACAGCCGCATTGTGAATCACAGCGTCGAACGTACCGAGGGCATTGACCTGGTCAGCTACCCCGTGGATTTGAGCGAGACTCCGCAAGTCGCCGATGACCACGGCCTCGGCACGAGGCACTGCGTCGATCACATCGCGTCTACGGGCGCTATCCCGCGCGTGTAGCACGACAGTGTGGCCTTGCTCGATCAGGAGCTGGGCTGCCATCTGGCCCAATCCATCCGACGACCCGGTGATGAAGACCCGTGCCATAAGCTTAGTTCCTTGCAGTGCCTTACCATGCGAGTCCAGCCGCGCGACCGGTTTCCAATGCGTTGCGCAACTTGGCCGCCTCCTACTCGTACCCCGGATTGATTGCTTCGGCTTCAATCGCGAGTGCATCAAGCATGCGCTGGCTGGACCCAGCCGCTGCGCTAGGTTACGTCCGGCCATTGATGCCCGGCAAGCCGCAGACTTGCCGTCGCATCGTCACCGTCGTGGAGAAGTCTGTTGCCAAGCGAGTTTAAGCGCACGCGTAGCTGGCTATATACGCCCGCAACACGACCAGATCGCTTTGCCAAAGCTGGCCAGATTGGCGCGGATGTCCTCATCATCGACCTTGAGGATGCCGTCTCCCCCGGCGACAAGCCGAAGGCGCGCGACATCGCATTTGAGTACCTGTCCCGCTCTGCTCCTGACGCAACACTCCGGGCTTTACGCATTAACGCGCTCGACACCATGGTCGGCATTGCTGATCTCAATGTCCTGCTGGCGTCGAGTGCAACGCCGGACTTCATCGTCGTTCCCAAAGCGGATAGTCCGGGCCATCTGCACATCCTGGATCGCCTGCTGACGGCAAATGGGTCAGAGGCGCGGCTGGTCGGCTTGATTGAGAGCGCCAGAGGCCTGGCCAACGTCGAAGCGATTGCAGCAGCGACGCCCCGAGTGTTCGGCCTTATGCTTGGGGCTGGTGATATGGCAGCCGATCTCGGGGCCTCAACGGCCTGGGCGCCGCTTGTAGCTGTGCGCAGCCGTTTGGTGCTCGCTTGCGTCCTAGCCGGAGTGACGCCGATCGACTCGCCATTCTTCGACATGCAGGACTTGGACGGCCTCGTCCGCGAGGCAACCGACGCAGTGTCATTCGGCTTTGCTGCCAAAGCGGCAATCCATCCCCATCAGGTCAGCGCTATCAATCAGGCACTGACACCAAGCGACCGAGCGGTTGAGCATGCCAAGGCCGTGCTCGCCGCGAACATGAAAGGTGTGGGCGTCGTCAACGGGCAAATGGTCGACGAGGCGATTGCGAGAAAGGCCCGTCGCACTCTGGCGGCCGCGGGCCACTAATATTGCTAGGTCAGCCTCGGGAAGGTCCGGCCTATCCTGCATGAACACTTGATTGAATCGCCTGACAAATGGGTCGTTCTCCCGTGGCACGGGCCATCAACAGCAGGCAAACGCAAAGGCGGCGATGGCGCAACCAAGTAGGCTGTCTAGCACGCCGTTCAATTCTCGGGCTCAATTGTATGTCACAATCTGACAGGCCCGGTTGCGCTGAACACACCGATATCAAACCGGTTAGCAGCCGTCGCGCGCTGGTCGGCTCGCCTTGCGGCAGCGATAATGCTGACGCCATCACTCCAGTGCGTTCGGCAAACGCTGCACTTTCAGGCCTTCCCCCAGTCAAGCCCGTCGGTCGAGGCGTCAGTTGCCGCTCTGTATGACCGGATGGCCAGTATTCAAGGGTTTCACAACGCGCCAAAGAAGACTGAAACTCATCCGGTCATCTTGCTGGAGCTCTTTTCTTGTCATTGCCGTCCCGCCCGCTGCGGACTCATCAGGCCCAGCTTGCCGCCATCGTCCAGGCCATCGTGTCCGGCGAGACCACTGAGCTAACCGACATCCTAGCCGCCGTGACTCCGGGCGGTGGCAAGTCGCTGCTGCCGGTGATCGCAGCCGCGGCCCTGGTGTCGGCAAACATTATCGAACGTGTCTGCTGGGTCGTTCCCCGCGACAGTTTGCGCCTGCAGGCCGAAGAGGCGTTTGCTGATCCGGTTTGGCGCGGCGTACTTAGCCACGCCGTGACGCTCAGGGCCGCTGACAACGCTCCCGACCTCTGCCGCGGCCTACAGGGCTACATCACGACCTATCAAAGCATCGCCGCGGCCCCCAATCTGCACCTCGCTGAAATCCGCCGGCACCGCACGCTGCTCGTGGTGGATGAGGTGCATCATCTGCCGGGCTTGTCCGACATGGCCCCAGATCCAATTGCCGACCCAGCTATCGCTGATGCGGCCGCTGGCTGGAGCCGCGCCTTGCTGCCTTTGTTGGAAAGCGCGCGGCTGCGCTTGCTGCTATCCGGCACGCTGCAACGCGCCGACGGCCGCAGCATCCTGTGGCTGCCATATCGCACGGGCCAGCGCGCAAAAACCCGCGAGGTGGATCTTGCCGCCCCAGGATGGGCCGTTGTCGGTTATTCGCGCGCGCAAGCCCTCGCAGAACGGGCAGTACTTCCAGTGCTGTTCGGTGCGGTCGATGGCGAGGCAAGTTGGCTGGACGAGGCCCGCACCCCAGCCGGCCCCCATCGACTGTTTTCGCACTGGCCGACCGAGACCACTCGCCCCGCATTGTTCACCGCGCTGCGCACCGGCTTTGCCGACCATCTGCTGCACGAGGCGTTTACCACGACGCGAAGCCTACGGGCAAAGCGGCGCCAAGAACGTGGCTTGCCGCCGGGTGCAGATGCACGTGGCTTGGGCAAGCTGCTGGTGGTGGCGCCGGATCAGATCAGCGCCAGGCGCTATGCGGATCTTGTGCGCAGTTGGATGCCGACCGGGCAATATAGCATGGTGCAGCTTGCCACGTCTGACGAACGAGACGCTCACGGGATGCTTGCCCGCTTCCGGCTCACGGCCGAGCCGAGCATACTCGTCACCGTCGCGATGGCTTACGAGGGGTTGGATGCGCCAGAGGTCGCCGTGGTAGCAGCGCTGACCCATATTCGCTCGCGATCATGGCTCGAGCAGATGATAGCGCGTGCTACGCGGATTGATCCGCATGGCGGCCCGTATGCGGCACAACGTGCCACCGTGTTCCACCCGGACGACCCGTTATTCGCACGCTTTCGTCACAGCATCGAGACGGAGCAGGGCACGGTCGCTAAGCGGGTGAAGCAACGCCCGCAAACGTCGCTGCCCGGCTGGCTGCTCGACGAACTAGCCAAGACGGAGCGCGAGGGAGTTGGCATTATACCGCTCGAAAGCAACGCGCTCGGTTTACGCTTTGGATTGCTGCAACCGGGTCCAGACCTGGTGCTGCAACGCCCCGAGCACGAAGCGGCGCAAACGGACATGTGGGGTCCACCTTCCGTGCTTGAGCGGCGACTGCGACACCGCGTCGGCGAGATGGTGGCACAACAGGCCGTCGAGGACGAAGGTGCCGCGCAGGTGCCCAAAGGACAGGTGCTCTATCATCGCTACAACGCCATCTTAAAACGCAGCACTGGCGACAAGCCCCGCGCCCAGATGAGTCTGCAGGAACTCGAGGGTGTGGTGAGTTGGCTGGAGCGCAACCGGCTTGCCGACCATACGCATCTGCTTGAAGGCGATCCGCGTTATGGTTGGACGGTAAGACAGCGCGGCGAATGGAAACCACCGGTCGGCAACGCAGACGGACGGCCGCGCAGCGCCCCGAAGAAGCCCCCTTCGCCCGGCGCGGGTCTTGAATGACACTCCCGAGCAACACCAATATAGTGGACGACCGGAATATTTGGGAATGATTAGGTCTTGCAACGCTACGGAATGTTGTAGATGCATCACAATCAACCTTGGTGGACATAGGAGTTTAACACCACATGGCAAAAACAGAGTCGACCGCCGCGCGTTCACCCCGAGGCACCAAGCCAGTTGCACAGGCGTTTTTTAGCGCGCTGGATACGATCCCAGAGGCAGCTCGTGCCGCCGTTGCAAAGGCAGCTCAGGCGATGATCCGCGATCAAATCAAGCTCCAGCGCGAAAAGGCAAAGCTTGTGGCTGCGAAGGCGAAGGCGGCTAGCGGCAAGAAGGTGGCATCAAGCACACAAGAGCCGACAGGGCTCAAGGCAACACCTAAGGTGAAACCGACTAAAGCCAAAGCCGCATCGGCAAGACATCGCGCTCGCAAACCGGCCGACGTGCCGGCAGCGGCCGAGTGATGCGGCTGCCGGGTGATGCTCGCGCACTACGATGACAGAAATCATGAGCGCAGTATCTTGTCCGCCTGTTGCTAGGCACTGACCGTAATCGGGCTAGATGCAGCCCTCATTTTTGCCAGCAATGTTGCGAGGTGGTGCATTCGGAGTCCGCTCGGCGCTTGTGACCCGGCGATGGCCAGCGCCGTGTTCCCATCACCCGGCCAACCCGCTGCAATTGCGTCCCGTGCATCCGGGCGAACCTCAGAAGCGAGATTAGGCAAATCTCCATGACGTATCTGGCAAGCATACGAAGAATCTGAATGCGCCGGCAAGCAAAACGCCAATCAACGACGTCGCCGGATTTTGTGACGCTGTCCCGCCCGCCCGCAGGCTGCGGTCCCTGCCATTCACAACAAGCCAACCAGGGATCAGGCCAGGGCAAGCACAAAATGGCCCGGCCCAACCTCCTCATAGCGCGATGGTGCGGGAGTATGGCCGAACGGAAATATCGGCGATGGCACCATTTTGGCCTCCTGATCTTCTCGAATGCGGCGCCGGGTTGGATCGGCAAGAGGCACCGCACTCAACAGCGCCCGCGTGTAGGAATGTTGCGGCTGCTCGAACACGGCAGCACGCGGGCCAAGTTCTACCACACGGCCAAGATGCATGACTGCAACATGGTGCGAGACGCGCTCGACCACCGCCATGTCGTGGCTGATAAACAGAAAAGACAGGCCGAGCTCCTCCTGCAGCTCCATCATCAGGTTGAGCACCTGGGCCTGCACTGAGACGTCAAGCGCGGAGACAGCCTCGTCGGCGACGATTAATTTCGGGCTTGGCGCCAAAGCCCGGGCGATGGCCACACGCTGACGCTGGCCGCCCGATAACTGATGCGGGTACCGGCGTAGCAAACTGAGCGGCAGTTCGACCCGGTCGAACAGGGTGGCAACCCGGTCAGTGATCTCGCTGCCCCTGGCAAGCCCAAAGTTCTGCAATGGTTCCGCCACTTGGTCGATCAAACGGCGATACGGGTTGAGTGATGCAAACGGGTCCTGAAACACCATCTGCATGTCCTGTCGGGCGTGACGAAGCTCCGTTGCCGCCAAAGCGCGGATGTTGCGGCCGTCAAGCTCGATCTCGCCAGAGAGAGCCTCGACCAGCCGCAGGATCGATCGGCCACAGGAAGACTTGCCGCAGCCTGACTCCCCAACCAACGCCAGCGTCTGCCCTTTCGCGACATCGAAACTGACGTCCTCGACCGCATGAACCATCGCCACCGTGCGGCGCAACATACCCCCGCGCACGGGGAACCGGGTGGTCAGATGGCGCACCGAAAGTAGCGGCGTCAGGGCTGGAACAATCCTAGCCGGCGGCAGTATGGCCGTCGGCTCCCCTCCAAGAACCCGCATGGGCTCGGGAGCAGGCTTGTTGCGCATCTCACCGAGCTTCGGCACGGCGGCAAGCAGCGCGCGAGTGTACTCCTTCTGCGGTGCTGCGAAAATATCGGCGACCGCTCCCTCCTCGACCAGGTCGCCGCGAAACATCACCACCACACGGTCGGCCATCTGCGCCACCACTGCCATGTCGTGGGTGATCAACAACACGGCCATGCCATTATCGCGCTTCAGCCGGTCAATCAAAGCCAGGATATCAGCTTGGATGGTCACATCCAGGGCGGTGGTTGGCTCGTCAGCGATCAGCAGCCGTGGCTCGCACGCCATCGCCATGGCAATCACAACGCGCTGACGCATGCCGCCGGAAAGCTCGTGCGGATATTGGCGCAGGCGACGTTCCGCCTCCGGCATGCGCACCTCGCGCAGCAGCTCCAGTGTCCGCTCGCGCGCGGCCGTGCCGCTCAGACCTTTATGGGCGCGCAGCCCGTCCTCGATCTGGCGGCCGACCGTAAACACGGGGTTGAGCGATGTCATCGGCTCCTGAAAGATCATGCCGATCTCGTTGCCGCGGATCGCCTGCATGGTGCGGGCATCGGCGATGGCGAGGTCAAGCACCGCTCCCGTGCTGCGGGTGAAGCCGAGCCGCCCAGAGGTGATCCGCCCGCCGCCGAACTCCACCAGCCGCATCAGCGAGAGCGCAGTGACGGACTTGCCGGACCCTGACTCGCCGACCACGCACAGCGTCTCCCCAGGGCGGATCGCAAAACTGACATCCTTGACGCCAACAACGGGACCACTGTCGGTGCTGAACTCGACATGCAGGTTCGAGACGGCGATCACTGGCGCGACGTCCGCTGACGGTGTCGCATCGGCTTCAGGGTCGTTCGTCGTGCGCGAATCGACGAGCGGAACGATTTTCACCGCGCCCTCGGGTCGAGCACGTCGCGCAGCACATCGCCAAACATATTCAACGCGAGCACCGTCAGCGCTACAGCAGCGCCGGGCACCAGCGCGGTCCACGGTGCCACGTCCAGATAATCACGCGAGGTTTGGATCATCAGGCCCCAGGATGATTGCGGCGGCTGCGTGCCAAGCCCGAGGAACGACAATCCCGCCTCCGCCAAGATTGCGAAGGCAAGGCTGATGGTGCCCTGAACGATGACCAGCGGCAGGACGCTCGGCAGCACGTGGCGGATGATCATGGCCCCGTTCGCCGTGCCGGCGGCGCGCGCGGCCTCAACATAGGGCATCTGCGCCACCCGCAACGCCTCGCCGCGGATGATGCGGGCCAGAAAGGGGGTGAAGGCGACACCGATCGCGATGATGGTGTTGGGCACGCTAGGGCCCAGCATCGCACTGATGGTGAGTGCGAGCAGCAGGCCGGGGAAGCTCAGCAGCGTATCGACGAAGCGCATTAGCACTTGGTCGGCCCAACCGCCGAAATAGCCCGAGACGATGCCGAGCGGCAGGCCAAACACCACGCTGATGCCAACCGCGGACGCGGCAATAGTAAGCGAAGTGCGCGCGCCGAGCAGCACCCGGAAGAACAAGTCGCGGCCAAGCTGGTCGGTGCCAAGCCAGTGGGCGGCTGAGGGCGGCCGTAGCCGCAGCGCCATCTGCATCCGGGTCGCAAAACTCGCCGGGATGACGAACGGCGCCACGATGGCAATCGCCACCATCGTGACAATGATGCTAAGTCCGACAAGGCTCTTGGGTGTAAGAAACCGGCGCATCGGCTCAGCGCAGCCGAATGCGTGGATCGAGTGCCAGATACAGCAAGTCGACGATGAAGTTCACCAGCATCACCACGGCCGCGATGACGAACACGGCGGTTTCGATCAACGGCACATCCCGGTTCAGCAGGGCCTGGTAGGTGACCCAACCCATGCCCGTGTAATTGAACAGCGTCTCGATCACAATGATGCTGCCGAACAAATAGCCGACCTGGAGCCCTGCCACCGTCATCACCGGGCCGATTGCGTTGGCGAGCGCATACCGCCAGACCACGGTACGCTCACTCAGGCCCTTAGCGCGCGCAACCCGGATAAATTCCTGATCCAGGATGCCCGTCATCGTCAAGCGGGTGACGCGCGTCAGATGCGCCATTAGGCCAAGGCCCAAGGCAAGCGAGGGCAGCACTGCATGCGCCACAGCCCCGCCAAAATCCTCAGCCGGGTCGGTAAACCCGCTCGACGGCAGCCATCCGAGCGTGCGTGCGAATAGCAGGATCAGCACGATGCCCCAAAAGAAGTCGGGCAGGCTTATGCCGAACAGCGCCGCGCTAGAGGCAGTGGTATCTTGCCAGCGATTGCGATGCACCGCAGACCAGACCCCAAGCGGCACGGCGCAGGACAACGCACCCGCCATCGACATCACGACAATCAGCGCGCTGGCCTGCATTTTCTGCCAAATCAACGGACCGATCGCCACCTTGAACATCAGCGATTGGCCGAGATGGCCAGTGAGCATCCCGCTCATCCAGCGGGCATACTGCACCACGAGCGGGTCGTTCAGCCCCAGCGTTTGCCGCAGCCCAGCCAGTGCCGTTGGGTTGCTCTGCGTTCCCAGCACCATCATTGCGACGTCGCCGGGCAGAATGTTGGTGACGCCAAAGGTGATGACCGAGATCAGGAACAGCGTCAGGACAATCGAGCACAGCCGATTAAAAATGTAGCTCATGCGGACACAATGGCCCGATCAGGCGTTCAGCCACGCTTTGTGGAAGTTCAAGTTGCTGCCGTTGGGATGCACCACGGTGTCCAGCCCTCCCACCGATTTCTGGCCGCCCATGGTGCCGTTGCGAAACCACAAAATGACGTCGTGGGTCTGGTCGTAGATGCGCTGCTGCACCTGCCGGTATAACTCGCTGCGGGTGCTGACGTCGGCGGTCTCGCGCGCCTGCTGGGTCAGGGCATCGATCTGCTCGTCACGGACATTGCGGTAGTTAAACGCGCCCTTAGAGTTCCACAGGCTGTAGTAGAGAAAGTCCGGCTCCCACAGCGTAAAAAAGTTCATCATGGTGATCTGGAAGTCCCGGTTCGTCCAGCATTGGCTCAGCCAGTCGGCCCATGTGAGCTGTTCAAGCTTCATGGTAATGCCAGCGGCTCCAAACCACTCCGCCATGATCTGCGCGGACTCGACGTGGTAGGGATAATTAGTTGTTACCTTAAACACGAGGTTGAGCTTGCCCGGGCCATAGCCCGCTTGGCTGAGCAACTCCTGCGCGTGGTCGAGATCCTGTGGGCGTGCTTTCAGCGCGGTGTTGTAGGACGCGGAAGTGGGAAAGCTTGGCGAGGCGGTAAGCCTCCCCTGCTTCCATAACGCGCCCTGCAGCAATTGATCCTTATCGATCATCAGGTCGAAGGCTTGCCGCACGCGAGCGTCCTTAAATGGCTCGAACGCGTGATTCATGTTCAGGAAGTCGAAGTTCAGCGGAAACCACGACAAGGTTTGCAACTTTGGGTCCTTGCTCGTCGCCTCCACACGGTCAGCCGGAATGTCATCTATCACATGCAGCTCGCCAGTCTGCAGCCCGGTCAGGCGGACGGTCGGCTCAACAACCTCGCGCTCAATGATGCCGTCGAGATAGGCCGGCCCTTCCCAGTAATCATCGAAACGGGCCAGCTCCAACTCGTGGCCGAACTCGCGCCGCACGAACTTGAACGGCCCGGCGCCAACCGGTGTGGTCCCCTGCGTGTCCCCTGAACCGACAGGGATAATGGCGCCCGCGCCATTCTCAGCGATACGGCCAAGAAACGGCGCGTTCACCCGCTTCATGCGGATCACGACCGTCTGGTTATCCGGCGTCTCCATTGCATCCACGTCGGCAAACACTTCGAAGTTCACCGCGCCTGTCTTCGGGTCGCGAACACGGTTGAACGAATATACCACGTCTGCCGCCGCCATCGGCTTGCCGTTATGAAACTTCACGCCGGGCCGGAGATGGAATGTATAGGTGAGCAGATCAGGACTGAGTTCGAACCAAGCCGCCAGGCTCGGTATGATGTTGAACGTCTTGTCGATGGTGACCAGCGAGCAATGCAGGTTCTGCAACACCCGTAGGCTGGCAGCGGCCCCGGCGGTGTGGACGTCGAGGCTCTGCGTCGTCTCCGAATGGCCCCAGATCAGCGTGCCGCCCTTGCGTGGTATGGACTGGGCGTGCAGCGGCACTGGCACCATGCTACCAAAGGCGGCGGCTGCGCCAGCCAAGGATGTGACAGCCAGAAACTCGCGGCGATTCATCAGTTCATTCCTATACAGTGGCACGCAGTGGATGATTGCTTCAGCAAGACCCGGGCCACGCCGCGGCCGCTTCCTGTATTGGCAGTTCGCCTCGGCTGCGTCCCAGCGCCGCAGCCGGATAGCGATGGCTTTGGTCCACCAGCGCCGCATAGCGCTCCGGGCGGCGGTCTTGCAGCAAGTTCAAGCCGAAGAACGCCTCGGTACGTGAGGCTAGCACCGCTTCCTGGAGGTCAGCACGATGCACGACCAGCCCTTCCTCGTCGGCCAGATAGGCAACCACTTTGCCCGTCGGATCAACGATCTGCGACCCGCCGTAATAATCGACGTTCTGCGAGTAGGCGGCCTTTTCGCAGTGGTTCGACACCACCAGCCAGAACTGGTTGAAGAACGCATTGCTCTGCGCAGCAAGATCCATGGCCCAGCCGTGATAGTCCCCCGCACGGTCATGCCCCTTCATTGGCCAGGCCGTGGACATCAACACCACCTCCGCGCCCTTCAACGCGTAAGTGCGCAGCAGCTCCGGAAAGCAGAGATCGTAGCAGATAATGCTGGAGAAGGTGCCGCGACCCGTTTGGAACACCGGCGTCTCCTCGCCCGGTGAAAAATAGGGAAACTCGAAGCTGTTATGCATCTTGCGATAGATGCCGATCACGCCTTCCGGCCCGATCAGTGCCGTTGCATTATAGACGGCATTGCCGTGCAGCGCCGTCTCGGCAAGGCCAAGCTGGATCAGCATGCCATGCCGGCGCGCAAGCTCAGCCATGCGCTCGGTGGCCGGACCCGGTATTGTCTCCGCCTCCAAGTAGTAATAGCGCTTTTGCTCGGCCGCCGCCTTGGAAGCGTTCGGGAGCGCGAAGTCGGCATAGCCCTGCAATCCCACCTCTGGCAGCACTAGAACATCTGCGCCCTGCGCTGCGGCCTCCTCGATCAGCTCGGTGAACCGACGGAGATTGCGCGCCTTGTCATGCACGATTTTCACGTTCGCGGCCGCCAGTGTGGTATCGGTCATGACTGCTTAACTCCGATATCGCCTAATCCCTCTTCTCGCCCGGGCTCTCGACGCATCCCGCGGCCTATTACGCCAATTTGGCGATACTGGCTGAGCCGATCGAGGCCGCGCAAGGGGTTGCACCGAAAACCTCGCGTGAGGCCCGGTATGGATCGCCGTGTGCCTCGCGACTCTGTGAGCCACTGGGCGCTAACAACCGAGCAAAAAGGGCGCTACTGCGGTTAAAGGCTTGCAAACCCGTAAAGTTAGAAGGTCCAGACAGGAGCCCGCACATGCCGACCACTGTTACCGTGCTATACGACAACGTCGACGATGCAACTTTCGACCTTGACTACTACATGGCCAAACACATGCCGCTGGTCGGAGCGAAGTTCAAACCCTTCGGTATCAAGGGCTGGCGCGTGCTCAAGGCGGTTGGCACACCATTCGGCGGCAAGCCGCTCTACAGCATCATCGCCACGCTCGAGTTCGACACGGCTGACCAGTTCAAAGCGGCCGTCGCGGCAGAGGGTGGACCCGTGTTCGGAGACGTGCCCAACTTCAGCAACAAGGAACCAGTGGTGGTGATTGGGGAGCTCGTAGGTTCAGCTTAGGGCGCGCGTAACAGCCGCATGTGAGATAGCCTCACCATGGTCGAACCTGCGAAACAGTGACGCGACGCATTCACCGCTTAGCGTAATCCTACGCGCAAATATCTTACCGCTGATTGCACGTTAACTGGCAGCGCCACCTGCTATGAAGCCCCAAAGGCAACCAAAACGCGTCCAGACATTTGGGTTGTGACCGCTTCAAGCTAGCAGCAATGCGTCTCCAGAGCGGGAGTGCTTTTTAGCGGCTAGGCTGACACGATTATGTCTCGGCCGTTCAATACGGGGCCGGCCGATGCCATGAGACAGCATCGACTGCGCACCAGGACATTACGCCGACGCTGTCTCCTCCAAAGTGCTCACTTCAGCAACCGGTCCACGTGTGAATTGTGCCTTCAAGTGGTCCGCCAGACGTAGCGCCAATGCGACAATCGTGATCGTTGGGAAGTCAGCGCCACACGTCGGAAACACCGAGCTGCCAGCGATGAACAGGTTCTCCGTGCCGTGCACGCGGCAATCGGCGTCGACCACACCTTGACGTGGATTATCCGCCATCCGCGCCGTTCCCATGTGGTGCCAGCAACCGCGCAGCGTGTCGGGCCATGCCTGGCCGTCATCCAGCCCGCCGACCATCACGCTGCCCGCACCCGCGCGGACCATGTCTTCACCCAGTATCTGCTGCGTCCGCCGAATTGTGCGCTTCTCCAACTCGCCCAGCCGCCAATCAACCTTAACCTGCGGCATGCCGAGGCGGTCGCGCGTATGTCCAAGCGTGACCCGGCTGTCAGGCAACGGAGTGGGCTCAACGATGGTTTCGAGCGCAAAACCGCGCGCCAGGAACGGTAACTTGAGCTTCAGCCCGGCCGCCAGCACTGCCACTTTGGGCAGGTGCGTGACGATGTTGAGGATATCGGAGCGTGACCGCTCCAGCACCGATCCGGCACCATGCATGGCCTGGCGAAGATGGCTGATGGCGGTATAGGTGGCGTAATCGTCAGCGACATAGCTCGACTTTGCATAGCACCGGGTGTTGCCGAGGCGCTCAGCACGCTGGGTCTCCGGCGTCAGGCCAAAATAGGCGGCGATCTTGACGCCGCGGGCAGTGACGTTGCCTTGGAATGCATTGTGCAAATCGTAAATCCCGCTACTTGCACGCACGTCACGGAACTGGATTGCGCCCGAGAGCAGCCGCGGATGGTCCATGAAATACCGGCCCACGACACCATGTTGGTTGCCGATGCCAGCCGCCTGATACTGGTTCGACGCCAGCAGTAGGCGAGGAGTTTCAATGCCGCCAGTCGCCAGGATGTAGGTGCGGGCGGCGACCTCAAACGAACTGCCGCCTAAGGTCGCAACGCGCACCCCCGTCACCCGAGCACCCGCGTCAGGAGCTTCAATCTCCGTCACGTTGGCGTTGATGTAGGTCGTAACGGTCGAAGCATTGGCAACGTCGTCGCGGTACTGCCGCCCGAAACGCGTCGGTGGGCTGAGTTGGGAGATCATGTTGACCGCCCGGTCGCCTGCCAACGGCAGCAAGCGCGCATCCTCTTTGTTGATCCAGCTCTCCCATTTCAGCGGATCATACTCAAACGGCCCAAGCTGCAGCAGCCCGTGAGCCCGCTGGTAAAACGGCATCAAGTCCGACCGCGTAATCGGCCAGCCGCTGTTCGGGACCCAATCCCGGCGCTCGAAATCATGCGCCTCAAGCGGGCGGCAGAAGCCACCCCAGCAATTCGAACTGCCACCAAAATAGCGCGAACGAGCCTGGTCTAGATCCTCATAGTGCAAACCAACGCTCTCGCCCTTGTACAGCGCCTGATCCTCCCGATGGCGCCGCAATTTACCAGCCTCAAGCAAAATCACGCGGAACGGCTGGCCATCAAACTCCTTTGCCAAGCTTATGCCCGCCGGACCCGCACCGATAATGCAGATATCCGCGTCCAGCACCGTACCGCTAGGGACACTATTGGCATCGATAATCAAGATAAGTCCGCCCCCGCAACAGCCATGAAGCCCTGCCCCTAACCTCGCAGAGACAAGCGCCGCATGCAAATACCATTACGGAGGTCAGACGATATCAGCAACGGACGTTGCGGCGCAGACCATTTACCTCCGTCGAACTACTACCGAAGAACAGCCCACAGCCAGGCCGCATGGGCCGGCCACAAGCGCCGGCGCCGTCTCCCCTGCCAACGCCCAAAGCACTCTGCTAGCTACCACACCCTGACCCCACTGCCCCAGGATTGTGCTCGCTTGAACGACCCGCTTGCTCCCTTGCTCGCTCCCTTGTCCAGCCTGCCCGGCATGGGCGCTGCCTCAGCCGAAAAGCTTGCCCGACTCACCGGCGGCCCGCGAGTACGAGACCTGATGTTTCATCTGCCCGAAAGCTTCATCGATCGAAGGTCCCGCACCAGCATTAAAAACAGCATCGCCGGCCAGGTGACCAGTTGGGCGGTCGAACTCGCCGGCTCTGAACCACCCAGCAAGCCCAACCATCCTTGGCGTATTCGCGTCACGGACGGCACGGCGTTCGCCGAGCTGGCGATCTGGAACAAGCAGCGGCTCAGCAGCATCATCCGGGCGCCAGCCGGTACGGCTTGGGTGGTCAATGGCCGAGTGGAGGAATTTGGCAGCCGCCTCTCAATGCGAGATCCAGCCTATACGGTGCCGGGCGCCGACGCCAGCAGCGTGCCAGCGATCGACCCAGTGTGGCCAATGACCGCACGCCTGTCCGCTCGCGAGCTGCGGGCCGCCATGGCTACCGCCGTCGCGCGCGTACCAGCGCTGCCCGAGTGGCATGATCCAGCTATGCTGCGAAGGTACGAGTGGCCAAGTTTCCAGGCCGCGCTGATAGGCTTGCAGGCCCCCGCCGAGCCGCCTCCGGCCACGCTGCGAGCCCGGCTGGAATACGACGAAATGCTGGCCCATCAGCTCACCATCGGCTGCATTAAGTTGCGGCAGCGGGAGCGGCCGGGCCGCTCGATCAAAGGCGGGGGCGCACTGCAGGCAGAGGCATTGCGCCGGTTTGGCTTTCCCATGACCGCAAGCCAGAAAAATTCCCTGGCAGAGATAAGTGCCGACTTGGCCGCGCCCCGCCGCATGATCCGGCTGCTGCAGGGCGACGTGGGCAGCGGCAAAACGCTCGTCGCGGTAATGGCAATGCTCGCCGCGGTGGAAGCGGGAGCCCAGGCAGCCCTGATGGCTCCCACCGAGGTATTGGCCAAGCAGCATCTACGCACCCTCGAGCGGCTGGCACCTTGCCCGGTCGGCCTGCTGACCGGGTCGGTCCAGGGCGCGGCGCGGCGCAACCTCTTGCTCGCTCTTGCCAATGGGCGGCTCCCGCTCATCGTTGGTACCCATGCGTTGTTCCAAACTCCAGTCGAGTTCCGTGACCTCGGTTTGGCCGTCATCGACGAGCAACACCGCTTCGGCGTCGAGCAACGCTCCATGCTCGGTGACAAGGGCGACCGGACGGATTTGCTAGTGATGACGGCCACCCCGATCCCGCGCACGCTGCTGCTGTCTCAATGGGGAGAAATGGATGTCAGCCGCTTGCTGGAGAAGCCGGGCAATCGCCAACCAATCCGCACCAGCTTGCATTCCCTAGCCACCCTTGAAGGGGTGGTTGAGGGCATCGGGCGTGCCCTGGCCCGGGGCGAGCAGGTCTATTGGGTCTGTCCGCTCGTCGCGGAGAGCATGGCGTTTGACGTGGCCGCTGCCGAAGCCCGCTTTGCCGACCTTCGCGCCCGCTTCGGCCCGTGCGTTGTCGTGGCGCATGGCCAACAGGACAACGCCACCAGGGATGCGGCACTGGCCGGGTTTGCCGCCGGGCAGAGCCGCCTGCTGGTTGCAACCACCATTATCGAGGTCGGTGTCGACGTGCCCGGCGCAAGCGTCATGGTGATTGAGCATGCCGAACGCTTCGGGCTCGCCCAGCTCCACCAGTTGCGCGGCAGGGTTGGGCGTGGCGCCGCGCAAAGCTACTGCCTCTTGCTGCACGATGACCACCTGACCACCACGGCCCGGCAGCGATTGTTGCTGCTGCGTGATACCGACGATGGCTTCGTGATCGCAGACGAGGATTTTCGGCTACGTGGCGGCGGCGACCTGCTGGGCAGGCGGCAGTCTGGGCTGCCAGAGTTCAGGCTTTCGAATTTCGAGGCGCAAGAGAGCATGTTACGCGTCGCCCATCAGGATGCGGCCGTCCTGCTAAACCGGGATCCGGAGCTTACCAGCGAGCGGGGGCAGGCGGCGCGCCTACTGCTGCGATTGTTTGATCGCGATGCCACGTTGGAAACGCTGCTTGCAGGCTGAGCGCCCGCTCAACCTCGCAAGGTGGGGTTCAGCGCGCCACGGCGGCAACATGATGCGATGTCAAAGCGCGGCGCCTCCTAAAACCAGAACAGCTCTGCGCGGGTCGGCAGCGCGGCGAACGCGCCGGCTCGGGAAACCGTGATTGCCGCAGCGCGACCCGCAGCCTCTATCGCCGGTCCCATATCGCGACCCATCGTCAAAGCGGCGGCAAGCACGCCACAGAACGTATCCCCCGCTCCCGTCGTGTCCGCGACCAAGGCAGGCGCGGCGGCGCGGCTATGCCGGCCAGCAGCGTTAGCCCAAACGCAGCCTGCGGCGCCAAGTGTGACAATCGCCACCTCCGCTCCAGCTTCGTAGAGCGCGCCAGCGGCAGCGGCCGGCTCGGTCAGCCCGGTGATCGCTGCGGCCTCGCCCTGGTTTACCACCACGACTGCACAGTGCCCGAGCAGAGCTCGCGCGTCCCATCGCAGTGGGGCTGCATTGAATACGATCCGCGCACCATTCGCCCGCGCGGCGTCAACGCCGGCAAGCGTAGTCGCAAGCGAAAGATTGCCCTGAACGCAAAACACGTCGCCGGAGTGGACCGTGGCGCCATACCTTGCTGCGACCTCCGGAGTGATCGCGTCAGCAGAGGCGCAACGACTTACGATGGTGTTTTCGCCCGCCGCGTCCACACAGATCATAGAGAGATCAGTTGCGGCCGACACTGGAGTTAGGGTGAACCAAGCGCTGCCGATTTCGGCAGTGAGCAGTGCGCGGATGATCTCAGCGTCTGCATCGCTTCCGACGGGTGCTAGGAAATGCACTGGCACTCCAGCCCGAAGCGCGGCCACCGCCTGGTTCAGCCCCTTCCCGCCCGGCATGCGCGCCATTGCCGTCGCAACCAGCGTTTCACCCGATCGTGGCAGGCGCGATACTGACATCGAGATGTCGACGCCGGCATTGCCCAGGACCATCACCCTGCTCACGGCGCAAAACGTCCCCCAGCGCTCGAAGCCGTCAGGGCGCGGTCAGTTTGTTGATGCGCAAGTTATTCCGGCGTGAACGAACCTGCGTTTCTGACGTATATGGCGTCAACTTTACGTTGACACCGAACCAATGAGGTGAAAAGAGTGCGGCACCTCTCGATGCCGCAAGTTTAGGGAGGAAACGTCCAAGAAACAGCGCGCAAAGCGCAACTGCGGGATCATACAACCATTGCGCCGCGATGGTTGCAAGGGCTTTTGTGCGCCGCACAAGAAATTAGTGTGCGTTTCAATGGCCTGATTGCAAGCCTGTTTCCAGGCCGTGTTGGCAGCCCTTCGTTACCACTGACCGGGACAAGTGGCCGCCTTAGTAGGCGGGACTAAAGTCTTGTCCCGGCCGCACCAAAATCGCGTTTGGCACGCTCGCTTGCGGAAGCTGCGACGAACCCCATGGCATTGAGTCAAAGGACGTTGAACCCGAAGATGTCGTAGCCGGAGGGCTCCCTCGCAAAAGGTCGCAGCTCCAACGCCAGCCAGCAGGCTGCGCCGATAGCTGCGAGGCTTGCTCGTGACGGCAGCGGCATCCAGACTCCGAGACCTGACCGTCTAAGGCCGGTCCACAGCTTGGCAGGAGCGGCGCTGCAAAAGCCGGCCTCAAACAACACAAAACAAGCAGGAACCAGCGCATGGCACGACCATAGGCCACCAAGCTGAACCAAAGCTTAACGCATACCGAAATGCCGCTCTAAAATCGCTATGTTCCGCAAATTGGCTTTCAGCGCCATGTCAAACAAGTCGCCCAAGATTGGAACGCTGCCGCCCACAACCTCCAAACCAATGTTGCCCACCATTTGCAGCAACTTCGAGCGCGGAACGCCCAGCCGGTAGGCCTCATAGACGATGTAAAGCGAAATCATGCCGAGGATAGCGTCGCCACCCCCTGGCACCAGGCCGATGAGGCTGTTCAGCCCGAAGCGAAATCGCAGGCCAGGAATGCGAAATGCCCCATCCACCAGCCACGCCACCTGGCGCAAGCGACGTAGCGTTGCATGCAGGTCGCGTCCGTCAACGGCCCCAGTGTAAGCATACATCGATCGTCCCCCGTCTCAACCGGCAACGATGTCGTCAATCGATCCCCGGTTTACAATCTCCTAGCGCCGCAGGGTGGCCAGAACGCCGGTCGTAAAGCCGGTGAGCGCGTCTCCGGCAATGACACCGCCAGCAAACACCTCCATCTCGCTCACCGCGGCCGGACCGCGCACGCGGCGATAAACCAGCCGGGTTGCCACCCCCACCAAAACAGCCCAGCCAGCCGCCGGAGCCAGCAGCAGCATTCCGGTCGCAAACAACACGCCAAGCTGCCGCTTCGGCCCGCCCAAGGCCTGCAGCAGCACGCCTGGAACCGCCCAAATCGCAAGCTGACGGGCAACGCCGGGCGCAGCACCTGCCTTGATGGTCGCCACATAAACCTTGGCCACCGGCGCCACCAGGTTGGCGGCAAAGTAGCCACGATACGAAACCAGCACCACAACTGCCGCAATCGCGAAAGCAAACAGAGCGGCAAGGTACTGCTGCAAACGCCCGGCCCGCTCGAACGCCGGGTCTAAACCCTGGCCGCGCAGCATGAACCCAGCCTTGAGATCGTAGCCCATGTCGGCAAAAGCCGGACCGGTCGCCGCCGAGAAGCCGACCAGCAGCGCCAGGGACGTCGAGGGAAAGCCGATCAGCATGCCTATGATCAGCGTAATAAGCGCCACGGCGAAGGCGGGAAACCAACCGGAATGCATCGCTGCCAAGCCTACGATCAGCTCATGCACGAGCGCGGCAAAGGCGGCATAGACGATGAACGCACACATCATGCCCGGCCCAAGCTCGCCCCAGACCCCCGAACGCTGCCGCAGCATCACCGCAGCCACTTGCACCAGCGCCACCAAGCCGGCCCCGATCATCAGCCCGTGCGGAATGTAGGCGGCTGCCACGTCGTAGCCGGACAGCAGCGACTTGGAATAGCCGCGCAACAGCAGCCCGGCACCAAACATGGCAAGCGCCCACACATTGCCGATGAACGCCACCCCAAACGCGGACATCGGTACGCCCAACAACCCCGTGCCGACCACCCCGGCCACGACGCCCCCGCCCAGCAGCAGCAGGCGGCTGCCGCCCTGGTCGCCTGCCCGGATCGCCTCCGCCGCGGCCACGCCCGGGGGCCAAGCGGCGTCCGCCGGGAATGCCCGCGAGCCAAACAGCCGGTAGAGCATGGTCGCGTCCACCAGCATGGCCAACGCCACGCCACCCAGCAGCGGCAGCACCAGGTCGGATCGTCCGAGCAAAAACGGGATGCCGATCGGCAGGAGCAGGCTATTGCCCGCACCGAAGGTAGCGGCCGAAATCGCGCTCTGAGCCAAATTCTGCACGTGGATCGAGCGGTAGCGGGCAAACCCAGGCAATGGCACCCGGGCCAACCCCATCGCCACCAACGCGCCCACGATCGCCGTATTGGCCGTGACCCCCAGCGTCACCAGCAGTTGCATGCCAATGATCGCGCCGACGATGCAAAGCGGCGTCAACAGCAGCAGCGTTGCGGGCTCGAACAGGGAGGGAT
>CAXTRX010000013.1:0-33390 GCA_964246785.1 uncultured Acetobacteraceae bacterium | reverse complement strand
CGCGACCTCCGGCGTGACAGGCCGGCGCTCTAACCAACTGAGCTACACCCGCAACAGGTGGCGCGGTGTAAGAGGGTCAAGCGCCACGGTCAAGTGTGGGTTCGACTGATCCAATCGGTTGACCCTGGCTGTGCCACAAGCATCGAATGAGCCAAGATCGAAGCCAAATTGGTGGGCGGTGACGGGTTCGAACCGCCGGCCCTCTCGGTGTAAACGAGACGCTCTACCGCTGAGCTAACCGCCCCAATCCAAGTTAATTTACCGCGTCCTTCAACGCCTTGCCCGGCTTGAAGCGCACCGAGGTTGAGGCAGGAATATCGAGCGGCTCGCCCGTGCGAGGGTCCCGCCCCTTGGTCGCCTTACGTTCCGTCACGACGAAGCTGCCAAAGCCAGTCAGGCGCACCTCTTGCTTGCTTTTCAACGCCCGCTCAATCGCCGCAAACACTGCCTCGACCGCCTGGGTTGCCGCGGCCTTTTGCATGTCAGCCTCCTCGGCCACCGCGGCGATAAGGTCAAGCTTGTTCATGGTGTTGCTCACGTGGCGACTGCTCCCGTACTTGGCTGCATCCGACCAAAGCAGCTTGCGATGGTCAATGTTTTGGCTGACCAACGAAGCATATAATAGTCAGTCCGCCAATCGCAGGAACAGGGTAATCCCGGTTCCGACAGGCGGAACCGGGCGCTTAGCCGTGGCTAATGTGGCAGCGACGCCGCAGCCGGCGGCGATGGCGGGGCCCCCGGGTGCGGCGGCTCCGCCCCTTCGCTTGGCTAGGGCGTGCGCGCCCCGGCCCTGGCGATCACGTCGTCCACATGGGCCACGGCGACCACCTTGAGGTTCTTCTTCACGTTGTCAGGAATATCCGCCAGGTCCTTCTCATTGTCCTTGGGAATGAACACGGTGGTAATTCCTGAGCGCAACGCCGCCAGCATCTTCTCCTTCAATCCGCCAATCGGCAGAATCCTGCCGCGCAGCGTGATCTCGCCGGTCATGGCGATATCGCGGCGCACCGGGATGCCGGTCATCAGGCTGACCAAGCTGGTCGCCATTGCCACGCCGGCCGATGGCCCGTCCTTGGGCGTTGCCCCCTCCGGCACGTGAACGTGGATATCCCGCTTCTCAAACAGCGTCGGCTTGATGCCGAACGTGGGAGCGCGGCTGCGAACGTAGCTGAGTGCCGCCGACACGCTCTCCTGCATGACGTCACCCAGCTTGCCGGTATACTTGAGGTTGCCCTTGCCCGGCAGCAGCACGCTTTCAATGGTCAGGATTTCGCCGCCCACCTCAGTCCAGGCAAGGCCGGTGACCACGCCAACCATATCCTCGGCCTCGGTCTCGCCGTAGCGGTACACCCGGACCCCCGCGAACTTCTCCAGGTTCTTGCGCGTGAAGTTGACCTTCTTCGCCTTCTTGGTCACGATTTCCATGACCGCCTTACGCGCCAGCTTGGCAATCTCCCGTTCAAGCGCGCGGACCCCGGCTTCCCTGGTGTAGTAACGGATCAGGTCGCGCATCGCGTCGTCCTGGATCGACCACTCCTCGAGCTTCAACCCGTTGGCTGCGCTCTGCTTGGCAACCAGGTGGCGCTTGGCGATCTCAACCTTTTCATCCTCGGTGTAGCCGGGGATGCGGATGATCTCCATGCGGTCAAGCAGCGGCTGGGGCATGCGTAGGCTGTTCGCGGTGGTGATGAACATCACGTCCGACAGGTCGTAATCGACCTCGAGGTAATGGTCGGCGAAGGTGGCGTTCTGCTCAGGATCCAGCACCTCAAGCAGTGCCGACGAGGGGTCACCCCGCCAATCCGCGCCCAACTTGTCGATTTCATCGAGCAAAAACAGTGGGTTCGACGTCTTTGCCTTCTTCATGCCCTGGATCACCTTGCCCGGCATCGAGCCGATATAGGTCCTCCGGTGACCGCGTACCTCGGCCTCATCACGCACGCCGCCAAGCGACATACGGACGAAGTTACGGCCAGTGGCCCGTGCGATGGATTTGCCCAACGACGTCTTCCCCACGCCCGGCGGGCCGACCAGGCACAAGATCGGACCACGGATTTTCGGCGACCGACCCTGCACCGCGAGATACTCAAGGATACGCTCCTTGACCTTCTCCAGCCCATAGTGGTCATCGTCCAGCACCTGCTTGGCGATGGCGACGTCATTGCGCGCCTTGGACCGCTTCTTCCAAGGAATCGTCAGCATCCAATCAAGATAGTTGCGAACCACCGTGGCCTCGGCCGACATCGGGCTCATCGTGCGCAGCTTCTTCAGCTCCGCCGTGGCCTTGTCGCGAGCTTCCTTGCTGAAGCGGGTCTTCTTGATGCGATCTTCGAGTTCGGCCGTCTCGTCCTTGCCGTCCTCGCCCTCGCCCAATTCCTTCTGAATGGCCTTGAGTTGCTCGTTGAGGTAGTACTCGCGCTGGGTTTTCTCCATCTGCCGCTTGACGCGGTTGCGGATGCGCTTTTCCACCTGCAATACGCCGATCTCAGACTCCATGTGGCCGAACACCCGCTCCAGGCGCTCGCCCACCGGAGCGATCTCCAGCAACTCCTGCTTTTCCGCAATCTTGAGGTTCAGGTGCGCAGCCACGGTATCGGCCAGCTTGGTTGGCTCATCGATACCGTTCAAGGAAACAAGCACTTCCGGTGCGATCTTCTTGTTGAGCTTGATATATTGTTCAAACTGGCTGATTACCGTCCGGCCCAGCGCGTCAAGCTCCTTCTTATCGGTCTCTTGATCCGGCAAGGGATCCGTGTAGGCCTCGAAATAGGCGTCCGTTTCCTTAAAGGAGGTGATCCGCGCGCGGCGGCCGCCTTCCACCAGCACCTTCACCGTGCCGTCCGGCAGCTTCAGCAATTGCAGGATCGTCGACACGGTGCCGACCCGGAAGATATCGTCAGCCGTGGGTTCGTCCTGCGCGGCGTTTTTCTGGGCGACAAGCAGGATCTGCTTATCATCCTTCATCACCGCCTCAAGCGCGCGAACGCTCTTCTCACGGCCAACAAACAGCGGCACGATCATGTGCGGGAACACCACAATGTCCCGCAACGGCAACACGGCCATAGCGTCAGACACAGGGCGCGACTTTTCCGGCTCGGGCATACAGACCTCCTTCTGGACAGTCAGGACTAGAGCGCCCAATCCGGCACGCCCGATCCTACCGATTGGTAAAAACCCGTCTACCAGACTTCATATCGTCACAAGCTGACCGGCAGCCAAGATCTTGAAAACGGGTGCGAGAGGCACGGTTGGCGGGTTAGGCGCCTTCTGCACGCTCCTTACCATACGTGAACAGCGGGTTGGCACGCCCTTCGGCCACCTCGCGGTTGACGACGACCTCCTCCACACTGTCCAACCCCGGCAGATCGAACATGGTTGACAGTAGGATCGCCTCCATAATCGAACGGAGCCCGCGCGCGCCTGTTTTACGCGCGATCGCCCGCGTCGCGACCGATTTTAGCGCATCCTCCGTGAAGGCAAGCTTAACGCCTTCCATCTCAAACAAGCGGCCATATTGCTTGACCAGGGCGTTCTTCGGCTTGGTGAGGATCTCCACAAGGGCGCCTTCGTCCAGGTCCTCGAGTGTGGCGACCACCGGCAAGCGTCCGATGAACTCGGGAATCAGCCCAAAACGCAGTAGGTCTTCCGGCTCCACGTCGCGCAGGATGGCCCCGGTACGCCGCTCATCCGGAGAGCGCACGTCCGCACCATAGCCGATCCCCGAGCCCTTCCCGCGCGCACCGATAATCTTCTCCAACCCGGCAAACGCACCGCCGCAGATGAACAGGATATTGGTGGTGTCGACCTGCAGGAACTCCTGCTGCGGATGCTTGCGGCCACCTTGCGGCGGAACGGACGCGACCGTGCCCTCCATGATCTTGAGCAACGCCTGCTGCACGCCCTCGCCCGAGACGTCGCGCGTGATCGATGGGTTGTCGGACTTGCGGCTGATCTTATCGACCTCGTCGATATAGACAATGCCGCGCTGTGCCCGCTCCACATTGTAGTCGGCGGCTTGTAGCAGCTTGAGGATGATGTTCTCGACATCCTCGCCAACATAGCCCGCCTCGGTCAGCGTGGTCGCATCGGCCATGGTAAACGGCACGTCCAGAATGCGGGCAAGCGTCTGAGCAAGCAAAGTTTTCCCAGAGCCGGTGGGCCCTACCAGCAGGATGTTAGACTTAGCAATCTCGATGTCGTTGTTTTTGGCCCCGTGCGCGAGCCGCTTGTAGTGGTTGTGCACCGCAACCGAGAGCACCTTCTTGGCATGGCTCTGGCCGATGACGTAGTCGTCCAGCACCTTGCAAATCTCTCTTGGGGTCGGCACCCCGTCGCGGGACTTGACGAGGTGGGTCTTATGCTCCTCACGAATGATATCCATGCATAGTTCGACGCATTCATCGCATATGAAGACCGTTGGCCCCGCGATCAGCTTGCGAACCTCGTGCTGCGACTTGCCGCAGAACGAACAATAAAGAGTATTCTTCGTGTCGCCGCTCTTGGTCATGAACACTCCACCCCAGCGCCGCCGGAGACCCTTAGGAAGCTTAGCTCCCGCTCATAAATGGAAACAAGCCCGCTATGTGACAGAACAACAACACCTAAACCAAGCCGCAACGCCTCCGTCCTAGGACTTCAGCGGATCGATAGGAACCGGCCGGCTCTCTACCACCGTGTCAACCAGGCCGAAATCACGAGCCTCCTCGGCCGACATGAAGCTATCGCGCTCCAGCTTGCGTTCGATGACGTCAAGCGCTTGCCCCGTATGCCTCACATAGATGTCGTTCAAGCGGCGACGCAACGCCAGAATTTCACGCGCTTGTATTTCGATGTCGGCCGCCTGTCCCTGCGCTCCGCCGGACGGTTGGTGCACCATAATGCGGGCGTTCGGCAGCGCATAGCGCTTGTCCTTCGCGCCGGCGCAGAGCAGCAAGCTCCCCATCGATGCGGCCTGGCCGATGCAGACCGTGCTCACCGGGCTGCGCACGTACTGCATGGTATCGTAGATAGCCAAGCCGGCCGACACCACTCCGCCAGGGCTGTTGATGTAGAACGAGATGTCCTTGCCCGGGTTTTCGCTCTCAAGGAACAGCAATTGGGCGCAAATGGAGGCGCTCAGGTCGTCATACACCGGCCCAGTCAAAAAAATGATACGCTCGGTGAGCAGGCGCGAGTAGATGTCGGCCACGCGCTCGCCGCGCGCCAGCCGCTCGACCACCATGGGGACAAGGGAGCCGTAGGTTTCGGCAGGATGGCGATCCCTCATGGACAAGGTTCCTCAATCAACGATGGTGCAGCGCACCGAACATAACCGTGATGGTGTAAATGGAGTGTCACCAGGCTGAATCCAGACGCGGCAACCTGGTCATCCAGCGGCCGCATCGCCAGCAGCCGCATCAGGCACGCTGGGAGTAGCGTCCTCTGGCTCGGCGGCCAACTCGTCGCCAGTCACCACGCGCTCCTCGACGGTGGCTTGGTCGAGGATGTAGTCCACCACCTTGTCCTCGAAAACCGGGCCGCGCAGCCGCTCCGCCGCCTGCGGCGTTTTGCGGAAGAACTCCATCACCTCTGCCGCTTGCTGAGGGTATCGCATGGCCTCGGCGCGCATGGCCTGGGTCATTTCCTCGGATGTGACCGTGACCCCCTGGCTGCGCCCCACTTCGGCCAGCAGCAATCCTAAACGAACCCGGCGCTCGGCGATGGCCCGGTACTCGCTCCTGAGCGTCTCCTCGTCCTTGCCCTTGTCCTCAGCGTCCTCCTGGCCCGCCTTCCGGTCAGCTGCCACGCGTTGCCATATCTGCACGAACTCGGCGTCAGCCATGCTTGGAGGCACCGCGAAATCCGCGAGCTTGCTCAGGCGGTCGAGCAAATCCCGCTTGATGCGCATTCGGCTCATCTGGTCGAACTCGCGCTGCATCTGCCGGGTCAATGCGCCGCGCAGGTCGTCCACGGTGTCAAACCCCAGTTTGTCGGCCAGGGCGTCGTCGATCGCCGGAACGGAAGCGGTTTTGAGCGCCTTGGCCACGATCTCGAACTGGGCTGCCTTACCAGCCAGGTCGGCGGTAGCGTAGTCCTCGGGGAAGCTTACGTCGATGATGCGGGTTTCGCCCGGTTGCATCCCTTCGACTTGCTCGGTGAAACCGGCAATGAAGCCCGATCCCCCCACCTCGATATCGACATCGGTGCCCGCGCCGCCTGGAAACGGGGTGCCGTCGATGCGGCCGGTGTAGTCGACAGTCAGAAAGTCGCCCTTGGCGGCCGGCCGGGGCTCTTCCACCGCGTCAAGCGAGCGCTGCCGCTGCGCCAGGTTGGCAAGCGTCTTGTCGATCTCCTCAGCGCTTGGCTCCGCGCGGAGGCGGGTCAGGTACACGGTGCTGAAATCGGGCGGGGTAATTTCGGGCAGCAGCTCCACCTCGACGGTGAATTCGAGGTCTTGGACCGCCTGCATTGCGGCGTCAGCGGACTTGACGTCCACCTTCGGCTGGGTGGCGGCGCGCAAACCGCGGTCGGATAGGACCTGCTGCGTCGCTTCGTTGACGCTATCTTCAACCACTTCAGCCAACACGGCCGTGCCATAACGCTGGCGGACGATGCGCTCCGGCACCTTGCCCGGCCGGAAGCCAGGCAGGCGGACTTGTTTGCTCAGCTCGGCAAGCTTGGCGGTGTGCTTGCCTTCAATGTCGGTTGAAGGGACGACAACGGTGAAGCCGCGCTTTAGCCCCTCGGAGAGGGTTTCAGTGACCTGCATCTGGCGGATAAATCCTCGGTAGTCGGCTTGGAAAACCCCTCGGCCGGGGGCGGATGCGGGCGAAGGGACTTGAACCCCCACGGCTTGCGCCACCAGAACCTAAATCTGGCGTGTCTACCAGTTTCACCACGCCCGCTCGCGCCCGGCCACAAGCGGGCGGTGTTAGCCCAGCCGCCCGGCGGGAACAAGCGCGAGCTTGCGCTCAGCCAATTAAGCCCGAGCTTGCGCTCACCCCATCAAGCCCGAGCTCGCGCTCACCCCATCAAGCCCGAGCTTGGCTGCCCCATTGAGAATCGAACGAGGGCGTAAGTATGCTGTCAGTCCACTGACCGGAAGGGGCGGGCAAAATACGAGGCTGGATGCTGCCTGACGAAGGCGCCATGACACTCACGCCTCCAAGTTATGGCATTGCTGCGGTCGAACGTACCATGGACGTGCTGGCCGCGCTCGCACGCCTCGGCCCCGCCACGCTGACCGATCTGGCGAAAGAAGCCAATTGCACCCGCGTCAGCGCATTCCGCATCTTGCGTACCCTGCAGGCTCGCGGTTTGGCCAGCCAGCGGGCCCAACGCGGCGCCTGGCAGCTGGGAGCGGGTTGGCTGCTGGTGGCGCGGGCGGCTCACCGCCAGGGCGCCATCCCATTTGCCGCCGCGCGAGTCATGGCAGACTTGGCGGAAAGCAGTGGCGATAGCGTCTACCTCGCCGTGCGTGACGGCCAGGAATGTGAAACCGTGGCGGTGAAGCCCGGGCTGGCCAACACGCAAACCTATGCCCGCGCCGGTGACCGCACCCCGCTGCTTGCAGGGCCTGGCAAGCTGCTGCTGGCCTTTGCGCCCGAGCCGCTGCAACGGGCGGTGAAAACCGGCCGGCTCGTCCGGCTCGGGTCCGGCACGCGAGCCGACCCGGCGGTATTGGAAGCCGAACTCGGCCGTATCCGCCAGCGCGAATGGCTCATCACCACGCATGAAATCGCCGAGGGCGCGGTCTCGGTGAGCTCGCCGGTGCGCGACGCCCTTGGAGAGGTGATCGCGGTGCTCAGCATCGCCTCCCCTGCCATGCGCATGCGCCCGCCGCGGCCGCATGCGCTGCTCACCCCGCTGCAGACTTCCTGCGTGACGCTGGGACGGGCGTTGAGCGGAATATCCGACACTTCGCTCTGCGAGCCACTAGCGCCAACGCTTCCCGCGATTTAACGACGCCCAATGAAACTGCGCTTTGCCCCTTCCCCCACCGGCTACCTGCATGTCGGCAACACGCGGGCAGCGCTGGCCAACTACCTGCTGGCGCGGCGCCACGGCGGTCGCTTCCTGCTGCGGCTCGATGACACCGATGCAGGGCGCAACCGGCCCGAGTTCGCCGCCGCCATCGAGCAGGATCTCGCTTGGCTCGGCCTCACCTGGGACGACAGCTTCCGCCAGTCCGACCGGCTTGCCTCCTACGAGCAGGCCGCTCGCAAGCTTGAGGCGGCGGGGCGGCTGTATCCCTGCTTCGAGTCCGAGGCCGAGCTGCAGGCCAAGCGGGACCAGCGCCTGCGCCGCCGCCTGCCGCCTGTGTATGACCGCGCGATGCTGAAACTCACCCCGGAACAGCGCGCGGCGGCCGAAGCGGGGGGCAAGCAGCCCTATTGGCGCTTCCGCCTCTCCGACGGCGCGGTCCGCTGGCAGGACCTCGTGCTGGGCGACCGTGAGGTGCGGCTGCCCACCATCTCCGACCCGGTGCTGGTCCGCGCCGACGGCACGCCGCTTTACACCTTCACCTCCGTGGTCGACGACCTGGCAACCGGCATCACCCACATCGTCCGCGGCGAGGATCACGTGACCAACACCGCCGTGCAGCTCGACATCTGGTCGGCGCTGGGCGGCGATCCGGCGGCAATCCGGTTCGCCCACCTGCCGCTGCTGGTGGCCGATGACGGCGGCAAGCTCTCCAAGCGCACCGGCGGGCTCTCATTGCGCAGCCTGCGTCAGGACGGCGTGGAGCCGGCGGCGATCACCGCCTACCTCGCCCGGCTTGGCACGGCGGATGACCCGGTTGCATCGGATTTGCCGGGGCTTGCTGCCGGGTTCGATCTCAGCCGGTTCTCGCGCTCGTCGCCGCGGTTCGACATCCGGCAGCTGCTGGCGCTGAACCGCCGGGTGCTGCAGGGCTATGCCTTCGAGGCGGTGCAGGACCGGCTGCCACCGGGCGCGACCCCGGCGTTTTGGGAGGCGGTGCGCGGCAACCTGGACCTGCTGAACGAGGCACGCGGGTGGTGGGATGTACTGGCTGGCACCATCATCGCGCCGGTGATTGAGGGTGAGGCGGGGTTCCTCAAGGAGGCGCTGTCGCTGCTACCGCCGGAACCGTGGACACAGGATGTCTGGACGACCTGGACCGAGGCGCTGAAGCAATCCTCCGGTCGCAAGGGCCGCGCCCTGTTCCACCCGCTGCGGCTGGCGTTGACCGGCGAGGAGCGCGGGCCGGAAATGCGCGGGCTGCTGCCGCTGATTGGCCGGGCGCGGGTGGTGGAGCGCTTGCTGGTGGCGCAAAGCTGATTGGACGGGCCCCAAATCGGCGCCGACAGCGTCACCCACATCATCCAAACGGCTTTGACGCCAATCTTCTTCTTATCTGGCATCGGCACGCTGCTCAACGTGTTCAACCAACGGCTGGCCCGCGTGTCAGACCATTACTCCCATGTCAGCGAGATGATGCGCGGCGAGCTTGCCCCTGGCGATGCGGCGCGACTGCTGCGCCATCTCCGGCGGCTGGCGCAACGCCGGGTCGCTTTGGACATTGCGGTTGCGTTCCTGGCGCTTGGCGGCGCGGGCACTTGCGGGGCAGCCTTCACCCTCTTCCTGGTGACCCTGCGCGACACCGACACCAGCAGCATCCTGCTCTGGCTGTTTGGCGGCGCGCTGAGCTTCACCATTGCATCGCTGATGGCGTTCCTGGCAGACACGGTGCTTGCATGGCACGGCCTGCAAACCGACGGCCCGCTGCCCCGGTCGACGGCCTGAGACGCAGCGCGGCTTCGGCCCGGCCACAGCGGCACGACCGTGCGCGGCCAAATCGCCGCTCCACGCACGCAGCTTGCACGCTAGAGCAGATCCTGATCAGACAGAATCGTCTGATCGGGTGAAGATGCTCGCAAAACAACGAGCTAGAGCTTGTGGAGTGAACGCGAGTGAACGGAACATGCTCTAGAACAGCCCGGCGCCCGCCAAACCACCGTAAACGCCAAACGCCGTCGTCACCGTTAGCACCGCGATCACCACCCACTTGTAGGCACCTTGCAGCCGGATCGCCGGCGGCAGCGCGCGCAGCGCCAGCGCCACCAGGAAGAACAACACCAGCGGGAGCAGGAAGGCGTTCATCACCTGAACATCCACGTTCAACGCGACCAGGTCCGGCGACACCCCGATCAGCACCGCGCCGGCCACGATGCAGGCACAGTACACCCCATAGAACCAGCTCGCACGGCGCGGCGGCAGCTCGAGCGAACGTTGGTAGCCGGTCACCTCGCCCACGCCCCAAGCCAGCGCGAGCGACGCCACGACCGCCGCCACCATGCCCGCACCGAGCACGCCCAGGCTGAACACCAGCTTGGCCGTCGCCATTCCGAGCAACGGGCTGAGCGTGGCGGCCATGTCGCCGATGGTGTTGAGCGCGGCATGCTTGTTCGGCGTGCCGAGCACGGCGGCGCACGCGATCAGCGCCGCTGCCATCACCAACTGGGTGACCACTGCCCCGATTGCGGTGTCCCACCGCGCCGCGGCGAGATGGTCCGGACGCAGGCCTTTATCGGCGATCGCGGACTGCTGGTAAAACACCATCCAAGGCATGATCACCGCGCCAATATTGGCGGCCACCAGGAACAGGTAATCGGTGTCGGCAAAGGGTATGCGGACCGCTTCCCGCGCCATGACCTCAAGCGAAGGATGCGCGGTGTAGGCCACGACGAAGAACGCGAACTCGAACAATCCGATTACGATCACCGCCCGCTCAACCCGGCGGTACGACCCGGTGAGCACCACGGCGATCAGCGCCGCCACAGCGAGCGGCAGGCTGATGAAGCGCGACACGCCATAGAGGTCGCCCACCGCCGCCACGCCGGAGAACTCCGACAGCAGCGCCCCCGCGGTCGCCACCGCGAGCCCGGTCGCCGACACCCAGCCCCAGAAGCGGCCGAAGGTTTGGCAGATCAACTCGCCGTGGCCGCGCCCGGTGAACACACCCAGCCGCACCGTGAGTTCCTGCGTGATGTAGAGGATCGGCATCAGCAACACCTGGATCAGCAGCAGGCGGTAACCCCATTGGGCGCCGCTTTGCCCAGCCGTGACCAGGCTGCCCACGTCGGTATCGGCCAGCATGACGACGATGCCGGGGCCGAACACGGCGAGCCACCGCCTCCAGCCGAGGCCGCGCGGCTTGGCCACGCGTGACTTGGCAAAGACGTTTGGCACGTGATGCATGCTCCATTACTGCCGAGTTGTAATTGCGACCTACTCGCAACAACACCTCGGGTCAATCGCGCCCAACATGGGGTGGCATGAGAAACATTGTCAGTCACCGCGCGCTGCACCAAAACGGCAGCCGATGGCAATCCTCACGCTCCATAACAGCCTTAGCCGCCGCCGCGAGCCGCTCGTGCCGCTCGACCCAGCGCATGTGCGGCTCTACGCCTGCGGCCCCACCGTTTACGACCGGGCCCATATTGGCAACGCACGCCCGGAAGTGGTCAATGACGTGCTGGTGCGTCTGCTGCGGCATCTCTATCCGCGCGTGACCTATGTGCGGAACATCACCGACGTCGACGACAAGATCAACGCCAGGGCCGCTGCCGAAGGGGTGCCGATTGGCGCCATCACCGAGCGAACTCTGACTGACTTTCATGCCGACATGGCGGCCTTGGACGTGCGGCCGCCGGACGTGGAGCCCCGCGCCACCGAGCATATCGGGGCGATGGTGACGATCATCGAGCGGTTGATTGCCGGGGGGCATGCCTACGCCGCGGAGGGTCACGTTCTATTCGCGGTGGCCAGCTATACAGAGTATGGCCGCCTGTCTGGGCGCAGCCCGGACGAACTGCTGGCCGGGGCTCGGGTCGATGTGGCGCCATACAAGCGCGATCCAGGCGATTTCGTGTTGTGGAAACCATCGCCGCCAGAACTTCCAGGCTGGGACAGCCCCTGGGGCCGCGGCCGGCCCGGCTGGCATATCGAGTGCAGCGCCATGGCGCACACCTATCTCGGCGACAGCTTCGACATCCATGCCGGCGGGATGGACCTGCTGTTTCCGCATCATGAGAACGAGCGCGCGCAATCCTGCTGCGCCTTTCCCGGCAGCAGCTTTGCGCGGATTTGGCTCCACAACGGGCTGCTGCGGGTAGCGGGGCAAAAGATGTCCAAATCGCTTGGCAACTTCACCACTGTGCGGGACGTGCTCGCGCTGGCGCCGGGCGAAGCGGCGCGGCTGCTGCTGCTGCGCACGCACTACCGCGCCCCGCTCGACTTCACCGTCGCTGCCTTGGACGAGAGCAAGCGGGAGCTGGACCGGTTCTATCGCGCGCTCGGCTCAGGATTGGCACCCAGCAGCCCGCCAGATGCGGTGATTGACGCGCTGTGCGATGACCTCAATACGCCCCTTGCCATCTCCCACCTGCACGGGTTGGCAGACGCGGCGCTCGCCGGGGACAGGGTAGCCGCGGCTGGGTTGCGCGCGGGCGGGGCGATGCTGGGCTTGCTGGCCCGCGACCCGGCAGCCTGGTTTACCCAAGGCGCTGACGTGGCACGGGTGCAGCAGGCCATTGCGGAGCGCCTGACAGCACGCAAGGCCCGCGACTTCGCCCGCGCAGACGCCATCCGGGCTGAACTCGCTGCTCAAGGCGTGGTACTGGAGGACGGGCCAGACGGCACCACATGGCGCAGCATTTGAGAGGATGAGCATGAAGCTAACATACGGGTTGCTACTGCTGGCCGGTTGCGGTGCTTGGGCGGCCGCCGCCGCCGCGCAAACGCCGGCCACCGCCGCCTATCAACAGGCGATGAGCAAAATGATGATGGCGATGAACCAGCCGCTGACGTCAAATCCAGACATCGACTTTGCGCAAGGCATGCTGCCGCACCACGAGGGCGCGGTCGACATGGCCCGGGTCGAGTTGACCTACGGGCATGACCCGGTGATGCGGCAACTCGCGCGCCAAATCATTGCCTCGCAAACCCGCGAGGAGGGGCTGATGCGGCAATGGCTGTCCAGGCATCCTACCCGGTGATCTGGCGTTGACCGGACGGGATGGCGGCGCGGCGCTTGAACCCATCGCCGGCAGCCCGGTCGTCATCCTGGTGCGGCCGCAGCTCGCCGACAACATCGGCGCCGCCGCCCGCGCTATGGCAAACGGCGGCCTGTTCCACCTGCGGCTGGTGGCGCCACGCGATGGCTGGCCCCAGGAGCGGGCCTGGCGCACCGCTTCAGGTGCCGACCGCATCCTCGACGAACTGACCTTGCACGCGACCGTCGCCGAGGCAGTCTGCGACCTGCATCGCGTGTTCGCCACCTGCCCCCGGCCGCGGCATATCATCAAGCCCGTCATGACGGCACGCGCGGCTGCGGCAGCGTTGCACGAGGCGGCAGCGCGGCGGCTGCGCTGCGGCCTGTTGTTCGGCCCGGAGCGTGCCGGACTGGACAACGACGACATCGCGGCGGCCGACACCTTGGTTCGTTACCCCCTCAACCCCGCCTTCATGTCGCTTAACCTTGCTCAGGCCGTGATGGTGATGGCTTACGAATGGTGGACCGCCAGCGAGCAAACGCCGGGCCGCGTTCTCATGACGAACGAAACCGAAGTCGCTAGCAAGGCGGCGCTGGATGGCATGCTTGACCATCTGGTGGCCGAGCTAGACGCCTGCGGCTTTCTGCGCAACGCGCCGAAGCGGCCAGGTATGGTTCGCAACATTCGCCACCTGTTTGAACGGGGCGAAGTCACGGCGCAGGAACTGCGAACCCTGCACGGCATCGTGGCCGAGCTTTCACGCGGACGAATGCGCCGGGGCCGCCCCGATGAGGCAGACCAGGGTTAGCCGCGCAGCCGCCGGCCGAGATTCTTGGCGGTGTGCAAACCGAGGCGTAGGCCGTCCATCAGCATGGGCGAGACGTAATCACCCATCTTCGACAGCTTTACATGCAAAGCAGACTTGGCGATTGGCGTCAGGAACTCGGTGCCCGCAACGGCATCGCTCGCGGTGAGCGATGGATTGTTGGTGTAGTAATAGGCGGCAACCGAGCGCCGGGGACGCTTGTCGGGTGAGGCGACCGGGTCCGGATGGCCGTGCAGACTGATCGGGGAGTGGGCGAACAGGATGGAGCGGCCGAAGACTGGGACCACCTTCTCGACGCATTGTTGCGTTCGCGAATCCCCCAATTCGAGCGCGCCGCCCCAATCCGGCTGCCAGCCTTTGTTAAGATAGGTGATGAACACCAACCGGTTGTCCAGCCGGGTCACCGGATGCTTGTTGAAATCGACATGGGTGGCAAATCGGCCGCCGACCTCGATCTTATGCAGCCCGCCACCAAACAGGCTAGGGTCTGGCAGGAGGCCCTCAATGCCGGAAACGGCGCTCAGGAACTGCACGAAGGCGCCGCGGTGGATCCTGTCGAAATAGCGTTGGGCGCCGCGGCCAAGCTTGGCATTCGGCCTGGTGCCGGTTTTCACCTCATTGGCCGAGTCATAGTGCACCCAATCTCGGAAGCCGGCCGAATAGTCCTGCAGCACATCCTCCAAAAAGGCAGGGGTGAACAGATTATCGATCACCACGTGCGGGAATGGCTGCGCATGGACAAATCGCTTGTTCAGAGCTGCCACGTTGGCGCGCGAGAGCATGCCGGGAGAAAAGGCTGCGTCATCGTCATCGAGGGAATGCGGCTTCTCGCCTGCTGCGCCAATGCCTTGCGCCCCGTCGCTCATCGCCAACCCCACCGGATACCTCAGGGGGCGAGACTAACCGCGAAAGCTTAACGAAGTGTTGCTGCCGCTCCGTGTCGGTGACGATGTTTGTCGAAGCGTCGCCCTGCCGTTTTTCGCGATCAACTGCGCAGCCTCTGGATGACCGTCTTGCCGGCGCGGGCGGCAAGATGCACGCCGTCCACCAGCATGGGGGAGACGTAGCGGCCAGCCTTGACCAGCTTCGTGCGCAACTCCGAACGCGGGACGGGCTGCAGGAACTGGGTCGTCCTGACGGTGGCCGCATCGTACGCAGGGGAACTGTTGGTGTAAAAGTATGCGGCAACGGAGCGGCGCGCGCGTCGGTCTGGCGTCGCAACCGGGTTAGGATGGCCATGCAAGCTAAGCTCAGAGTGCGCAAACAGGATGGAGCGGCCAAATACCGGCACGACCTCTTCCATGCAGGTTTTCGTCTTTACGTCCCATAGCTCAAGCGCACCACCATAGGACGCATCCCAATTCTTGTTCAGATAAGTAATAAAAACCAAACGATTGTCGAGCAATGTGACCGGGTGCTTGTTGAAGTCGATATGCGGGCTGAAATGGCCGCCATGCTCGATCTTGTGCAAGCCGCCGCCAAACAAGCTTGGATCAGGAAGCAGTCCCTCGATGCCGGTCACAGCGCTGAGAAACTGAACGAATTGACCGCGATGGATGATATCGAAGTAACGTTGGCTGCCGCGGCCAAGCTTGGCATTTGGGCGGGTGCCGGTCTTGATCTCGTTCGCCGAGTCATAGTGAACCCAGTCGTGGAACCCGGCCGTGTAGTCGTCGAGGACGCGCTCAAGGAAGTGAGGCTGAAACAAACCGTCAATCACAAGATGTGGAAACGGTTCGGCGTCGGTAAACCGGCGGCGCAGAGAGGCCACATTGGCGCGGGACAGCATCCCAGGGCTGAAAACGTCATCCGCCTCATCGGCCAAGAAAGGGGCAGCCTGCTCGAAATCAGCCTGCAACGTGTTCGACTGGCGCATCTTCATTACCCTCGAAATCCCGCAAAGGCACGCGTTAAGGCCTGGTTGGTCAACGATCAAACATCGTCGCCGGACGCAATCAATGCGCCCACGAAGCCGGCTTTACGATACCCGCCCGAGCAAAAACGTGCGACGAGGATGAATGTTTCGCATTGCTATCAATCAGCCTGGCATACAAGCCTCTTGTAACCCATGATGCCCCCAAATGGTCATAACTTCCGTGCAAACCGCGCATGGCGGTGCTAAACCCGTTTCAACCGCCATCGCGGCAGGTCGAAATGCCAGACAATTTCATGCGCGGCGCCGCCTTCATGCTGGCGGCTAGCTTTTTGTTCTCCACGTCCGATGTCATAGCCAAGTATGTTACGCAAACTGTGCCTGCGGTGGAACTCGCCACCATCCGCTATGGCGTGTTCGTGGCCATGGCGCTGGCGCCGCTGTTGCAAGCGCGGCGCTCGCTGCGCAGCCGCCGGCCCACGCTGCAGGTGTTGCGCGGTGTGGGCGTGGCCGGCAGCGCCATCACCTTCATCCTGGCGCTCGGGCGGCTCCCCATCGCCGAGGCAACCGCAATCAACTTCATAACGCCCCTGCTGATCACCTTGCTGGCGATCCCGGTGCTGGGAGAGGTGGTGCGGCCACAGGGCTGGGCGGCGGTGCTGGTCGGCTTCCTCGGCACGCTGATCGTGATCCGCCCTGGCGTCGGCGGGCTGCACCCGGCGGCCCTGCTCGTGCTGCTGTCCTGCCTCTTCTGGTGCATGGCCATGCTGGTGACCCGGCGCCTCGCGGGCGTCGACCACTCGGGCGTCACCGTTGCTTGGACGGCGGTCAGCGGCTTCATCATGCTGTCGGCGGCCCTGCCCGCCTTTCTGGCGCCGCTCACCTGGCAATCGGCGGCGCTCTGCGTGGTGGTGGGCGTAGTGGCCTCGTCGGCGCAATGGTGCGCCGTCTTGGCATACCGGCACGCCACAGCCTCCGCACTGGCGCCGCTCGGCTATGCACAACTGATCTGGTCATCCCTGCTGGGCCTGCTGGTGTTCGGGGCAAAACCGGGTCGATGGACGATCATGGGCGCTGTCATCATTGCCGGCAGCGGCGCCTATATCGTGCACCTGGAGCGAGTGCGGGTCGCAGCGCTTCGAACCGGGGCGGCCTGACCCCTTGCCATGGGACTTGACGCTACGAGACTTGGCGCGCCAGGCGGCGGGCAAGCAGCCAGCCGATTAGGCCAGAACAAGGCGCGCCGACGCAGATCAGCAGCAGCCCCGCATACACGCCCTCGATCATCATGGCGATGCCGATGCCCAGCATCAGGCCGCCGATCATGCCCCCGGTGACGCCGGAAGCGATGCCGAGCCAGAGAATGTCACCACGATTGATCATGTCCGGGTCATGCCGCCCTCGCCCCGGTTTGACAAGGCGCCGGGCCGGGCGTAACCCGCGCCCCACTGCCGGGAACGTGGACGGAACTTTGGGTTCTGTGCCCGCCTTTGCCTGTGCGCGAAGGACTACCGGTGCAACAACGCTCCAACGCGGGCGACATAGAATGGGCTGGCCTCACGCATGACGAAGCGCACTGAAAGCAAGTTCAAGATCAACCGCCGGCTTGGCGTCAACCTCTGGGGGCGGGCGAAGTCCCCGATCAACAAGCACGATTACGGCCCCGGCCAGCATGGCCAGCGCCGCAAGCAGAAGCCGACCGATTTCGGCATCCAGCTGATGGCCAAGCAGAAGCTCAAGGGCTATTACGGCAACATCGGCGAGAAGCAGTTCCGCAAATACTACGACGAGGCAGTGCGCCGGAAGGGCGACACCTCGGAAAACCTGATCGAGCTGCTCGAGCGCCGGTTGGACGCGGTGGTTTACCGCCTGAAATTCGCCCTCACGCCGTTTGCATCGCGCCAGTTCATCAATCACGGCCATGTGCATGTGAACGGCAAGCGGGTGAACATCCCCTCCTTCCTGGTCCGCGACGGCGACGAGATCGAGGTGCGGGAGAAATCCAAGCAACTCGCCGTGGTGCTGGACAGCACCCAGAGCACGGAGCGCGACGTGCCGGAGTATCTCGACGTTGATCACCGCGCCATGAAGGGCAAGTTCAACCGCGCGCCCAAGCTGTCAGACGTGCCGTATCCGGTGCAGATGGAGCCGAACCTGGTGGTGGAGTACTACTCGCGCTGACGGTTATTTTGCGAGGGCTGGCTCGACCACGGTGGCGGTCACGTCGGCTTTCGCGAGTTCTTCTATAAGTTCAGGCAGGTTTTCGACGCCCGGAAGGGTCACGATCACATTGCACTCAACCAAGAGCCGATTGTTGAGGAAATCGAACGCGGGCTTAACACCCATGCCACCCTGGTCACCCAGCAGCTTGATGATGGTAATCCGCAGCGGCAACCGGTGACCACGTGGGACCTCAAGTCTCACGGTGACGGGTGATCCGGAAAGGGCGCGGGGTGCGGCCCGGCGTTGCGCCAGATGTTCTAACTGCTCCCTCAACGACAATTTCATCGATATCCATCACATCCATAATCAGCCGAGCGAGCCGCAACAGATTGGCCCCGCCGACGGTATTGGCTACCGCACCTTCCATATTTAGGCCAGACAGGGTCAAGCTCCTACGTCCTTGGCTCACGGCAGCCATCAGGAGCAGGAGACCGGCAGGTGTCTCGATCTCGATTGTAATGATGGGGTGCTCGGTCTGAGCCGGGTCGAGGTCCACCCGTATGTCCGACAGATCCCACACGGCCGCAGCATGACCTGGCCCAGAAGACAAAGGCAATCATGACCCCAGCCGAAGAAATCGCCCGGCGACGCACCTTCGCCATCATCTCCCACCCCGACGCGGGCAAGACCACGCTCACCGAGCGGCTGCTGCGCGCGGGCGGCGCCATCCAGCTTGCCGGCAACGTGCGGGCCAAGGGCGAGCGGCGGCGCACCCGGTCAGACTGGATGGGCATCGAGCGCGAACGCGGCATCTCCGTCGTCACCTCGGTGATGACGTTCGAATACGGCGGCTGCGTGTTCAACCTGCTCGACACACCGGGCCACGAGGACTTCTCCGAGGACACCTACCGCACGCTGACCGCGGTCGATTCCGCCGTGATGGTGATCGACGCCGCCAAAGGCATCGAGGCGCGCACCCGCAAGCTGTTCGAAATCTGCCGGCTGCGCGACATCCCCATCCTCACCTTCGTCAACAAGATGGACCGCGAGGCGCGCGACCCGTTCGAGTTGCTCGACGAGGTGGCCAACACCCTGGCGCTGGACACGGCGCCCGTCACCTGGCCGATCGGCCGCGCCGCCAGCTTCGCCGGCACCTACGACCTGCGCACCCGCGAGGTGCACACCGCCGAGCCGCTTGCGCAGTCGGACGATCGGATGATCGCCATGGCCGAAGAGATCGACCTAGCCCGCGCCGCGTTGCCCGAGTTCGACCTGGGGGACTTCAACGCCGGGCACCTGACGCCGGTGTTCTTCGGCAGCGCGATCAAGGAGATCGGCGTTACCGACCTGCTGGACAGCTTGGCCGCGTTCGGCCCGCCGCCTCGTGCTCAGCCAGCCGACACGCGCATTGTGCAGGCGAGCGAAGACAAGCTGACCGCGCTGGTGTTCAAAATCCAGGCCAACATGGACCCGAACCATCGCGACCGCATCGCCTTCGCCCGGGTGTGCTCGGGCCGGCTCGAGCGCGGCATGCGGCTGCGGCAGGTGCGCACCGGCAAGCTCATCCCGCTGCACGCGCCGCAATTTTTCTTCGCGCGGGACCGGCAGATCGCCGACGAGGCCTTTGCCGGCGACGTGGTGGGCATTCCCAACCATGGCACCTTGCGGATCGGCGACACGCTCTCCGAGGAAGAGGCCATCAACTTCGTCGGCGTGCCGTATTTCGCGCCGGAAATCCTGCGCCGGGTGCGGCTGGACGACGCGATGAAGGCGAAGAAGCTGCGCCAGGCATTGCAGGAATTGGCCGAGGAGGGCGTGGTGCAGTTGTTCCGGCCGCAGGACGGCAGCCCGCCGATCGTGGGCGTGGTGGGAACGCTGCAGCTCGACGTGCTGATCGCGCGGCTGCAGGGCGAATATGGCGTGGGCATCGGGTTCGAGGGCGTGCCCTACGCGCTCGCCCGCTGGGTGAGCGGCGACAAGGCGGCCGTGGAGCGGTTTGCTCAGGTGCAACGCACCGCCATGGCCGACGACGTGGATGGCGACCCGGTGTTCCTGGCCTCCTCCCAATTCAGCATGAAGCGGGTGACCGATGCCAACGAGGGGCTGACATTCCGCGACATCAAGGACGTGCGGCTACAGGCGGCTTAAAGCGTGTTCATTCCCTTTGCAGAGGCAGCTAGGACATTCACACATCTTTGGACCGCAGAATTTTCTCCCCGCTCCCGTGTAAGACGGGAGAGGGAGTAGCTCTTGCGATCAAGGAGACGCCGTATTGCCGCCATGCCGGACTTCGGCAAACTCAGGCCGGCCCGGCGATGCGTCTACGATCAACGCCGCCGCCTTGGCATAATCCTGCCGCGCTTCGTCCTCCAGCCGCAACGCATGGGCAGCCCGCGCCGATCCGATAAAGCCATTCAATCGGTTCGGCGCCGCGAGCTCGCTGGTGCCAAACGCCGCCCGCGCCTCCACGGCACGGCCCGCCATCAGCAGCAAGTCGCCATAGAGTTCACGCATCGGGAACAGCTTGTTTTCCAGCAGGATGTGCTTCTCCCGCGCATCGTCGGCATCGGCCGCGGCACCCATCAGCGCCAAGCCGCGCGCTATGTCGCCAGCCGCATAGGCCGCCCAGGCGTCAGCCGCGCCGCCATACACGTCCACCAACCCCGCCCAATACGCGCCGTCCTTTTGCAAGACCGTCGCGCGAAGCCCGTGCAAGGCCGCAGACTCCTGCCGTGCCGTCGCCGCCTGGCCGGACCGGGCCGCTCCGAGCGCCCGCACGAAGCGCACCGTGACCTGCTGATAGGGCGACAGCCCGGCAAGCGGCATGGCTGCCGCCCCCGCCCAGTCGCCACGCTCAAGCACATAGCGCGCCGCCACCAGCACGCGCTCGTCTGACGGGCCGGCGTCGGCCAGGGCCGCTCGGACCGCATCGTCCTGCCCGAGCTGGAGCTGGGCGTAGGCGATGAAGTCCATCCCGTGCGGATCGTCCGCGTCCATCCGCGGCATGTCCTCGGGGCCGGCCGCGTGCAGCTCGGCCGCCTTCCGGTTCGCTTCGATCGAATCCTGCCACAGGCCGAGCATTGAGTAGATGTGCGAGGGCATGTGCATCGCATGGTGCCCGGCGGGTGCGATGCCGGGATAGGCACGAGCGGCCGCCAACCCGCGGGCGGCCAAGGGCGGGTAGTCGTAGGCGTGGATGATGTAGTGCGGGATGCCGGAATGGCGCGGATTGGCTGCCCAAAGCCGCTCCAGGATGCGTCCGGCCTGCAACTGCCGGGAGAAACTTTTGTCGGTAAGGTCCACGGCTTCAAGGATAGCCAGGGCGTAGAAGCTCTGGATTTCCACATCGTCCGGATACGCCGCGGCCAAGTCGCGCATCGCGGCCTCATAAGCGCCAGTGCGGGCCGCATGGCTTTCTGCCGGGTCACGATAGTACACGCGGAGGGCACCGATCAGCCCGGCCTCGCGCGGCGTAGCTGGTCCGGCTGCGACCGCACGCCCAAGGTATGCACGCCCCGCTTCGAGCGCTTGCCGGCTCGGCGCCCCGGCCAGCGGGTTGCCGCGCACCGTCATCGCAACGCCCCACCAGGCGATGGCGCAATGCGGATCGGCAGCAGCAACGGCCCGGAACGCGTCCTGTGGCCCATCAAAGGCGTGCAGCCGGGCAATTGCGGTCTCAAACTCGGCCTGCACCGCGGGCTCGCAGGAGGTCGGGAACGTGACCGTGCCGAAGCCGGGTATATCCCGCGCGCCGGCGGGGGTGACCAGCAGCAGGCCGCCAAGCAGCAGACTCCCAGCCAAGATACCGCCCATCCGGTTGGATGAGGCTGGAGCCAGCTTCCTGTTCAACCCACCTGCACCCCCACTGCCACGTCCATGCTGCCAAAGGCGCCGGGAGGGCCTAAGAAGCTGCCCGCAATCGGCACCGCCTGCTGCGGCGTGCGGGCGACACTCACACGGATGAGGTTGCGGCCGGCGACCCAGCCGTTGGTGGGGTCGAACTCCACCCAACCCGCGCCCGGCAGATAGACCTCCATCCAGGCATGGGTGGCGCCGCCGCCCACCGCGGGCGCCACACCAGGGCTGAGCCGCTCATCGTAGAGGTAGCCGCTGACAAAGCGGGCAGCGAGGCCGAGCGAGCGAACTGCCTCCATCATCAGCAAGGCATAATCGCGGCAGGCGCCGGCGCCGCTGAGCAGTGTCGTGAGCGGGTCGTTGGTGCCTTCAGCCTGCCGGCTCTCGTAGCGAAACTCAGCACGAATCGCCTCCGTCATCGCGGTGAGCATGGCCATGGTCGCGGTCGGGGGCCCCCCCCGGCGGGAGCCCCCCCCCCCCGCCACAACCCCGCGTTCCGGGTCGGGGTAGTGGCGCTCGATGGAGCGGGCCAAGTCAGGCACTTCGGCCGAGGTGTAGCTGAACGGGAACAGCTCGGCCGCCGGGTCGAGCGGGAGGTCGGCGCGGGTCGGGTAATGGTGCAGGTCGAGCCGGGAGATTACCCGTAGCGCGGTGACGGCCGGAGCTCCGGCGAAAGCCAGGTAGCAAACCGAGTTGCCGAACACGTCGTGCGCCCAGCGGGTGGAGTGTGCGGGCGGCGAAACGCTCAGCCGGGTTTCCAGCAGGCGCAGGTCATGGCTGTCGCGCGGGCGGAGCATGAGGCGATGCTCGAGCAACTGCACGGGCGCTTCGTAGCGGTATTCCGTCGAGTGGGTCACGCGGACGCGGGGCATGGATCGGTCTTCCGGTCAGCGGCGGCAGCGCGGGTCGGGTCGTCGCGCCTGCTGCTGCTATAAGGAGGTTCGGCCGTGCCGGTTCACGCACCAGGCTGGCAAAGCTGGTGTGCTGCAGCATCAGGCCCGGCGCAAAGCGCTTTGTGTAACCGCCCCCTTGCCGCGCATGATTTTTCGGCCATTGTCCCTGGAACGAACCTGCGTCAAAGCCGGGTCAACGCGTGGTCCATGGCAGCATGGCCAGGCTGGGAGGGAAAGCGCCTATGGCCCGAACCGACGTCCCGCTGCTAGCATTTGAGCGTGTGACCAAGCGGTTTGGTGGCACCTTGGCCGTCGACGACGTCTCGCTCACTTTGCACGAAGGCGAGATCCTCGCACTGCTGGGTGAAAACGGCGCCGGCAAATCCACCTTGATCAAGGCGCTGGCCGGCATCCACACGCCCGAGGCAGGCCGCATCCTGTTCCGCGGCGAGCCATACCAGCATCTCAAAGCACGGCGCGGCGGGCACCAGGCGGTGGCGTTCATCCACCAGGATCTCGGCCTCATCGACTGGATGACGGTTGCCGAGAACGTGGCGCTCGGCGTTGGCTACCAGCGCCGCGCCGGGCTGATCTCGTGGTCGCGGTCCCGTGAACACGCCCGCGCCCTGCTGGCGACGCTGAGCGCCGATATCGATCCGGATGCCAGGGTGATGCATCTGAGCCGGACCGAGCGCTCGCTGGTGGCAATCGGCCGGGCGCTGGCGGCACGCGCCGAAGTGCTGGTGCTGGATGAACCGACCGCCAGCCTGCCGGCAGACGAGGTGGCGCGGCTGCTCGCCGTGTTGCGCGACCTGCGGCTGACGGGCATTGGCATGATCTACGTGTCGCATCGGCTCGACGAGGTGTTCCAAGTGGCCGACGAGGTGGCGGTGCTGCGGGACGGCCGGCTGGTTGGGCGCAAGCTGGTGGCCGATACCAGCCCAGCCGACCTGATCGGGATGATCGTGGGCCGCCCGCCCGAGCAGGTCTTCACCCGCCCGGACCCCCCTGCGGCACGGATGTGCCTGCAACTCGACCGCCTGGTTGCGGGTGGCGTGGGCCCGGTCAGCCTCTCGCTGCGCTGCGGCGAGATGGTCGGGCTGGTGGGGCTGCGTGGCGCTGGGCAGGAAGCCATCGGCCGGGCGCTGTTCGGCTGCCGGAGCGTGGAGTCCGGCCGCATCGTGCTCAATGGCCAGGACTATCTGCCCGGCTCGCCCGCCGCAGCGATGCAGGCCGGCGTGGGCCTGGTTGCGGGCGACCGGGTCGGCGAAAGCCTCGGCATGCCGCTCAGCGTGCGCGAGAACCTGTTCCTCAACCCGGGGGCGAGCGGATCGCCTGCAATCGGCCTGCGCTCGCCGCGGCGCGAAGCGGCCGCCTCTGTTGCGGCGGGCGCGCGCGTGAGCCTGCGGCCCAACGACCCGCATCGTCCGGTCGAGACCTTGTCTGGCGGCAATCAGCAAAAAGTGGTGCTGGCCCGCTGGCTCGGCCTGGCCACAAGGTTGCTGCTGCTGGAGGAGCCCACCGCCGGCGTGGACGTGGGGGCCAAGGCGGAGATCTACGGCCTGTTGCGCAGCGCGCTCCGTGCCGGCCTGGCGGTGATCGTGGTGGCAACCGATTTCGAGGAGGTGGCGGCCATCTGTCATCGCGCAATCGTCTTCAGCCAGGGCCGGGTCAGCGCCGAGCTTGGCCCGGAGGCACTATCGGTGCAGAGCCTGCTGCAGGCGGCGTCCGCCGGCAGCCACCATCCGGCGCCTCCCCATCCCCGGCCAATCACGGAGACCGCACCTTGGACATGCTGAAATCGACCGCGCTGGAGCCGGCGCCCGGTGCGCTGCGCGGCCGCTCGCTCGGCGGCCGGGTTGCGGCCCTGCTGCCGGTGTACGGGTTGGTGGTGCTGACGCTCCTGCTCGCGCTGCTGTTCTCGCTTGTGCTGCCGGATACCTTTCCGACCTGGCTGAACGTGCGCTCCATGCTCAGCGACAAGTCGGTGGTGGCGATCCTGTCGCTGGCGGCGACGGTGCCGATGATGACCGGCAAGATCGACCTCACCGTCGGCTACGGCGTCGTGCTCTGGCACATTCTGGTCATATCGCTGCAGATCGCCGGCTTGCCGTGGCCGCTGGCCGTGCTGGCCGTGCTGGCGCTGGGGGTGGGCTTTGGCCTGCTGAACGGCCTGCTGGTGGAGGTGGCCAAGATCGACAGCTTCATCGCCACCCTCGGCACGGGCACGGTGGTCTATGCGGTGGCGCTTTGGTGGACGGGAGGCCGCCAGGTGATCGGCCGTCTGGCGCCCTCGTTCTTCGCCATCGACACCGCGAGCCTGTTCGGCCTGCCGGTGCCGGCGTTCTACGTGATCGGCCTTGCTTTGCTGCTCTGGGTGGTCTCAGGCTACACGCCGGTCGGCCGCTATCTCTACGCGATCGGCGCCAACCCGCGGGCGGCCGAGTTGAACGGGATCCCGACCCGGCGCTACGTCATGCTGGCCTTCATGACGTCTGGCCTGCTCACCGCTCTGGCGGGCGTGATCCTGGCTGCGCGCCTGCGGGTAGGACAGGCAAGCGTCGGGCTTGAATTCCTGCTCCCGGCGCTGGTCGGCGCCTTCCTTGGCTCGACCACCATCACGCCCGGCCGGGTCAATGTCTGGGGCACGATCATCGGCGTGGTGATCCTGGCCATCGGCATCTCCGGCATCCAGCAACTGGGCGGCGCATTCTGGGTGGAGCCGGCGTTCAACGGCGCGACCTTGCTGGTGGCCATCGGGCTCGCCGGCTGGACGGGGCGGCGCCGGGTGCAATCCCGCCTTGCCGGGCCTGCCGCAATCAATCAAGCTCGCTAAAAAGAACCAGAGGAACGCTCATGAAGCAGTCATGCCTGACCGCGCTGCTCGCCGCGTCAGTCGCCGTCACGTCGGTTGGCGCCGCGGGGCCGGCCTTCGCCCAAGACGTGGTGGCCGATGCGCGCGCCGTGGTAGCGGCCGCCACCGCGCCGGCGTCGGCTTGGAGTGGCCCGGTGACCGGGCCGAAGGCAGCAGCGGGCAAAACCGTCGTGTATGTGGCGGCCGACATGCGCAACGGCGGCATCCAGCGGGTGGCCGATGGCGTCAAGGAGGCCGGCCAGAAAATCGGCTGGACCATCCGCGTGCTGGACGGCCAGGGCAGCATTTCCGAGATCCAGTCCGCCTTCGGCCAGGCGATGGCGCTCAAGCCCGATGGTATCATCGTCGGCGGCTTTGACGTGGTGCAGAACGCCTCGATGCTCAAGCAGGCGGCGGCCCAGGGCATCAAGCTCGTTGCCTGGCACGGCGGCCCCGCCCCCGGCCCGATGGCAGAATACCAAGTGCTGGCCAACATCACCAGCGACAGCGCCCGGGTGGCAAAGGTCGCAGCCGACTACGCCATCGCGCAGAGTGGCGGCCATGCCGGGGTGATCATCTTTACCGACAGCGCCTATGCCGTGGCTTTGGCCAAGGCGCAAATGATGCGTGACGAGATCAAGACCTGCGAGGGCTGCACGGTGCTGTCGTTCGAAGACACGCCGCTCGCCGACACCTCCACCCGGATGCCGCAATTGACCACGGCGCTGCTGCAGCGCTTCGGCACCAAATGGACCTACACGCTGGCGATCAACGACCTGTATTTCGACTTCATGGGCCCGTCGCTGATTTCCGCCGGGCGTGATCCGGCAGGCCCACCGGTTAATGTCAGTGCCGGGGATGGCAGCGACTCCGCCTATGAGCGCATCCGCTCCGGCCAGTTCCAGGCTGGCACGGTCCCCGAACCCTTGCTGCTGCAGGGCTGGCAGATCGTCGACGAGTTGAACCGCGGCTTTGCCGGGCAGCCGCCATCCGGCTACGTGGCGCCGGTGCATCTGGTGACCGAAAAGAACGCCGACCTCGATGGCGGCAAGAACGACAGCTACGATCCGGCCAACGGCTACCGCGCCATCTACGCCAAGATCTGGGGGCGCTGAGCGGGCAGGACCGCTTCAGACACCCATGACCAGCCCTTCGATGTCGTGCTTCTGAGTGACCGGCACCAACTGCTCCACCACGCGGCAAACCAGGTGCTCGCGCACCCTGGCGGGGAGCGCGTCGTAGTAGGTGCGGGTCACCATCATGTCGTGCAGCGCCGCATGCCCGGCGCCGGGCGCATCCACGCCAAGCACCAGGACGGGCCGGGCCACGGGTGACGCGTGAGCTGTGCCGCGGTGCATCGTCAGTGCAGAGCGGCAGGAGATGTCGCCTGCCTGCGGGTATTTGCGCACCGCCCGCTCGGCGAAGCGAGGCCAGAGCGCCGGGTCGGGAAACATTTCGTGCTTCCAGCTCCGCCCGTCGTCCCACTGCGTGCCGGGCGCCACTTCGAACGGGCCCATGTCGGGGGTAACATCCACTCCGGACAGGTTGAAGGCCAGCGACGTGATCCGGTGCTGCTGGTAGGTTTCAGCGGGCGACGGGAAGTCGCGGTGCCAGGGCTGATCCTTGGCACCTTGGAACGGCACGTCCAGGCCAACCTCGACGATCTGGTAGTCCGGCCCAAGCGCCCGCTCCGCCATGCCGCTGACCCAAAGGTGTGCGGCAAGTTCGGCAAAGCCGCTGATCGCCTGCGGATGCACCTCCACATACCAGCGCCGTGGCCCGCGGGAGACTGCTCCGCGCGGGCGTTGGATCGCCTCCCAAAACGCGGTCATCATGTCCTCGCGCAACGCCTCGGCCCAGGCGCGGGAGAACCCGGCTTTATGGCCGACGACGCCATCCCGCTGTAGGGTTTGGAGGTCCTCATTCATCCGTTTCCATCCCGTCAGTTGCTTTTGCCGCACCCGCTTTTGCGGTGCGGGGGTATCGTCGGCCGGCGCTCAGTGCATGCGGGGCGACTTCAGCAGGGTGCGGCGGTCCACCGTGGCGATGCTCACAGGAAGCCGGCGCTTGTCGCGCTCGACCGTAAGGGTCACCTTGGCGCCGGCCGAGCCGCAGGCCCAGATGCCTCGCCAGAGGGTAGCAAGGTCGTTCACCTCCTCATCCTCAACCGCCACAACCTGGTCGCCGGTGCGTAGGCCAGCGCGGTCTGCAGGGCCGCCATCCGCCAAGCCGCCGATCACCACGGTGTCCTCCTCCTCCATGGCGTACAAACCCAGCCAAGGCCGCGGCGGCCGGTTCACCTGGCCAAACTTCAGCAGGTCGTCCAGGATCGGCGACAACTCCTCGATCGGAACGATCATGTTCATATCATGCCGGCGTCCCTTGTTGTCGCCTTGCTGCAGGATCAGCGAGCCCACTCCCAGCAGCCGGCCATCCTTGCCGAGCAGCGCCCCGCCACCCCAGAACGGGTGGGCCGGCGCAGTGAAGATCGCGTCGTCCAGCAGATACTCCCAATAACCGGCGAACTCCTGCCGGCCGACCACACGGGTTTCGATCGCACGCCGGCGGCCCCCGGCAGAAGCGAACAGCACAGGCTCGCCCACGGCAAGATTGGCACTGTCGCCGAACTCGAGGTTCGGCAGGCCGAGCTTGCCCAGAGGCTGCACCAGCCCAAAGCCGGTCTCCGCGTCAAACGCCAGCGCATGACCCGGCACCACGCGACCGTCCGCCGTGGTGAGCCAGACGCCCTCCGCTTCGGTGATCAGATAGCCCATGGTGAGCAGCAGCCCATCCGAGCCGATCACCACCGCCGAGCCCTCGCGCTCCGTGCCCAAGGCGCCCGCGGTAAACGCGTCAGCCGGTGCATTGGCGCGCAGGCTGACAACGGTGCTCAGCGCGCGGTCCAGATCGAAGCTGTAATCCGCCGGATCGGGCTGCAGCTCAGCCGGAATGTCCCACTCTTTTGGCATGCTAGCTGTGATACATCCTGTTCGACCCCTTGTGCACCCGCATCGCCGGCGGCAAGGCCCTCAAAATACCGGCTAGAACCAAGGCGACAAGGCCGTGCACCCGACCATTCCGCGTTCGCCCGGTTTTGCCGCCGCGCCGAGAGGCCAAGTCCCGGACCGAAACACTAGCCAACCGCCCCGAAATCGCGGCATGACAGCGAACCTGCCCCGGCTCACCGCGGGGCACAGCGGAGTGGGATCATGGCGGACGGGATCGGCCCATTACATGGATTGACGGTGTTCGACCTGACGCGGGTGCTGGCCGGGCCCACTTGCGTGCAGATGTTGGCCGACCTCGGCGCCGACGTCATCAAGATCGAGAAGCCCGGCAGCGGCGACGACACCCGCGGGTTTGCCCCGCCCTACATGCCTGGCACGCAGGAAAGCGCCTATTTCGTCGGCGTCAACCGCAACAAGCGCTCGGTGACCCTCGACATCAGCAAGCCCGAGGGCCAGGCGCTGGCGCTGCGGCTGATCGACCAGTGCGACATCCTGGTGGAGAACTTCAAGGTCGGCGCGCTGGCAAGATACGGCCTCGGCTACGAACAACTGCACGCCCGCTTTCCCGGCCTGATCTACTGCTCCATCACCGGTTTCGGCCAGACCGGGCCTTATGCGCCGCGCCCGGGCTATGACAGCCTGATCCAGGCCATGGGCGGCGTGATGAGCCTCACCGGCGAGCCGGACGGCCTGCCGATGAAGGTGGGCGTGCCGGTCGCAGACCTGTTTGCCGGCCTTTATGGCGCCATCGGGGTCCTGGCCGCGCTGCGCCACCGCGCGCAAACCGGCCAGGGCCAGCAGGTGGATATCGGTATGCTGGACACCCACGTCGCCTGGCTCGCCAACCAGGGCATGAACTACCTGGCCACCGCAACCGACCCGGCACGCCTCGGCAACCAGCATCCAAGCATCGTGCCGTATCAGGTGTTCCCCACCGAGGACGGCTTCGTGGTGGTCTCAATTGCCAACGACCCCACCTTCAAGCGCTTTTGCGAAGCCTTCGGGCAGGAGGCCTTGCTGGCGGACCCACGCTTCGCCACCAACGCCGCCCGGGTGGTGAACCGCCAGGCAGTGACGGACGTGATGACGCCGATCTTGCGCATGCATCCGACCACTTGGTGGATTGAGCGGCTGGAGGCACTCAAGATCGGCTGCGGCCCGATCAACACCCTCGCCCAGGTTTTCGCCGACCCTCAAGTGCAGGCCCGCGGCATGGTGGTGGAGCTGGCGCACCCGGCCACTGCGGACGGAGTAAAGGTGATTGCCAATCCGGTGCGCCTGAGCGAGACGCCCGCCAGCTACCGCCTGCCGCCGCCGCTCTTGGGCGAGCACACCGCCAGCGTGCTGGCGGAGCGGCTGGAGCTGAGCGAGGCCGAGCTGGCGGGGCTTAAGGAACGGGGGGTGGTTTGAGCTTTGCCACCAGCTCCAGGATTTCGCAGTTGAATAGCTCGCCCAGCGTGTAGGGGCAGGCAGCCGGGACGGGCTGCGGCTTCCCGGCATCGTCAAGGGTGTTCCTAAACTGTCGCATCGCGCCGGCATACGGGCTGCCCACCCACCCATTAACGCCACCATCGCGCCATGCGCTGCACCGGCCCCATCATCGACGCCTCCGCCACAGCTATCTCCCCGCCGACGACGCCGAGTACGCCCAAGACGAGCAGCGCGCGATGTTCCACGATAACGCAGCCCGGCTCTACCGCTTTCGATAGGGGACATCGCATGCGCCTGCTCCTTGCCGCCGCCCTGTTCTGCTGCCACTTCGCCGCCGCCAACGCCCAGGGCCAGCGCGGCGGCACGCTTCGCTTCGCGCTCGACTTCGACCCAGACACGCTCGATCCCGCAGTCAGCTTCTCCTACATCGAGCGGGCTGTCGCGACCTCCATGTGCGACACGCTGATCGGTCTGGACGCCTCGCTCAACCTGGTGCCCGAACTGGCGACGAGCTGGGAGTGGTCGCCGGATCATCTGGCATTGACGCTGCACCTTCGCCCTGGCGTGCAGTTCCAGGATGGCGCGCCGCTCGATGCGCCGGCCGTGCGGGACAACTTCGAGCGTTTCCGCAACGCGCCCTACAGCATCCGCAAGAGCGAGTTGCGGGCCGTCGTCGGCGAGGACGTGGTCGACCCGCTCACCGTGCGCGTCCGGCTCTCCGTCCCGTCTGCGCCGCTGCTCGCTTTGCTGGCCAACCGGCCCGGCGAGATGCTGTCCCCGCGTATCCTGGGCTTGCCCGCGGACGCCATCGCAGCGCACCCGGTATGCGCCGGGCCGTTCGCGTTCGTCGAGCGCGTGGCGCAGGACCATATCACCCTCAAGCGCTTCCCCGGCTACTGGAACGCGGGCGCGGTGAAGCTCGACGGTATCGAGTTCCGCATCATCACTGACAGCAGCGTGCGATTGGTGAACCTGCAGTCGGGCGCCATCGACATTGCCAATCGCGTCGCACCCACCGACGTCCCGGCGGTGCAGGCCGACCACGCTTTGCGGCTGGTGAGTTCGCCCTCCATCGGGTTTCAGTTGATCAGCTTCAACCTGGCCCACGGCCCGGCATCCGACACGCCGTTCGGGCGGGACGCGCGGGTGCGCCAAGCCTTCGCGAAGGCGATTGACCGCGACGGCATCAACCAGGCGGTATTCGACGGCCGCTTCATCCCCAGCAACCAAACCCAGGCGCCGGGCAGCGCCTGGTACGACCCGGCGTTCCCCGTGCCGTCGCGCGACTTGGCCGGGGCGAAGGCGTTGCTTGCCGCCGCTGGTGTGCCGCATCCCAAGCTCACCCTGCTCACCACAGACTCGCCTGTGGAGGTACAGGTGGGCGAGGTGATCCAGTCCATGGTGGCGGAAGCCGGGTTCGATCTCACCCTGCAAAAAGGCGAGTCGGTGGCGCAGACGGCCGCGGCGACAGCGGGCAACTACCAGGCGTCGATGGTGATATGGAGTGGGCGGCCCGACCCGGACGGCAACATTGCCAACTGGGCGCGCTGCGGCGCCGCGCTCAACTGGTCGGGCTGGTGCAGCACGGCGATGGACGCCGCCTTGGACCGCGGCGCGCAAGCGCTGGACGACGCCGCCCGCAAGGCCGCCTATCACGATGCCAACGCGGTTTGGATGGCGGACCTGCCGTTTTTGCCGCTGTATCACTTCACCTGGTTCTGGGGGCTCAACGCCAAAGTCCAGGGCTTCACCCCGCGGCCGGACGGGTTGATCCGCCCGGTTGGCCTGTCGCTCGCGCCGTAACTGGTTGGCACAGACATTGCTACCATCAAGCAATAATCCGACGGGAGCGCCATCAGAGTGACAAGCATAAGCCGGACCGCAGGAGCTTTGATGGGCTTGGCGATGTTGATCGCCGGGTCCGCCCGCGCGCAAGATCTCGCCGCTTTGGCCGCTTCGCCGGAATGCCACAAGTTGCAGGCCGAACATCCCGAGCTGAAGGGCAAGACGCTGGCCGATGCGGTGAACCCGCACACACCCGGCTATGAGGCGCTCGACCCGCAGGACCCGAGCCATTACGTCGGCTTCGACATCGACCTGGTGGAGGCGTTCGGCAAATGCCTCGGCTTCACCGTGACCTACAAGGCGGTGACCTTTGCCGCCCTGCTCACCACCCTTTCCAGCGGCCAGGCCGACATCGTGATTTCGGACATCTACGCCACCAAGGAACGCGCCCGCGCCGCCGACTTCATCACCTACTCGAAAGTGTTTGACGGCGTGCTGGTGGTCAAGGACAATCCTAAGGGCATCACCGGCATCAATGACACGATGTGCGGCGGTGCAGCGGCGGAGAACACCGGCTACGTCGAGGTGCCGCTGATCCAGGCGCTGGCAGAGACTTGTAAGGCGGCTGGCAAGCCCGCGCCAACCATCCAGCTCTATGACAACAATGCCGACTGCATCCAGGCATTGCTGAACGGCCGGGCCGACACCTACGTGAACGACGTGAACACGGTCGACCAGGCGGTGAAGGCATATCCTAATCAGTTGGGCAAGGCGGTGGCGATCACCTTGCCCTATTCCGTCGGTATCGCCGTGCCGAAGAACAAGCCTGAATTCCGTGACGCGATCCTGGGCACCCTGACCGTGATCCAAAGCATGGGGATCGAAGCGGCGCTGCTGAAAAAGTGGTCGCTGGACGCCGGCACGCTCGAGGCGCCCACCATCCTGACGGAATAATGGAGCTCTTCCTCCATTATCTAAGCCAGCCCTACCTGCTGACCGGGATCCGCTTCACCCTCAACGTCACCTTGCTGGGCTTGGCCGGGGGCTTGGCCGTGGGGCTGTTGCTGGCGGCAATGCAGCTTAGCGGCGTGCGCTTGCTGGCTGGCTTCGCGCGCGCCTATGCGGTGATCTTCCGCGGCACACCGCTGATCCTGCAGTTAGTTTTCGCCTATGACGCGCTGCCGCATATCGGTTTGCGGCTGAGCTCGCTGGCCGCCGCTGGCCTGGCGCTGTCCGCCAATGAGGGGCCGTTCATCGCCGAGATCCTGCGCTCCGGCGTGCGCGGCGTGGCGGCGGGGCAAGTCATGGCGGGCCAGGCGCTCGGCATGACCCCGCTGGTGCTGATGCGCCGGGTCATTGCCCCGCAGGCGATCCGCCTGATGGTGCCGGGGCTGGGCAACGAGGCGGTGTCGGCGCTGAAGAACTCGTCGCTTGCCTCGGTGATCGCGGTGGAGGAGCTGACATTGCGCAGCACCCAACTCGCGTCCTCCACGTTCGACTTCTTCTCGATCTTTTTCGCGTCGGGGGTGATGTACTTGGTGCTGACCGGGGCTGTGAGCGCCCTGCAACTGCTGGCCGAACGGCTGCTCGACCTCGACCGCCCGCCGATGCGCGAGCGCCTGCTCCGCCTCCTCCCCTGGCACCGCACGCAATCACTGCCATTCCCTCTCCCTGTGGGAGAGGGTCAGGGTGAGGGGCCCAGCG
>CAXTRX010000012.1:14586-33444 GCA_964246785.1 uncultured Acetobacteraceae bacterium | reverse complement strand
GCATGGTAGGTTTTGGAGATGTGGCTGGCGCGCAGAACGGGTGCTGCTTCCTGTCCTCCTCTTCTTTCTAGCCCTCTCCCCTTGGGAGAGGGTTGGGTGAGGGGGCTCGCTGCGAGATGTTCCTCGCGTGAACCCTCACCCCGACCCTTTCCCAGAGGGAGAGGGAGACACTCGGGCGGTGTTGGGGGCGGCAGTTGGTCAACATGGTGGCACAGCGCGGACTGGCTGCGGGCGCGATGCACCGGGGGTGGCGTCTGGCACACCGCATCAGCGCGGTCGCAGCGGGGAGCGAAAATGCAGCCCGGCGGCACGCTGCCGGGCGGCGGCAAGAAGCCGGGGATGGTCTCCAACGGGCCATCCTGCTTGCGGCGGCCGGCGGCGGGAAGGCAGCGCAACAGGCGGATCGTATAAGGATGCATCGGCTGGCTGAGCAGGTCGTGGGCGGCGCCCTGCTCCACCAGGCTGCCGGCGTAAAGCACGCCCACCCGGTCGCACATGCGGGCGACACTGGCCAGGTTGTGGCTGATGAACAGGATGGCGGTGGCGAATTCCTCCTTGAGGCCAGCCAGCAGGTCGAGCACTTCGGCTTCAACGGTCGCGTCCAGCCCCGTGGTGGGCTCGTCCAGCACCAGCAACGCCGGGTTTTTGGCCAGCGCCATGGCAATCACCACGCGCTGCTGCATCCCGCCGGACAACTGGTGCGGGTAGGCGCCGAGCACGCGGGCAGGGGCGGGAATGCGCACGCGGGACAGCATGGCCTCCGACCGGTCCCGCGCCTCCCCGCCGGCCACGCCGATGAACGCCTCCGCCATCTGCCGCGCGATCGTCATGGCGGGGTTCAGCGCGCGGCCTGGGTCCTGATACACCATGGAGACGGTGCGCTGCCGCAGCCGCCGCAGCCCGGCGGGGGCGAGCGCGCCGACGTCCTGGCCATCCACCCACACCGAGCCAGCCGAGACCCGGCCGTTGCGAGGCAGGGTTTGCAGGGCGGCCAACGCGGCGGTGGATTTGCCGCAGCCGCTCTCGCCGACCAGGCCGTAGCTCTCGCCGGGCGAAATCGCGAGGGAAACCTGGCGGAGCACGCGTTGCGACAGCCCGCGGCTGCGATAATCCACGCACACGTCGCGCAGCTCCAGGGCAGGGGGACGGTCGCTCATTCCATGGCGCTCCCCACCCCGTCGGCCACCAGGTTCACGCCCACCACCAGCGAGGCGGTGGCGGCAGCGGCGAACGCGACCGTCCACCAGTAGCCGCCGGCGATCAGACCGTAGTTCTCCGAAATTGCGAGCCCCCAGTCGGCCGAGGGAGGCTGGATGCCGAAGCCCAGGAAGCTCAGCGAGGCGACGGTAAAGATGGCGTAGCCCAGCCGCACGGTGGTCTCGACCAGGATTGGCGGCAGCACGTTGGGCAGGATTTCCACGAACATGATGTGGACGGCACTTTCGCCCCGCAACTCGGCCGCCTCCACATAGTCGAGCGCACGCTCGCTTTGCACGGCCGAGCGGACGGTGCGGGCGATCAGCGGCGTGAAGATGATGCCGATCACCGCGATCACGGTGGGCGAAGACGGGCCGAGCGCCACCAGCACCAGCAGCGCCACCACGATCAGAGGCAGCGCCAGCAGCACCTCGATCAGGCGGCTGACCACCGCGTCCACCCACCCGCCGGCATACCCGGTCAGCAGCCCGATGGCGGTGCCGGCGACGGTTGCGATCAGGGTGGCCAGCGGCGCCACGGAGAGGATCGGGCGGGCGCCGACGATCACGCGGGAGAAGATATCGCGGCCGATCTGGTCGGTGCCGAACCAGTGCGCGGCGGAGGGCGGGACGAGGGTATGGAGCAGGTCGTCCTTGTAGGGGTCGAGCGGGGTGAGTTCGGGGCCGAACAGGGCGCAGACCACCCACATCAGCACGATGGCGCAGCCGGCGAGGAAGCCGCCCGAGCGGAGCAAGCGGCGCAGCAGGCCCGCGGGTCGTAGCGTTAGCCCCGCTGGTGCGGCAATAGGGGTGGCGCTCGTGGCTGCGCTCACCGGGCAGCTCGCAAACGGGGGTTGAGGGCCGTGGACAGGCCGTCGGTGATCAGCGTCGACACCATATAGACGGCGCCTACGGTCAGGATGCCGGCCTCGAGCATCGGTAGGTCCTTGCCCTTGGCGGCTGTAAGGATGAGGCTGCCAATGCCCTGGTAGCGGAACAGCGATTCCACCACGACCAGGCCGCCGATCAGGTAGCCCATCTGGGTGCCGATGACGGTGATGGTTGGCAGCAGCGCGTTCGGCAGCACGTGGCGCAGCAGGATGGTGTGCCAGGCCAGGCCCTTCAGCACGGCCGTACGGGTGTAGTCGGCGGCGAGCGCGTCCACGGTGCCGGCGCGGGTCATGCGGGCGATATAGCCGAACAGGATCAGCACGAGAGGCAGCGCGGGCATGATCAGGTGCTGCAACTGGACGCCGGGGGAGCTGCCGGCGCGGGTGGCGGCGGAGAGCGGCAGCCATCGTAGCCACACGCCCAGCACCAGCAGCAGGGCGATGGAGGAGACGAACTCCGGCACGACGGTGAGCGACAGGCCGGCGATGCTGATGGCGCGGTCCTGCCACTGGCCGGCGCGGGTGGCGGCATAGACCCCGGCGCCGATGGAGAGCGGGACCACGATGACGAAGGCGACCGCGGCGAGCTTGAGCGAGTTCACCAGGGCGGCGGCGACGAAACCGGCGACCGGCGTGCGGAACGTGTACGACAGACCCATGTCGCCGGTGACGAAGTGGCCGATCCAGTGCAGGTAGCTGATCACGGGGGGCTGGTCGGCGCCCAATTGGTGGTTGAGGGCGGCCACGGCCGCGGGGTCGGCAAGAGGGCCGAGGATGGCGCGGCCGACATCGCCGGGCAGAAGCTGCGCGCCGATGAACACGGCGATGCTGAGCAGCCAAAGGGTGAGCAGGGCCAATCCGACCCGGCGGCTGGCCCGTCGCAAGGTGTGGAGGAGGGCGCGATTAATGGCGTGGCTCGCTGAAGCGGCTGTCTGATTCAGCGAAACAAGGCAAGGTCAACATCTTATCGTCATGCCAGGGCGTGAGCCTGGCATCCACGGCGTCCCGCCCCACTGGCTCAACCCGCTAACAGACACGGTCTGCCAAACAACCATCGACGTCACCAGCCCTACCGCGTGGATGCCCGCATCAAGTCCGGGCATGACGATAACGGTGCGGGCGGCCCTCAACCGATGCTGGCTCCGGCGAAGAACACCTGCGAGATCGCGGTGGCGGTGACGCCCTTTACGTCGGCGGAGGTGGCGGCCAGGTAGTTGTAGAAGTAGCTGTAAATGACCGGGGTTTCGTCCAGCAGCAGGGTCTGGATCTTGCCGGCTAGGGTGCGCTGGGTGGCGAGATCGGTGGTGGCGACGTAATCGGCCACCAACTTGTCGTAGTCCGCGCTCTTGAAGTGCGCCGCGTTCCAGGCGCCACCGCTGAGCAATGGGGCGCCCAACAGCGTGTTCGGCACGCCGCGATGGCCGTAGTCGGTGATACCCATTTCGGAGTCCAGCCAGTCCGACTGGCCGAAATGCGCCGAGCCGTAATAGGCGCCGGGCGCCTCGATCTTGAGGTTGAGCTTGATGCCGATCTGGGCGCAGCTATTTTGGATCAGCACGGCATAGTCGGGCATTTCCTGCAGTTGCTCGGTGGTGAGCGTGGCCTCGAAGCCGTTCGGCACGCCGGCCGCGGCAAGCAGCGCCTTTGCCCCAGCGATGTCCTTCTTGCGCTGCGGGACTGCCGGGTCGGTCGAGGGATACACCGGCGCGAACGGGGAGTCGTTGCCCACGTCGGAGAAGCCACGGAACAGGCCGGCGACGATGGCGGGGCGGTCTAGCGTCATCGCAATGGCTTGGCGAACCCGCTTGTCGGCGAACTTGCCGACGTCGTTGCGCATGTGCAGTTCGCGATGGGTCGCCGCACGGATGTTTAATATTTTAACGTCGGGGTTGTTGAGCAGACCCTGGGCGCCCTGCACCGCGACCTGGGTGACCACGTCCACCTGGCCGCCTTGCAGCGCCAACACCTGAGGCTGCTGGTCTTCGTAGAAGGTGATCTCGACGCGGTCCGGCAGCGCCCTCGGGCCCCAGTAATCCGGGTTGCGCACGAATGTCGCTCCGACCTTGGCGGTGAAGCGCTCGAGCTTGAACGGCCCGGTGCCGTTGAAGGTGCGCTCGAAGTCGCCGGCGTAGTCGGCGGGCAGGATGATGGCGTTGTAGTTGTCGGAGGACACGATGTAGGGAAAGTTGCCGTTCGGCGCGTCGAGGTGGAACTCTACCGTCAGGTCGTCCACCTTGCGGGTGTTGCCGACCGAGAGCACGCCCTTGAACGCGGACAGCGCATTGGAGCCGTTCTTGGGGTCGCACAGCCGGTCCATGGTGGCGGCGACGTCGGCGGCGTTCAGCACGTGGCCATTGTGGAATTTCACGTTGGGCCGGAGCTTGAACGTCCAGACGGTGGCGGTTTCGTTGGCCGACCAGGACAGCGCCAGCATCGGCTTTAGCACCAGGTCGGTCGCGTCGAAGGCCAGGAACTCGCCGGTCTGCATCAGCATCAACAGGCCGCCGGAGTTGGACACCGTCACGGGCTCGATGGCGCCGAACGGGGTGGGCGCGGCCACGCGGATTGTGGCGCCCGGTTTGCCTTGGGCGCGGGCGCGGGGAGTGAACGGCCCAAGCAGGCCGGTCAGCAGCGGTAGGGCGAGACCAATCCGGCTGGCCTCGCGCAGCAGCGCCCGGCGGTCGAGATGGCCGGCGAGAAACTCGTCGACGACATGGTTTTCCAGCGCACTGGCCTCACGCCGGGCTTGGTCCAAAACGCGCGGCGTGCGGGCCATTCGGGCAGCCTTCCCTATTGATTGTGCCACCAGTGCAAGGAGCGTGCCTCGAGCGCAAGGAGCGTGCCTCCGGCGCAGGGAGCGTGCCTCCAGCGCTAGGAGCGTGCCCCCATCAGGCGGCCTGGTCGAGCGCGGCCTCGATGTAGTCGCGTGCGGTTTGGCAATACCAATCGGTGAAGCGTATCACGAGCGATTCGGCGCTGGGGGAATACGGGCCCGGCGTGTAGCCGGCCGAGCCCACGCCGCGCTGGTTGTTCTCGGCCAGTTCGCGGTCCTGCAGGTTGGTGCGGTCCCACAATTCGGTCAGGTGCGGAATGGTGTAGTCGACACCTTCCACCGCGTCCGAGCTGACCAGCCACTTGGCGGTGACCACGGTCTCCTCGGGTCCGGTCGGCATGGCGCTGAACATGAACACGTAGTCGCCTAGGGCGTGGGCAAAGCTGTGCGGTTCAACCCCCCCCCGCCGCGCCCCCCCGTCGCCGTGGCCGACACGGCCGATGGTGCGGGCGCAGCAGGGCTGGCCGTCCATGGTCATGGAGCGGGTGCCGGCGTTGAGTGGGAAACGGCCGGCCTGCCACCAGGCGCCTTCCTCCGGGCCGGAGGGCAGACCCTGCTCAGCCATGCGAGTGGCAAATCCTTCGGTGACCTGTTTCTGCTCGTCCTGGCTGAGCTGGCGGCGGCCGATGGGGAAGGTGACGGACAGTTCCGGGTGGTTGGAGGCGCAATGGTAGCATTCGCGCGCGTTCTCCATCACCAGCTTCCAATTGGCGCGTTCCACCAGGGTGGCCTGGTGCGCCACTTTGGCAAGGTGAAGCTGGTGCGGGGCAATCATGGGCCCGAACGCCTGCTCAAAGCCGTCGAACGGCGGCGGCGTGGACGAGAGGCAGACATACATCGTGCCGCCCACCGTGCGCAGGGCGACGGGTTGCAGGCTGTGGGCGGCCGGGTCGAAATCCTCGGCCATGCGGGGGGCGTTCACCAATTTGCCTTCAAGGTCGTAGGCCCATTGGTGATAGGGGCAGACCAGGCGCGGGCGCTTGGCGCTGCCTTCGGGGCAGATTTGCGCGCCACGGTGGCGGCATGAGTTGTGGAACGCGCGCAACTCGCCGTCACGGCCGCGGACGATGACCACGGGGGAGCGCCCCACGGTGAAGGCCAAACTGCAGCCCGGCGCGGGGAGCTCCACCTCGAACCCGGCCATGATCCAGGAGCGTGCGTAAATCGCCTGCATGTCGAAGGCGAAAATGTCGGGATCGCCGTAGAAGGGCTGCGGCAGGGTATGGCCGGGGCGCCGCTGGTCGAGCAGGGAGCGGATACGCGCGAGATCGAGCATGGTGGTCCTTCCGTCGGGCAACGCCGCGGGACTGCTAGCATGGATCGATGTCACGCGGGTATTTGCCGTAAGCGGGTTTGAAGCCATGCTGCGACGTGAGTGGGAGCAATCGCATGACCAAGGTTTTGATTGTCGGCGGCGGCATCGCCGGGTTGTCCACGGCATGGGCGCTGGCCCGGCGCGGCGTGAGCGTGGAGCTGTTCGAGCAGGGGCCGCTGCCCAATCCGCGCGCCTCCTCCTATGACGAGCACCGCATCACCCGGCACGCCTACGGGCGGATGGAAGGCTACGCGCACCTGATGCCGGAAGCGTTCCGCACTTGGGAGCGGCTGTGGCAGGCCATCGGCACGACGCATTACGAGCCTTGCGGCGCCGTGTATTTCCTGCGCGAGGATGAGGGCTGGTTCGACGCGGTGGCCCGCTCGCTGGAAGCAATGGCAATCGGCTACCGCGAAGTGCCCCTGAGCCAGGTGGAGCGGCGTTTCCCGATGGTGCAGCCGGATGGCCTGGTGCGGGTGGTGGAGACCGACGGCGCCGGCATGCTGTTCCCGGTGCGCATCCTGACAGACCTGGTGGTGCTGCTCGGCCGCTTGGGTGTGACCTTGCGGACGGGCACGCTGGTGGATGCCGTGGACCTGTCGCGCGGCCGGGTGATGGTGGACGGCCGCGTCCACGAGGGCGACGTGGTGGTGGTCGCTGCCGGAGCTTGGGCGGATCGCCTGGCACCGGAGCTGCGCGGGGTTGCCGTGCCGTCGCGCCAAGCGGTTCTATACGTGTCGCCGCCGGCGGAGTTGGCCGGAGCGTGGGCGGAGGCGCCGGTAATGCTGGATGTGGGGCCGAACGGCGGGCTCTACACGCTGCCGCCGCGGCGCGGAACCCGGCTGAAGGTGGGCGACCACGTGTTCTCGCGCCGCGGGGACCCGGACGGGGACCGCATTGCCGGGGAGGCGGACTTGCAGCGGCTGTGGCCAGCAGCGCGGGCGGTGTACCGCGACTTCGACCGCTACAGCGTGCTGGAGCCGAAGGCCTGCTTCTACACCGTGGTGGACCGGGAGGAGTTCGTGGTGCGGCCCTCGGGGGCGGCCGGCTGGGTGATCAGCGCCTGCTCGGGCCATGGCTTCAAGCTGGGCTCACTCATGGGGGAACTGGTGGCGCGGGGGATCACCGGGGAGATGGCGGCCGAGCAGATCACGGCGCTCGCGGCTGGGCACGTGATGGAGCCGCCGTGGCGAGTGGCCGCCTGACCCGGGTTCAGTGCGCCTGCTGAAACAGGACGACCTCGGCGCCGGCCTTGGACGTTCCCCGGTGCTCGGCGCCGACCGGGACGACGCAACATTGGCCGCTGGACAGATGCAGCACCTGGTCGCGAAACTCTACCGTGAAGTCGCCGCTCCAGACCACGACGGTCTCGGGGGTCGTGTCGTGATGGTCCCAGCGTCCTTCGCCGCCGCCCTTGACCCGCACGAGGCGGAGGTTGACGCCGCCGAGTTGGACGGTTTGTTCGCTGCTTCCGTCATGCGCGAGACGGGCGAAGGCGTCATTGAAATCGGCCGTCTGGTTCATTGAGTGATGGTTCCCTAGAGTCGCCAACTGACGTAAGCCGTCCTGCGCCGATCGCCGCAAGGCCTGTGTCGGATCGTCACAGCGCGGTCGCGGCGGCGCAGCTGCACTACGCCAGCACCGGATAACTCCGTTCGACGGCTTCGCGCTCGTAATCAGCCAAGATAGCATAGCCGGCCGGGTCGGGCGGCTCGACACCGATCAGGCCGAGGCCGGGCTCGGCCTGGCCAAGCAGGTTGGCGACGAGCCCGGCGGCCAGCGCATGGGGCGTGGCGACGGAGGTAACGAAAGGTAGACAGGGGCTTGGTTCCGTCCAGTCCAGCACGCGCAAATCGGCGGTCACCTCGGGACGGTGCTGCTGCAGCAAGCCCCAGGTGACGCAATCCACCGAGCAGAGGTCGATCCATCCGCGCGCCAGTTGCCTGAGGCTCTCGTAGTGAGACCCGGTCCTTTTGACGCGGCTAAAGAAGCGCTGCCCACCTGCCACGCGCGCCACCGACAAGCGCGGCAGGTTCATCCCCGTGTTGGAATAATCACTGTTGTAGCCGAACACCTTGCCGCGCATCGCCGCAAGAGCCGGCGTCGCGTCGCTGGCGCGCACGATGAAGCAGGCGCGGTGAATGACGCCTTTACAACCCTCGAAATCATAGCGTGGGATGCCGAGCATGACCGCCTGCCCGTGCAAACTCCGAAACAGCGGGTATCCACAGGTTTGCGCAAACACCATGTCGGGAGCGATGTGGTCAAGATTATATGGGTAGTCGGTCAGCGTCTCAGGCGTTTCCGACACCGCCGCGCGGATCCGGTCCCAAAGCGCCTGATTGGCCGCTTCGAGCCCACCGAACGCATACATTCCTAGGATCGCTCGACTCATCTGCCGCTTCCCGCCACGCGGGCTCACTTGGCTCGTTGCCGCGCAATGCGCGGGTCCCAGTGTGGCCAGTCAGCAGAGACAAGCTGCGATGTCCCATTCGCCGCCCGTCAATATCGACTTCAAGAACCGGTTCGATGTGCAGGAACTCAATCTAACAAATCAGGAGATCATCACAGCGATCGAGCAGACACTTCGTTTGCAAGGCTGCGCAGACGGGCATCGGACAAAACCTACACTTCTGCTGACGCCGGACTGCCTGCGCAGCCCGGCGTCCATCGTCAAGGCGTGTGAAGACTTGCTACTTGTTCAGCGCGTCCCGCGCCGTGTCCTTCACGCCGCCAACCGTGCTCTCGGTTTTGCCGGTCACCTTGTCGGCGGCGCCCTCAGCCTGCATCTTGTCGTCGCCGGTCAGCTTGCCAACGCCTTGCTTGATGCTGCCCTTGACTTGATCAAGCGAGCCCTGAACGCGATCTTTATCCATGTTAAGCTCCCAACGGCTTGGTGCCGCCCGATATCAACGGGCTATCACGTCCGAAGTTTCGATGCTCACAGGGCGAGCCAGCGCCCGATATCCTCCATCATGCTTCGTGCGGCGCTCATCACCCCGCCCATTTGGAACGCGCCGTGGATCATGCCGGCAAGCTCGATGTGCTGGACGCGCGTGCCTGCTTCGCGCAGCCGTGCCGCATAAGCGTTGCCTTCGTCGCGCAGGATGTCGCATTCACAAGTGACCACGAGAGCAGGGGCAAGCCGACTAATGTCGGGCGCCAGCAGCGGTGAGGCGTATGGATGAGTTGGGTCGGCGCCTGCCAGATAAAGCGCGTAGGCGTGGTTGGCCTCGGCATTGCTGACCCAGGTGGCGTCCCACTCCGTCATGGACCGATAGGCGCGGTCGGGGCGAAGATCGGTTGCAGGATAAAGGCAGATTTGGCCTGCCAAGGCCGGGCCACCCCGGTCGCGAGCCATGATGGCAACCACGGCAGCGAGGTTTCCGCCGGCGCTGTCGCCCGCGACGACGATGCGGGCTGGATCAACGCCAAAGCGCTCGGGATGGCCTGCGACATAGGCCGCAGTGGCGTAGCAGTCCTCGGGGGCGGCGGGAAAGCTGTGCTCGGGCGCGAGGCGGTATTCCACGGTGATGACGACGGCGCGGGTGACGGCGGCGAGGCTGCGCAGGGTGGCATCATAGGTGTCCAGTGACCCGGCAACAAAGGCTCCACCATGGAAATACACGATCGCTGGCAGCACGCCGGGCGCAGCGCGGTAAAGCCGCAGCATGAGGGGGCCGTCGTCGCCTTCGATTTGATAGCTGACACAGTCAGCGCCGCCGGGTTCGCCCGACAAGGTGATCATGCGCCGCACGTCGTCGCGGATGGATGCGACCCAGGCTTCGTCGCTGAGCGGCTCTGCGGTGGACGGGCCGCCGCTTGCCGCCATGTTGTCGAGTAATGCCCGCGCTTCGGGGTTCAAGGTCGCCACAGCGTTCACCTCCACGATTGCGGAGCGAACGACGGGCCGGGAAGCGGGTTGCGGCGCTGGCTAGCCGAACAGCTTGAGGCCGATCATCAGGCTGGCGATGATGACGAGGCCACCGGCCCCTTTGATCACGAGATCCCGGGCGGTGATGTCGATTTTTGCGTCGAGCCGCTGGATTTCGCTTTTGAGGCTTGTTTGCAAGTCGCCCATCTCGGTCCGAAGGCCAACCATTTCGGTCTGCAACTCGGCGATGTCGCCTTTCAGCTCGGTCCGCAGTTCGGCGATGTCGCCTTTCAACTCGGTGCGTAGATCAGTGATCCGTGTCCCCAGGCGTGCCTCGATCGCCTCCAAGTCGGCCTTGGTGGCCACCCCTTCTTCCAGCGCTTCACGCAAGGCCTGGGCGTGCCCACGGGCGACCGGCTCCTCAACGCCAGCGTCCTTCAGGCGGTCGATGTAGGCCAAACGGCCGAAGGGCATACTCATTGCGGTCGATAATAGAGTAAGGGGGAGGTGGCGTCATGGGCGTTAAATCTTGCCGCGCCCGGCTACTGCGCGCTGGCGCTGGCCTCGCTGCGGGTGCCGCCGACGCGCGCCGCCAGAGCCGCCGCCATGAACTCGTCCAACGCGCCGTCCAGCACCGCGGCAGGGTTGCCGGTTTCGACACCGGTGCGGAGGTCCTTCACCATCTGGTAAGGGGCAAGCACGTAGGACCTGATCTGGTGGCCCCAGCCGATGTCGGTTTTGGCGGCTTCGGTTTTCGCACTCGCAACCTCGCGCCGCTGCAACTCCGCCTCATACAGGCGGGCGCGCAACATCTCCATTGCCGTCGCCCGGTTGCGATGTTGTGAGCGGTCGGTCTGGCAGGCCACGATGATCCCGGTGGGGACGTGGGTAATGCGGATCGCGGACTCAGTCTTGTTCACGTGCTGTCCGCCAGCGCCGGACGCGCGGAACGTGTCCACCTTCAAGTCCGACGGGTCGATGTCGATCTGGATGGTATCATCCACCACCGGATAGACATAGACGCTGGCGAACGAGGTTTGCCGGCGGGCATTGCTGTCGAACGGTGAAATCCGCACCAGGCGGTGCACGCCGCCTTCGGTCTTCAGCCAGCCATAGGCGTTCGGCCCGGTGACCTGGAACGTAGCCGACTTGATGCCCGCCTGCTCGCCCTCGCTCTGCTCCAGCATCTGGATCTTGTAGCCGTGAGACTCCGCCCAGCGTGTGTACATACGGGCAAGCATCTCCGCCCAATCCTGCGCTTCGGTGCCGCCGGCGCCGCTGTTGACCTCCAGGAATGCGTCCCGTCCATCGGCCTCGCCGGACAGCAGGCTTTCTATCTCGCGTCGCTTGGCTTCGTCTGCGGCCCGGCGCAGGGCCACAATGCCCTCGGCAGCCAATTGCGAGTCGTCGTCGGTTTCGGCCAGCGCGATGAGTTCCAGCGTGTCCGCCACCTCGGCTTCTAGCGCCTGCACGCCCTCAACCTGGTTAGCCAACTGGGTGCGCTCGCGCATCAAGGTTTGGGCGGCGGCAGCATCATTCCAAAGCGCCGAGTCTTCGGCGCGATGATTTAGTTCAGCCAGGCGTTCAACGGCTGCATCCCAGTCAAAGATGCCTCCTCAGCAGCGCGACCGACTGCTTGATCTGTTCCCCTAGCGCGTCTGACTCGGTCGACATGCTACCCCTTCAACGCGGCTCAATAGAGCCCGCCAATGCCACTTTCCACACCAGTGCCGGTGCCGCCGCTGCTTGCCGTCACGCCACTGCTGCCGTCATCGCCACCGCTGCCGCCGCCCCCGATCGTGGGGCCGCTTTCGCCAGGGATCTCGCCCGGCTTGAACGCATCGGTGATATTGGGTGCCCAACTATTCAGCGTCATCCCCTCCGGCACTGGGAAGGCAAGGTTGGGACGGTCTTTGAGCGCCGCGGCCATGTAATCGTGCCAGATCGGCCCCGCAATCACGCCGCCGGTGTTCTTGTCGCCCAGGGTCGCGGGCGTGTCGAACCCGACCCAGACTGCGGTCACTACGTCCGGGGTGAAGCCGACGAACCAGGCGTCGTTGAAGTCTTGCGTGGTGCCGGTCTTGCCGGCGATGCCCAGGCGGTTGAGGCCGCGGCCTGCCTCGGTGCCGGTGCCATGCGCCACCACGCCCTGCAGCATCGTGACGACTTGGAACACGCTTTGCGGGTCAGCCAACTGGTGGCGATCGTCGCTGATTGTGGGCGGGGTGTTGGGGTCGCTGCAACCGTCGCAAGAAAGGCCGCTTGCGCGCCAGATGACGTGGCCATCGCGGTCCTGCACGGAGTCAATCAGGGTGGGCACGACCTCGCGGCCGCCCTCGTCCAGCGAGGCATAGGCGCCCGCCTGGCGCATCACTGTCGTATCCACCGCGCCAAGGGCGTTGGGCAGATAATGGCTCATCGAATCCACGACGTGGAAGGCGATCGCGTTGCTGGCCACCGCATCCATGCCAACACGCTGCGCCAGGCGGATAGTCGGCAGGTTCAGCGACTGCTCAATTGCCGTATGCAACGAGACGGGTCCGGCAAACCCAGTCTCGTAGTTGCCCGGACGCCATACCCCCGCAGTGCCTTGGTCAAGCGCGAACGGCGCGTCCAGCACGCGTTGGCTCGGCGAGATATTCTGCTGCATGGCCGCCAGATAGACCATGGGCTTGAACGAGCTGCCCGGCTGCCGCTGCGCTTGGATCGCGCGGTTGAACTGGCTCGACTCATGGCTCCAGCCGCCAGACAGGGCGAGCACGCGGCCAGTCGCCGGGTCGACCGACAGCAGCGAGCCTTGCACCACCGGAATCTGCCGCAGCATCAATCGTTCGGTGGCGGCGAGCTTGCCCGTCGCCGCCACCGCCGCAGGTTCACCCATAACCACGTCGCCGGGCTGAACCACGTCGCCCATGCGGCGAGGCATGGCGCCCAAGGTGCCGCTACGGTTTGGCCGAGCCCAAGCCGTGTCGGACAACAGCATGGCGCCCGTGTGGCTGGTGCCATCGGCATTGGTCCAGGCGAGTCGGGCTTCGGCCGGCTTCACCTCCTGCACCACCGCCAGCCGCCACTCCGGCAGCATGCCCGCGGGCCGCGCCACGGCGGCAAGCGCGCGGGGCCAGCCAGCGTGATCCGCCTCGGTGCTCGCCATCCGGGTAACGGGGCCGCGCCAGCCGCCATGCGCCCGGTCATAGCGGACCAGGCCGGCGCGAAGCACCCGGTCCGCGACGCCCTGCAATGCTGGGTCGAGGCTGGTGTGCACCACCAGGCCGCCCTCGGTCGCCGCCTCGATGCCAAACCGGTCGATCAATTCGCGGCGCACCTCGTCGGCGAACCATTCCGACCCGGTCACCGTGTCCGGCCGGTGGAACTGGCCGGTCACGACCGGGCCAGCCTTGGCGGCGGCGGCTTGTTCCGTGCTGATCACGTGATCAATCGCCAAGCGGTCCAGCACCCAATCGCGCCGGTTGCGGGCCGCCTCTGGAAAGCGGAACGGGTTGAGTTCGCTTGGCTTCTTGGGCAGCGAGGCAAGAAAGGCGGCCTCGGGGAGAGTGATTTGGTCGAGCGACTTGTTGAAATACGTCTGCGCCGCGGCCGCCACGCCGTAGGATTGCAGGCCGAAATAGATCTCGTTTAAATAGAGCTCGAGGATGCGCTCCTTTGGCAGCACCTGCTCGACCCGGATGGCCAGCACGGCTTCCTTGATCTTGCGTGACAGGGTGCGCTCGTTGGTGCCGAGCAGCATGTTGCGCGCCACCTGCTGCGTGATGGTGGAGGCACCGGCTGGGCGGTGGTGACGGGCCACCAGGAACAGGTCGGTGAAGGCAGCACGGGCGATACGGCCTGGGTCAACCCCCTTATGGGTCCAGAAATTCTGGTCTTCGGCAGACACGAAGGCCTGCTTCACCACGTCTGGGATGGCCGTGAACGGCACGAAAATGCGCCGCTCCCTGGCCAATTCGGCAATCAAACCCTCGTTGCCGGCATAGATCCGGCTCATGACCGGCGGCTGATACTGCCGCAAGCCGTCGACGGTGGGCAGGTCGGCAATCAACGTCTGATAGCTGTGATACGCGACCGCACCTCCGGCCGCGCCGAGCAGGACGACCACGACGACGAGTATGCCTGCCACCCGGCCGATCCATCGCAGCGGTGAGCGGCGCCGGCGCAGCGTCAAGGCCGGACGATTGCTGTTGCGCGAGACCCGCTCCGACGGAGCACGGGTGCGGTCTGGCGGCGAAATCTGCTCGCTCGTTGTGAACTTATCCATCGCGCCGCGCACCAACCCCTACAACCTGCCCGCCTGCCAGGCCACTCGCCCTCAAACCGGGCATCAGCCTGCCATGCGCACGCCGGGACCGGCAAAGAACGCCTCCACCGCTCGCTTCATCGCGGCCGCCACGGCTACACGGTGGTCGGGCTGGCGTAAAGCAGCCTCATCTTGCGGGTTAGACATGAATCCCATCTCAACGAGCACGGCAGGAATGTCGGCAGCTTGCAGCACCACGAAGCCGGCATGACGAGCAGGATTCTGCAGCATCTTGACGTCGTGGTCCAGCTCGCCTACCATGGCGTGTTGTAGTCGGGCGGAGCCGATCCGGGTCTCCTGGCGCACCAGGCTCAGCAGGATGCTGGCAACCTCGGGCGGCTGGTCATGGAACGCGCTGTCGGCGAAGCGGTCGGCGCTGTTCTCGCGCTGCGCCAGGGCCGCGGTCTGCTCATCGGATGCGCTCGCGGACAGTGTGTAGACGCTGGCGCCACGCACGCTGTGATCGGTCAGAGCGTCGGCATGGATCGAGACAAACAGGTCCGCACCCTGACTTTGTGCCCAACCAACGCGATCTGGCAACGGAATGAACACGTCGCTCTCGCGGGTGAGTAAGACGCGGAAGCGGCCGTCGGCGACCAGCTGGCGCTGAAGTTGCTCGGCGGCAGCGAAGGCCACATGTTTCTCGTAGGTTCCACTGTAGCCGATGGCGCCAGGGTCTTTGCCGCCATGTCCCGGGTCGAGCACGATGAGGCCGGGCTTGCGGTCAGCCCAATCGGCCCGCGCCGCGTTCGGGAGCACTGCGCTTGGCAGGAGGGCGAGGGGTCCGGCGCGAACCACTGCCCGGCGTGTCCATAAACCAGTGCTCATGGCGCTGAGCTTAACACAGTATAGCCACAAACGAGCGTTGACGCCTGATTTTGCTCAGGAGATGTTGCTGCAGGGACACGTGACTTGGCTGTGAGAGCGCAGTTAGCCGCTGACCGACCCGGCGCGAAGGCGGCGAACCCCGCACGCTCCCGCTGACGTTGCCACGAAATCGGTGTGGACCCCCCTTGACCACCCACTTGCAGGCTGCCGGGGTTTACGCCATGGTCGTACTGCTGCGGCGAAATCTAGTCGCGGGCCTCATCACATAGCGTGTGGTGAACGACGGTCCGAGCGGTTTGCCGTCCAATTGGCGCGATGACACGCGCCGGAGCCGGTCCACCGATCGGCTGGCGTGTTTCGCAACCCGGTCGCGCATTCCCACGTGCGCAACCGACCCAGACCAAGGATCGCTCCGGGCCGAATGAGTGCCGCCGCTCCCGTATGCCGAGTTCCCCGCCCAACAGCCTCCGTCGGCTGGGCCGGGCAACTCGACGGCGAGCGTGGCCTCCGATCCGGCGTCCCGTCCCACCCTCTATTCAGACGCCGCCACCCGCTCCAAAGGAGCCGAGGCTGGCAGGCGCACCGGAGTTCCTCCCATAATGACGAAGCGCATGCTGATCGACGCCACCCACGCGGAAGAAACCCGCGTGGTGGTTCTGGACGGTCAACGCCTTGAAGATTTCGACGTCGAGACCGCTGCCAAGAAGCAGCTCAAGGGCAATATCTACCTCGCCAAGGTCGTTCGCGTAGAGCCATCGCTGCAGGCGGCGTTCGTCGAATACGGCGGCGGCCGACACGGCTTCCTGGCATTCGGCGAAATCCATCCCGACTACTACCAAATCCCGGTCGCCGACCGTCAGCGCTTGCTGGCGATGCAGGAGGCCGAGGCGCGGGCCGAAGAGGAAGCGGAGGATGCGGCGGCGGCCGCTGCCGAGGCCGCAGGCGAGCCGGCGGACGACCCGGCCCCGTCGATCGCAGCACCGGTTGAACTCGGCGCGGGCGGCAATGCACAGGACTACTCTGAGGACCCAGGGCGGTCGACAGGGCCGCAGGACGTCTCGACCGACATCGTGGAGCCTCCCCTGCCGGCAGAGGACATGCCTCGTCCGGTGACCTTGGCGGCCGCCGTCACGGAAGACGTGCTGATTGCGCGCGACGAGGCCGTGCTCGAACCGGAGCCCGACCGCAATCCAGAGCCAAGCGCCTCGTGGGAGCAAGCCACCGCGGCGTTCGAAGCCGATGTCGGCGCCGACACGGCTCCGGACCTGGCGGAGCTGGATGCCGCGGAGCCGCAAGCCGCGCCCACGCCGCTGGACGTGGCGGCCGAAGCGACTGCCCTGGCGATAGAGGCCGCGGATGCTGCCGGCGCAGCCGCCGCCGATGTGGCAGTGATCCTCACGGAGCCGCCAACGCTTGCCGTGGCTGCTGGCGACGATCTGGCCGAACCAGCCGAGATCGGCGAAGCACCCGGGCAGGCGCCCACGGCCCGCGATGCTGTTGCCTTGACCGACCAAGAGCATCCCGCCGACCCGGCTACGGCGTTGCCCGCCTCCAACGCGCAACTCGACGCCCCGGATCAGGGCCAGGCCGACAAGAGCGCCACAGACGGGGACGATCAAGCGGGCCATGCTGCAGCCCTCGGCGACGAGGATGACGGCGGCCGAGGCGATGATGCCGCAGGCGAGGACCACGCCGACGAAGCCAACGGCGAGGACCGGCAGCAAACGCGGCCGCCCTCCCGCTTCATGCGATCCTACAAAATTCAGGAAGTTATCCGACGGCGCCAGATCCTGTTGGTGCAGGTCGTCAAGGAGGAGCGCGGCAACAAGGGCGCGGCGCTCACCACCTATATCTCGCTCGCCGGGCGCTTCTCGGTGCTGATGCCGAACTCGCCACGGGGCGGCGGCATCTCGCGCAAAATCACCTCCGCGGCCGACCGCCGCCGCTTGAAGGAAGTGACCACCGAGCTGCAAATCCCGCGCGGCATGGGCCTGATTGTGCGCACGGCGGGCGCGGCGCGGCCAAAGGCTGAGATCAAGCGCGATTGCGAATACCTGCTCGATCTGTGGGACAGCATCCGCGAGACCACCATGGCCTCGGTGGCGCCGGCGCTGATCCATGAAGAGGCCAACCTGATACGCCGGGCCATTCGCGACAACTACTCGCGCGACGTGGACGAGGTGCTGGTGGACGGCGAGGCGGGTTGGCGTGCCGCGCGAGATTTCATGCGCATGCTGATGCCTGCCCATGCCCGCAAGGTCGTGCTGTGGAACGAGCCGCAACCGCTGTTTTCCCATCACGGTGTGGAACTCCAGCTCGACGCCATGCTGCAACCGACAGTGCAGCTTCGGTCTGGCGGGTACCTGGTGATCAACCAGACCGAGGCACTGGTCGCCATCGACGTGAACTCTGGCCGCTCCACCCGCGAACGCGGCATCGAGGAGACCGCGCTCAAGACCAATCTTGAAGCGGCTGACGAAGTGGCCCGGCAGCTCCGCCTGCGTGACCTGGCGGGGCTGGTGGTGATCGACTTCATCGACATGGAGAGCCGCCGCAACAATGCGGCCGTCGAGAAGCGGATGAAGGACGCGCTGAAGGACGATCGCGCCCGCATCCAGATGGCCGCGATCAGCCATTTCGGGCTGATGGAGCTGAGCCGGCAGCGGCTGCGCCCCTCATTGGCCGAGACGAGCTTCACCACCTGCCCCCATTGCGGCGGCACCGGGCACGTTCGCACGACCGAAATGGCGGCCTTGGCGGTGCTCCGCCAGGTTGAGGATGAGGGAGCCAAGCGCCGTTCCGCCGCAATTGTGGTCCATGTCGCAGCAGCGGTGGCGCTCTATGTACTGAACCACAAGCGGGTCCGGCTTGGCGAAATCGAGGCGCGGCACGGCATGACCGTGGCGTTTGCCGCCGATGACACGCTGCTGCCGCCGGAAATCCGTATCGAGAAACTGCGTGCTTATCTGCCAGGGGAGGCGCCACAAACCACGTTCGCGCCGCATGCTCCCGCTCTGCCGATTGAGGAGGACGAACTGGCGGAGGAGCCTGACGACGAAGTGGGTGAGCCCGTCGAAAGCCTGGTGGAGGCGGCCGCCGAAGAGGTTGACGTCGCCATCGCGGGCGAGACGGCCGAGGAGGCGGCAAGCCGCCTGCGCAAGCGCCGCAGGCGACGCCGTGGCGGACGGCGGGACGAGGCTGCGCCCGCCTCCAATGCCCCCGCCAGCGAGCAGCCGGCGAGTGCCGCGGACGAAGACCTCACGCGTGCGCTGACCGCCGGGTCGGACGCCGAACCAGCGCAAGATGGGCCCAGCTCGGAGCAGCCCGACATCGCCATTCCACCGTTTCCGGGCACGCCGCCGCAGCATGAGCCGGAGAGCCCGGTCGGCGAGCAAGCCGACGCCGATGCGCCCGCGCCGACCGCGCCGATGGACATCGCCAGCAGCGAAGCGGCGGCTGAGGCAACGGATGAGGATGGCAAGGCGCGTCGTCGCGGTCGACGGGGTGGGCGGCGGCGCCGGCGTGAGCCGCGGGAGGGCGAAGCCGCCGAGTCCGACAGCCCGCCGGCTTCGTTCAGCGCAGAAAGCGCGCCGCCCCCGCCGCCTGCCTACAC
>CAXTRX010000012.1:0-14576 GCA_964246785.1 uncultured Acetobacteraceae bacterium | reverse complement strand
GCCTACACTGGGCCCACCCCGGCCAATCCATTCGGCGGGGATGTGTTCGACCTCTTCGACATGGTCGATGAGGCTGACATAGCGCCGCCCACCGTTCGCGCCGATGCTGCACCGCTCATGGAGGCGCCGGCGGTGTCGGCAGACCCTGCGGCCGAGCCGTCGCCGGAAACGGAGCCGGTGCCAAGCCCGGTCGAGGCTACGGAGGAGCCACTGGTGGAAACGCCAGCGATGCAGCCCGGCATGGCAGAGGGAACGCTTGCCAATGGCCATGCCGAGCCGCCCGCCACGCTGGAGCCGGTAAGTTCTCCGGTGCCGCCGCCGGTTCTGGTCGGCGTTGGAGAGAGCACGCTTGAGAAAAAGCGCGGCTGGTGGCGGCGCTAGAGCAGATCCCGATCAGACAAAATCGTCTGATCGGGTGAAGATGTTTGCAAAACAACGAGCTAGAGCTTGTGGAGTGAACGCGAGTGAACGGAACATGCTCTAACGCGAAGCCGCCCGCCGTTTACCAACGCTTCACTTCCTTGAGTTAAACCGGGCTCCAACCCGCCTATTACCTTTGTTGCCGCCGCGACTGGTGTTGCGTGCGCGCCTGCAACCGGCCCGGCGGGGATCGCATTGGGGAACCGGGCTGCATGCCAGACGCAATGGCAAATACGCTGATCGAACGCGCACCTGTGGCGAGCGTGTCGTTTCCTGTGGTGCTGGGCTTGGTCCGGCTCTTGGACTTGCTGCTGTTGGGGCTGGCCGGCGCCGTATCAGCCATGGCGGTGGCAGTGATCGCCGGCCCGCAGCCGGACGGCCCGGTCTGGATAGCGGCACTGGTGGGCGCGGTTGCCACAGCCGTTTCGCTAGCGCGGGAGGACGGCTATTCCCAGGCCGTACTGTCGTCCGAACGGCGTGTTCTGCGCTTGCTGCTCAAACCGTTGGTATTAGGCGGGTTTTGCCTCATCGCCAGCCTGTTCCTGTCGTTTGAGGCGCGGCTGCCGTTCCGCTTTTGGCCGTTGCTTTGGGTCGCCGTTGCCGCTGGCTTGGTCACGCTGGGTCGGGTGCGGGTGGCCCGGCTGATGCGGTCGTGGTCTGCCGCGGGCCGATTGGCACGCAAGATTGCCGTGGTCGGCGTCAATGATTTCAGCCGTGAGTTCATCGCCCGGCTGGAGGATGAACCCAACGCCTTCAAGGTGGTCGGCCTCTATGACGACCGTGGCAGCCGCGCGCCGGCGAGCCAATCGGGAGTGCTCTGGCTCGGTACGGTTCGGGACCTGGTGGAACGCTCCCGCGATGAACCGGTTGACGTCATCGTGGTGGCGCTCCCGCTTAATGCGGTGGACCGGATCAGCTGCATTCTCGAGCAATTGGCCAGTACGGTGGCCGACATTGTGCTGACCACCGATTTAGCCGGCTGGCGTTTTTTGCCCACGCAGTTCGAGGGCATTGGGCGCAACCCGGTGGTGGCAGTGCGGGAGGCGGCGTTAAAGGACTGGCGGGGGCTGAAGAAAGCGGCGCTTGATTACAGCATGGGCTTGCTTGCGCTGCTGGCGCTGTCGCCGGTGCTGCTGCTGACGGCATTGGCGATCAAGCTCGACTCGCCAGGGCCTATCCTGTTCCGCCAGCCACGAATGGGCTTCAACAACCGTCTATTCCTTTGTTACAAATTCCGTTCGATGCACACCAGAATGACCGATCTGCTGGCCGATCAGCAGACGACCAAGAACGATCCGCGGATCACTCGCGTGGGCCGCATCATACGCAAGTTCTCGATTGATGAATTGCCGCAGTTGTTCAATGTGCTGAATGGCACGATGTCTCTTGTTGGGCCGCGCCCGCATGCGCCGAACACCAAGGCGGCGGATAAGCTGTTTAGCGAGGTGGTGGGCCAGTACGCCGTGCGTCACCGGGTTCGTCCTGGGATCACTGGTTGGGCGCAGGTGAATGGCTGGCGCGGTGAAACCACAACGGTGGACCAGATCGAGCAGCGCGTTGCTTGCGACCTGTTTTACATTGAGAATTGGTCGATCGGCTTTGACTTGAAGATCATGCTCATGACGATCCTACGCGAAGTCCGCAGCAAGAATGCCTTCTAACCGAGCACTATCCTGCACATCCCGAGCCGGCACCTCTCTTTCTGAGCAGGGTGACGGGGACCACCGTCCACTTCCGGGTACAGGGCGGCGCCCTGTAACAGCGCTGCCCTGACGTGTTGTTTGAAAGCCTGATGCGATCAGGCGCTAATGCGTAAACGTAAAGCTCGTTGACCCGGCGCCTTGCAGTGTTGCCGTACTACTGCTGATAGCCGCGCCATCTATGCTGGCACCACCGAGGTAAAGGGTGTTGCCGCCAGCCTGCCCGGTCAAAAGGTTCAACGTAACGGTATGATTGCCGCTATAGCTGCCGAGCACGTCAAACACCTGCGACTGGTTATGACCCGCCATGGCGGACGCCGTTTGAGTGCCGCCAACCTGCTGCCCGTCGACGTCGATGGTGAACTGGGCGTTGCCTTGCAGGTAGTCCTCCGAGAGAGTGAGGGCAAGCGTGTCCGGGCCGCTGCCGAGCGTGGTAGGCGGCGGGGCACCCGGAGTGATGAAGTTGAATCCTTGCGACCCTATGTTGCTTTCAACGAGACTGCTGCCGCTGACCGTGGCGCCATCGATGGTTGCGACATTCACGTAGAGCAAGCTGTTGCTTGCATTGAGATAGGCGATCGACACGGCATGGCTGCCAGGGGCAAAGTCGCCCTCCACCTCGAAATCCTGCTGTTGCCCGCTGGTTGCGTCAGCCGCGGTGGATTGCACGCCTCCGATCTGGCGGCCATCGACACTGACGGTAAAGTCGGCGCCCGTGGGTTGAGCTCGCTCCGCGACGAACAAGTCGAGGCTATCCGGTCCGGATCCCACAACCGTCGGCGCGGAACTGGCCGAACCCGGCCTGGTAAAACCAAAGTCGAGCGTCCCATCGTTGCTGAGAACCTCGTTTCCACCCGCTATGGCGCTGCCATCGATCATGGCACTGGTGACAAGCAATAGGCTGTTATCGGCGTTCAGATAATCGATGGCGACGACGTGGTCGCCGGCGCCGAATGTGCCCGCGACTTGCAGTATGTCGGTCTGGCCGGCGAGGCTATTGGCTGTGGTGATTTGCACGCCGCCGATCTGCCGCCCATCGACACTGACGGTGTATTGCGCACCATTTGGCGCAGCGCGTTCGGACAGACTTAGAGCAAGCGTGTCTGGCCCAGACCCGATCCTCGGATCGGCCGCTGCGGCTGATTGAGCCTGTGTCCCACCAAAGGCGAAGCTCGTCGAAGCCAGTGTAGCAATGCTGGCGGCGCCGTCGGGTATCGCCGCGCCGTCGATTGTGGCACCGGTGATGTAGAGCGCGGTAGCGCCAAGCGGGTAGCCGGCAATGTAGGTCCCGTTCAGCAGGCTGATCGTCACGGTGTGGGAACCGGAGCCGAAATTGCCTTCCACGTCGAACACCTGGGACTCGCCTACGGCATCGATCGCAGACGCTGTTTGCGTCCCGCCGATCTGGGCGCCATCGACGCTGATGGTAAATTGCGCGTCGCCATAACGCGCCTGCTCCGCGATTGTAAGCGCCAGCGTATCGGGGCCCGCGCCGAGGACAGTGGGGCCGGGCACAGGCGTTCCTACCGTCAGTAACTGAGTGGTATCGCCGAAGAAGACCAGGTCGGTGCTGGCTGAAGCAACGCCGTTTTGCGATGCGCCGAGAACGTAAAGGTTGCGGTCCTCGCTCGGCGAGCCGCCGTAAGCATCATTCAGAAAGCTGACGCCGACGGTGTTGGTGCCAGTATTGAACGTGCCATTGAAAATAAAATCCTGGCTTTGGCCTAGGCTGTTTTGCGCTGTCGTGGTGAACACGCCGCCATACTGCTGTCCATTGATGGACACGGTGAACTCGGCATCGCCCTGATACGCGTCCTCGCTCATCACCAGCGTGATCGTGTCGGGCCCTGAGCCAGTTACCACCGCTGCGGGCGATGGCACGGATGTCGCGGCAATCGGGGCGGGAACGATCACCTGTTGGGTGATTGGCGGCGCGGCCGGCGGTGCCGGCGGCTGAGGCGCGTTGGCAAACGGGTCGATTTCGACAATGATTGGATGGTCACTGACGCCGATCGTAACATGGTTGGTGTTCGTATAGGTTCCAATCGGCGTCGTGCCGAGCAAGGGGTCGAATACCTCGATGGAGGCAGCGACTTGGGCCAATGTGATTGTGCTGTCGATTATAGGGGCAGGAAGTTGCGTATTCGCCGCGTTGTCCCAAATCTCGGGTTCCTGCCAGACAGCAAGATCAAACGAGCCGTTCGACTTCTGCAGCAGCGTCGAATACCCGTATGTCGGCAGGGTTTCGGTGACGCTATTGAGGATGCCGAAATCCCAATACTGTTCCAGCGCCGGGCCGTCGATGTTGCTGTTCAAGCCAGTGATCGAATAGGCCAAGCTGCCCGGCGTGAACGTGGCCGCGTTCGAGCCTGGGTCGGCCAGGATGCTGGTGAAGTTATGCAAGGCCACGGCGGCCTCTTTTGGGGCGCCGTAATAGGTAAATAGGCCGAAATTGTCCTCGTTGTTCGCGGGATCGGTGCCGAGGTTATAGAGCTCGTCGATATAGACGGCGCTGGCGCCCTCGCGGATGAGATCGAGCAGGTTGTCTAGGTCGTACTTGGCCTGCACGTCGTCGGTCACGCCGGATGAAAAGCCGGTGGCGAGCGGCACCGACGCGGTTTCGTAGCCGGTTTCCGTCACCACGTAGCGTTCGCCGGGTGTGCCAGCGAGATTGAGCGGCACGTACCAGGAATCGAACACATTTGGCGGCAGTTCGGCTGAGTAGACGTGAGCATTTCCCATCGTCACGCTACCGTCCAGGTTGCCTTCTTGTGAATAGGCGACCGGCGAATAGGACAGGATGCTATAATTCAACACCGGAACGGCGCTCAGCAACGGGTCGGCCGCGACAGCCGCGGAGAGGCTGGACATAAAGGCGGCTGCGGTTGCCAGGTTGGCAGAATGGACCTCGTTCATCCCCTCAATGGAGGCGATGCCGCCCGGATAGGCTTGCTCCAAGGTGTCGAAGTTTGCGATGTAGCTGGCGACGCTCTGGCTGTCGCTGTTGATTACCAGGTCGAAGCGGATGCCGGCGGTCATCCCGGTCTCGACCTCGTCGGCATAGGCTTGGCCCCCGCCCCCGTCGAAATCCATGGCGGCGCCGGACCGGATGAGGCTTACGTCCAGATACTGCATGTCCGCAGCGAGATTGCCGTAATTGTAGGAATCGCCAGTGCCGAGGGCGTCCAGATGCGAGGCCATGCCGATTTTGCTGATGAAGCTCGACGTGCTCATCGCTTGCACCGACGAGATCGGCGCAGTTGCGGAGTTGTTCGTGCCACTCATGGGCTACTTCTCCTAGATCCGAAGCGGAGCCGGCACCGCCACACTCGTCCGCCACTCAGATGGCGTGGCAAAAGCAATGCAAACGAGGGGCGACCGCGAATTCATGCCGCAAGCCCGAGCCGACCGATTAGACGAAACGATGCTATGACGAGGGTCTTAGGCGCTACCTAATTACCGGCCAGCCGATTTGAGTGAGTTGGGTTATCGGGTTTGGCAAGATGGCCGGTTAGGCCGATCCTGTTGGCGGAAGCGTCTGAAGAACTCGGTGCCACCTCAAAGTAAATGTCCGGCAGGTAGAGCCTACCTGCCGGACCGGGCGCCTTAGGTCAAGTTAAAAACCCATGTTAATGAGAGAAGGTGAACGACTGGGTGCCTTGGTTCAGCAGCGTAAGCGTGCTGTTGGCGATGGAGCCGCCATCAACCGAGGCGCCGCCGACATAAAGGTTGCGGTCCGTGCCGAGCGCCGGCACGGGTTGCGCTGCATCGTTGAGGAAGTTGATCCCGACCGTATGCGCACCACTGAAATTACCCAGCACGTCGAATACTTGAGATTGCCCGTTGCCATGTTGTGCAAGGGCGGTTTGCACGCCGCCGATCTGCTGGCCGTCGACGCTTACAGTGAACTGGGCGTTGCCGAGGTAATAGTCCTCGGACATGTTCAGCGCCAGCGTGTCCGGACCATTGCCGATGGTCACCGGCGGAGGCGCCGCCGGGGTCGCAAAGTTGAAGCCGAGCGACCCATTGTTGCTGGCGACGAGGCTGCCGCCGCTGATCGTCTGACCGTTGATGGTGGCCGAATTGACGATCAACAGGCTGTTGCTCGCGTTCAGGTAATCCATCGACAGCGTGTGATTGCCCTGGGCGAAGTTACCCAGCACATCGACTTGCTGCTCTTGTCCTGCGGCGTAGTCGGCAGTGACGGTCTGCACGCCGCCGACCTGCTGCCCATCCACGCTGACGGTAAACTGCGCCCCGGCTGGCTCGCCTCGCTCGGCAGTGAACAGGTCGATGCTGTCTGGTCCGTTGCCGACGAAGGTGGGACTGGACGTGTAAGAGCTTGGCGCGCTGAAATTGAAGCCGAGCGAGCCGTTGTTGGAGAGGGTGAGATTGCTGTTGGCGATGGCGTTGCCGTCGATGGTGGCGCCGTCAACATAAAGCAGGCTGTTGCTGGCGTTCAGGTAGTCCACCGAGACGGTGTTATTGCTGCCGGAGAAGCTGCCCAGCACGTCAAGGCTCTGGGTTTGCCCCGCCAAGCTGTTGGCGGTTACCGTTTGCACGCCGCCAACTTGCTGGCCGTTGACGTAGATGGCGAATTGAGCGCCTGCCGGTTCAGCACGCTGCGATAGTGCGAGCGCCAAGGTGTCGGGGCCGTTGCCCACAACCGTCGCAGCCGAGCTCGCCGCAGCACTGGCTTGCTCGGTGAAGCCGAAGCTTGTGGTGCCATTATTCGAGAGCACGGGGTTGGCGTTGGCCACCGCCACGCCATCGATCGTGGCGCTGTCGACGATGAGCAGGCTGTTGTTGGCGTTCAGGTAGTTTATCGCCACGGTGTGGTTGCCCGGCGCAAAGCTGCCTTGCACGTCGAGTGTCTGCGCCTGGCCCGCTAACACGTTGGCAGTGGTCGTTTGCACGCCGCCGATTTGGCTGCCATCGACGCTGACCGTGAACTGGGCCCCACTCGGCTCGGACCGTTCCGCCATCGACAAAGCGAGCGTGTCCGAACCCGATCCGATCACGACGGTGCTCGTGCTGCCCGGCGCCGTAACCGGGGGCGTGACGGGTGCAACCGGTGCTACCGGTGCCACCGGTGCTATCGGAACTACCGGTGCCACCGGCGTTGCCGGCGCGTTGTAGACCGCCGCTGCCACGGCCTGCGGCACCGCGATGCTCGCTTTGTTGAACCCGGTGCTCAGCGTGCCGGAGTTGGTGAACACCATCTCGCTATTGGTCACTGCTGTGCCATCCATGGTGGCGCCCCAGACAATCAACAGGCTGTTGACCGAATTGAGGTAATCGACCGCCACGGTGTGATTGCCGCTCCCGAAGTTGCCAAGAACGTCGAATTCCTGGGAAGTGCCGGCGCTTGCGTCTGCCGATGTGGTTTGCACGCCGCCAACCTGCTGGCCATCGACGCTGATGGTGAAGTGGGCGCCGCTCGGCTCGCCACGCTCAGCGATGAATAGCGCCAGCGTGTCGGAGCCGGAACCAACCATCACCGGGCCAGGGCCGGAACCGGACTGATTGAAGTTGAGGTCACCCTCGCCATTGCTGCTCAGGGCAAGTGTGGCCGCTGCAAGGCCGGCGCCGTTGATCGTGCCACTGTTGACATAGAGGTCGCTATTGGACGCATTGAGATAGTCAATGGTGACGTAGTTCGTGCCGGCTGAGAAAGTGCCCGCAATGTCGAACTGCTGCGTTTGGCCAGAGGTGGCGTTGGCGGTGGTGGTCTGAACGCCACCGACCTGCGTTCCATCGACGTTGATGGTAAATTGTGCGCCGGCCGGTGCGCCGGTCTCGGAAACGAACAGGTCAAGCGAGTTAGGGCCTGAGCCAAGCGATACGGCCGCCGGGCCCGTTGTCTGAGTAAAGGTCGAGTTGATGGTGCCGTTGTTGCTCAGCGTGCTGTAGCTGCCGGGCACGTAGTTGCCATTGATGTCGACGCTGTCGACTGAGAAGGTGCTGTTGCTGGCGTTGAGATAGCTCACCACGATGGAGTTGGCGCCCTGGGCAAAGTCGCCATAGAAAGTGAATTGCTGCGCTTGCCCGGCGGCTGCATTGGCTGAGGTGGTTTGCACCCCGCCAATCTGCAGGCCGTCCACGGTCACGGTAAATTGGGCGCCGCCGCCCTGACCGGTTTCGGCAACAAACAACGTCAAGGCGTTGGGACCGGAACCGACATTTACCGCGACAGGCGAGGTGGATTGAGCGGGCGTGGTGCCGGGGGCAAACGGGTCCACCTCGATGATGATCGGGTGGTCGCTGACCATGACCGTGACCGAACTGACATCGCTGTAGGTCGCAATCGGGCCGGTGCCGAGCAGCGGGTCATAGACTTCCACCGTCTGGGCGGTTTGCGCGAGTGTCACGGTGACGGGGCTGGCTGAGTCCGCTACGGGCGTGGCGGTCGTGTTATCCCAGATTTCGGGCTCTTGCCAAACCGCGATGTCGAAGTTGCCGTTGGATTTTTCGAGCAGGTATGAAGCACCGTAGATCGGCTGGCTTGCGACGTAGGTGTTGAAGATGCCGTAGCCAAAGGCCGCTTGCGCTGCCGCAGGATTGAGCGAGCTGGCAAGGCCGCTCACCGAGTAAGACAGGCTGCCGGCCGTGAAGCTCGCTTTGTTGCTGCCTGGGTCGCCAAGGATCGTGGTGAGGTTATGCAAGGCAATGGCGGACGGCTTGGGCGCGCCATTGGAGGTGAAGAAGCCGAAGTGGTCTTCGGTCCCGATGAGGTTGTTGGGGTCGCTGGCTTGGTCGAGCAGCTCGTAGACGTATACCGACTGGGCGCCGTCGAGCAGCATGTCGAAGACGTTGTCGAGTTGATAGCGTTCCACCACGGCGTCGCTCTCGCCGTCGCCGGGCGCGGGACTATCGGGGTAGCCCGTCTCGGTTACTACGTATGGGTCATTCGGTGTGCCGCTATTATTTACCAAGAGGTAGTAGCTGTCATAGATTTGCGGAGGAAATGCGACCGAATAGGCATGAACATTGCCGTACTGCGTATTGGCCGATTGATTGCCCAGCGCGGTATAGGCGGAGGGATTCATCGAGCCGACGGAGTAGGTGATGTCGCCGACGCCGTTCAGCAGCGGATCGGCTTTGATCGCGGCATAGAGCTGGTCTTGGTACGCTTGTGCCGTCGCCAGGTTGGCAGGCGGCACCTCGTTCTGCCCGGTCACGTAGCTGATCATGCCTGGATCGGCTTGTTCCAAGGCATTCAGATTGGCAATCACGGTCGCGACTGGGATTGGAGTCGCATTGCCGCCAATCGCCATATTGAAATGGATGCCTTCGGACATCTCTTTCTCAAGCAGATGAAGATAGACGAGGCCGCCGCCGCCGGTGAGACTGATCGCATCGATTGCGCCACTGCCGTTGTCTAAGCCCAGGTATTGGAATTCTGCGGCGAATTGACTTTGCAACGTCGCGTAGGCGTCGTCACCGTCCTGGTTATGATCCTGGACGCCGATGCTGTTGATAAAGTTGTAGGAGGTCTCAGCCTGCACGGGCGCGGGCGTCGTGCTTGGAGCGGTTTGCATGGATTTTTCCATTCCGAATGTTTGCAGTATCGAACGAAACTCTCAGAAGTAGAGAGTGAACTATAGTGTGCCTGCAGAGACCAAGTCGGCCTGCGTCAGGCGAAATGATGGGCGCATCGCGGCACCCGGTACTCCGGCAGACTAGAGAGGTGTTTGCCGCCTGCCTAGCATGTTGACCCTACGATCACCGCCTCTGCTCACGAACCCGTGATCGGTGACGTCATGATCCCCTCTAAAGCTCATCGCGCCAGCGAGCAAGCTTTGCATCGCGATCTTGTCGTTTAATGTTTGGACATCACCGTGATTGTTTCGTTCGGAAATGTTATTTCGATTGCGTAAGTTTTCCTGAGTGGTGCGCGCAAGCCACGCCGGCGCGCGAGCAAATGCGATGCCGCAATCAACTAGCCACCAGTGCCCTGCCCGCCTATAACTCCGGCGCATGATCCTCATTACCGGTGGCGCCGGTTTCATCGGTTCCAATCTACATGCTGCACTTGCCGAGTTCGGGCATGAGGTCGCAATCGTCGATCAGCTCGGTTGCCACGGCAAATGGCGCAATCTCGCGCGGCATCCACCTGCATTGTTGCTAACACCTGATAAGCTCGACGGCTTCTTGGCCTCGCGGCCACCGGTCGAGATGATGTTCCACCTGGGCGCCATCAGTGAGACAACCGCCAGCGATGGCGATTTGGTCTGGCGCATCAATGTAGAACTTTCGGCGCGGCTTTGGGGATGGTGTGCCGATCATCAGGTGCGGCTGGTCTACGCCTCATCAGCGGCGACCTACGGTGACGCCACCGCGGGATTCGATGACGATATCGAGGCACTGCATCACCTGCGCCCGCTCACACTCTATGGCTGGTCGAAACAGGTTTTCGATTTGCGCGTTGCCAAATGCATCGCCTCCGGTGCCCCGCGGCCGCCGCAATGGGCCGGTCTCAAGTTCTTCAACGTCTATGGACCAAACGAGTATCACAAAGGCAGCATGATCTCGGTTGTGAAGATCAAGCATGACGACATCCGCGGCGGTCATGCGCCACAGCTATTCCGCGCCTCGCAACCTGGCCTGGCAGACGGCGAGCAGATGCGTGATTTCATCTGGGTCGACGACGTGGTTGATGTCATGCTGTGGCTGCTGCAAACGCCGGGCGTCAATGGATTGTTCAACGTCGGAACTGGCCAAGCCCGATCCTATCTGGATCTCGCCCATGCCGTCTGCCGCGCCTGCAACGTTACCGAACAGGTGCAATTTATCGAGATGCCGGCGCATCTCCGCCACGGCTATCAGTCGTTCACTCAGGCGCGCATCGGCCGGTTGCGCAACGCTGGCTATGCAGGCCAATTCACCCCGTTGGAAGAGGGCATCCGGCGATACGTGGTTGATCATTTGGACACGCCGGACCCATACCGGTGATCCCGCTTCTGCCCTTCCCCAATTTCGACCCCACGCTGGTGCAAGTGGGGCCGTTCTCGATCCGCTGGTACGCGCTGGCTTATATCTCGAGCCTGCTGCTCGGCTGGTGGGTGGCGCGGCGTTTGGTGAGCTGGGCTCCGGTCGTGGCGACGGCCGAGCAAACCGACGACTTTGTCACCTGGGCTGCGCTGGGTGTCGTGCTCGGCGGGCGCTTGGGCTACGTGCTGTTCTACCAGCCCGGCCATTTCCTGGCGCAGCCGCTTTCCATCTTCGCGCTCTGGCAGGGCGGCATGAGCTTCCATGGCGGTGCGCTGGGCGTCATCGTCGCACTCATTTTGTTCTGCCGGCAGCAGCGTATGACGTTGTTTGGTTTTGCCGACCGTGTGGTGGTGGTGGTGCCCATCGGTTTGGGGCTGGGCCGGATTGCCAATTTCATCAACGGTGAGCTATGGGGCCGGCCGGCGCCAGCGTGGTTGCCATGGGCGATGGTGTTTCCCCGCGGTGGCGATGTCCCGCGTCATCCAAGCCAGATCTATCAGGCGTTACTAGAAGGGCTGGTGCTGTTCATCCTGATGTGGGTGCTCGCGCGGCAAGAGGCGGTGCGCGCGCGCTTCGGTCTGTTGTCCGGCGTGTTCCTCACCGGCTATGCCGTGGCGCGCGATGTGGGCGAGCTGTTCCGCGAGCCGGATCCATTCCGCGGCTATCTGCTCGCCGGGTCGACAGAGGGGCAACTGCTATCCATTCCGATGCTCGTCGGCGGAGTTTGGCTGATTGCGCGGGCCATGACGCGGCCGCGTGTTCCTGCTTTGTAGATCATTTGGGATGGAGCGGCTCGATAACTTCATGGCTCGTGCCAATGCCCGCTATTATGCCGAGCATGATCCATTTGCCGATTTCACCACCTCGCCCGAAATCAGTCAGGCATTTGGCGAGGTGTTGGGCGCCTGGGCCGCCGTGAGCTGGGTGGCAATGGGGCAGCCGGACCCGGTGGCGCTGGTGGAGGCAGGTCCCGGCCGCGGAACCCTGATGGCGGACGCGTTGCGGGCGGTGAGCAAGGTGGCCCCGGCGTTCCGGGCGGCGTTGCAGTTGCACCTGGTTGAGACGTCGCCCCGGTTGCGGGCAATCCAGGCGCAGCACTTGCCTGGCGCGATTTGGCATGACGCGCTGGAAGCGGTGCCGCCGGGTCCATTCATCTTGCTCGCCAACGAGTTTTTAGACGCGCTGCCGATCCGCCAGTTTCGCCGCGCCGGTGCTGGATGGCGCGAGCGCTATGTTGACCTCGGCGCCGGGGCGGATCGGTCGTGGCTGGAGCAGGCGGCGTTGCCGCCGGCGGACTTGTTCGAGGGCGCGGCCGGGGAGGGCGCCATCCAAGAGTATCGTGACCCAACCCTGGCCGAAGCCTTGGGCCAGCGGCTGCGGTCGGCGCCCGGGATGGCACTGTTTTTGGACTACGGGCCGACCGCCAGCGGGGCAGGGGACAGCCTGCAGGCGCTGCGCGAGGGCAGGCCGGTGGACCCGCTGGCCGATCCCGGCTCGGCCGACCTCACGGCGCATGTTGATTTTGCCGCCTTCGCGCGCGCGGCCGGCGTGCCGGCGTTTGGCCCGGTGCCGCAGGGCAAGTTCCTGACCGCGCTCGGCTTGTTCGCCCGCATCGACCGGCTGGCGCGCACCCGGCCTTGGCAGGAAGCGGCTGCAATGGTGCAGGCGGGCCGCCGCCTGGCGGAGCCGGACCGGATGGGAGCATTGTTCAAGGCGCTCGCGCTGACCTCGCCGGGCCTGCCCACGCCGGCCGGGTTCGAAGCATGACGCCGCTGCGGGCGGACGCGCTGGCCGTTCCGCATGGCTTCTTTACCCGGGAAGGGGGTGTTTCGGCTGGGCCTTACGCCACGCTGAACGCCAGCATGTCGGGTGGCGATGACCCGGATGCGGTCGCGGAGAACCGTCGCCGGATCGCGGCGGCACTTGGGGCCGAGGTGCTGCTCGGCGTGACCCAGGTGCATGGCATCGAGGTGGTGCGGGTGACGGCGCCCTGGGCGCCCGGTGCCGGGCCGCGGGCAGACGCCATGGTGACGGACCAGCCCGGGCTCGGCCTGGGCGTCATTACCGCCGATTGCGCCCCGGTGTTGTTTACCGCGCCGGGGATGGTGGCGGCGGCGCATGCGGGTTGGCGCGGCGCGTTGGCGGGGTTGCTGGAGCGCGTGGTGCAGGCAATGGGCAGTGCGCGCGTGCGGGCCGCGATTGGCCCTTGCATCGGCCCGGCGTCCTACGAAGTGGCGGCTGACATGCGCGACGCCGTGCTGGCGCAAAATCCGGCCCATGCATGTTTTTTTGCAGATGGACGGCCGGGTCGCTGGTTGTTCGACCTGCCGGGCTATTGCGCGGCCCGGCTGCGCGCAGCGGGTGCCGAGGTGACGGTGGTGGCGGCGGACACCCTGGCTGACGAGACCCGGTTTTTCAGCCATCGACGCCGCGTCTTGGCCGGTGGCGGCCCGATCGGCCACCAGATGTCCGCCATCGCACTCCCAGCGGCCGGACGGACTTCCTCTGTCTCCGGAGTTCTCTCCCCCAGCGGGCGAGGGCTTTTGGCAGTGGCGTTGGGGGCAACTTTCCTCCTTTCCGGCTGCGGCGACCTGCCGCAGCCGTTCCGCAACCGGCCCGGCGCGACCGCCATGCGGCTGTCCCAGCCACCCCCGGCGCGGCTCGCCATCCCGCTGCCGACCCAGTCGCTGCTGACCGACGCTGCGGCACAGAGCTGGTCCAACGCGCTGGCCGACGCCTTGGTCGCGCAGGAACTGCCGGTGACGGCGGCAGCGCCGCGGCCGGGCGATTGGCGGCTGCTGCTCACCGCCGACCTGCAGGGCGGTGCCGTGATCCCCACCTACACCGTCACCGACCCGAAAGGCGCACCACAAGGCGCCAGCCAGGGGCCGCCGGTTTCGCCATCCGAGTGGGCGGCCGGCCAGCCGCAAACCCTTAAGGCGGCCGCCGACGTGGAGGCGCCCAAGGTGGTCGCCCTGCTCACCGGCATCGAGGCGCGGCGCGAGATGAGTGATCCGCATAGCCTGCTCAACCGCCCCCCAATGGTCTACTTCAAAGGTGTTACTGGGGCGCCGGGGGACGGCAACACATCCCTCGCGCGGCAGATGGCGCTGCATTTGCCCAACCAGGGCGACGTGGTGCAGGACACGGCCAAGGGCGCTGACTACACGCTGGCCGGCGAGATCAAGACCGCCCCCGGCGCCAACAACACGACGCGCATCGAAGTCCAATGGATCATCAACGACGCTGCCGGCAATGAGCGTGGCCGAGTGGTGCAGATCAATGAGGTGCCGCCGCATTCGCTCGACAGCTACTGGGGCGACGTGGCGGTGGCGGTTGCCACCGAGGCGGCGGGCGGGGTGCAGGAGGTGATCAACCAGGCCAGCGGCCGCGGCCCCCTGCCGGGCGCGGGCCCCGCGCGCGGGCCCGCCCAACCGCCCCCCGCGGAGCGGCCGCCCGGCG
>CAXTRX010000011.1:25741-33778 GCA_964246785.1 uncultured Acetobacteraceae bacterium | reverse complement strand
TCAAGCAGGTCGGCCGTCAAGCTTGATACCGGGTGCCTCACTCGCACCGGTTACGGATCAGTGACGCAACGCCAAACCGAGACGCCAGGGTTACACCTGTCATAAACACCACGCCATGTCGTCACACAACAGCAGCGGAAATGAGTGAAAGCTCCGGTTGACCCCTGATCACCCGCTCAAGGGGCAATTTCCAACCTTTTCTACACGCAGCTCTCGAAATGGCGGCCGGATTTTAGGCCGACTTGAATGCCTTGTGCTTCGAGGCATCGGCTTTCAGTTTGGTGCCGCCCACGGCCACGTGGCCGGGCTTGACCAATCTCGCCACCTGGCACAGGCGTAGAACCTGCACGAACAGCTGCTGCAATGCCGGCAGGTGCTGCTTGCGAAATCGCTGACAATGCCGAAGACCGGCCGTTTCAGCTCGGTGAACGCCAGGACGTCCACTCGCTTATCGCAGGCTCGTGCCAACCTGCGGCTGAAGTAGATGCCGCGGCTGTAGCCATAAGGCAGCAAGGCCGCCGACTGATGCACGGGCGGCAGCAGCCACACCTGGTCAATCCTGCGCCGTCAAGGGTGAGCACCGCGTGCGCCGAGTACGGGGTAGCGGCTGATCTCCGCCAGGTGCAGGTTCATGGCTTGGGCATTGGGGGGAGAGAGCACCAGTGCCGCGCCGCGCCCGCGTGCCGGACAGACGGCTCCGAAGTATAAGCCCAACGTAACGACAGTCGCATGACGCGGGCGCTCGACTTCTGGAGTCAATTACGTCACCATGTAGCTCATCCCTTCGACAAGCTTGTTATACTAGTTGAACTTGGCATCGACCCGCTCGTTTATGGTGCGCTACGTCAGTATTGGAGGCGCGAAGGCTTCAAAGTTTCGGTGGTATGATCATCAAAAGGGTGGTGCGCAACGTTGTGTATCCGGAACGAGACTCGCTGCAGCGCCTACGCGACTCATCCTACTATGGTTGTAAACTATGCCTTTATGCAGGCGTGAGGCGACTTGCGTTGCATTAGCGCGGCACAGCGCCCTCATAGCACGCCTTTCGAACGCCAGGATTTGGGTCGCTAAAAGTCAGATTTGAGCATAAAATTCCGTTGGTTTCTACTCGCTGATCGTACAATGCACCTGCGCCGAATGTGACAAGTTGCGTGCCTGAGAATGAACACGCAACATCCTCCGTCGCGCACAACGTGCCCATGGAGCCGGCCGTTAGAGTTGGGGATTGCGCACTCACATAACATGCTTTGCCGATGCCGGGAGCCGGGTCCGTGAAGATCAGGTTACTACATGGAACGCTGTTCGTCTCTGTCAGCGTGATGAAGGATGTTCCCGCTCCGAACGCCACAAAGTGTACACCTGAAAACGAGCACGTGCCACCTTCGGTTGCGCAAAGTGTGCCTGTCGAAGTAATCGCTACCGTCGCTGGGAGCGGACTTGTGCTGGTGCCAAGTCCCGGTGACCAATTACCATTGATGTACTGCCACCAAAGCCTTGAGGAATTTTCTTGCCATATGGAGCCGCTGACAAAAGCGAGTTCGATAACGCTCGAGCTGTAGCCGGCGGCGACGCCGTTGACGGTGATTGTTCCCGCGCTGGTCAACGCCCAGGTATTGCCCGCGGCATCACAAAGTGTAGGACCAACTGTCGTTATAACACTATCATTCGGAGATGTGGTGCATGACAAAGTAGCGGCTACTGTAGCAACCGCAACCGCGGCCGTCGGATGGAACTGCAATTGGCTGTAGACCGCATACTGGCTCGAGTTAAGGCCACTCTGGCTTGCTGACGTGAGTGTACCATCTGGTGACTCTCCACGAAGATAGCCCCATGCCCACCAGTCAGTGCTTACGCCTTGTTGATTGCCGCTAAATGTAGGCCCACCCTGCGAGCCTTCCTCACCATTGAGATAGGAGACCAATGTGCTCGCCCATGCCTGTTCAGCCGCAAGGTTGGACCCTGAGCTGTCATTCGTTCCATCAAGGGAGCCGCCCATTTCACCGACAAAGACAGGATACAGATTTTGGGAGACAAGAAACCCCCAAGTCTGGTTCATAGCCTGAATACTGGGGGTCACGCCGGCAATTGCGGCTGGATAATCGTGCTCCGAGTAAACGATTTTGTGTGCGATCTGCGACGTAACAGGATTGCTTGCCGCAAGAGTTAAATCCCACCCGCCACCAATTGGCACTTGTCCGTTAAAGAGGTTGCTCGTTGCGTTACCGACGCCCTCGCAAATTATGAGGACGTTAGGGTTCACCACCTGGATCGCAGCCGCAGCATTGGAGTAATACAACCGAATATCTGTCACTCCACCATTCCCCCACGTCGAGCCCCCAGGACCGACCGACCAATAAGATGGGCTCAAATGAGGCTCGTTTTGCAGGTCGAACCCGATCACGGTCGAGTTGCCCGCATAATGCTGAGCGACGGTCTGCCAATTCGCGACGACTTGCGCGCTTGTATAATTGCCGGCTGGGCAGCCAGGGACAGGATTTGCCCCGCCTGCGTCATACCATAGTCCATTACATGGATAAGCGGGGCCATTATCGGTGCCATTCGCATTGACGCTCGCCTCATTGGCATGGTGATCAAGGATGATCTTCACACCATACTGATTAGCGGCCACCACCATTTGGTCCACAGTTGCCAAATCATTCGCCAACGTCTGGTCATACCAAGGGTAACGAACGCAGTTGAAACCGGCGGCGGCGAGACCAGCAAAATCACCAGGTATGGTAGTGCTGCCCTCCGATGACCAATCAAATATTCCGACGCAGGCAAGTCTGACGGGATTGCCGCTTCCATCAACAATCTGATTGCCGTTTGTGCTGAGATAGCCGCTGGGCAGCATGCTTGCGCCGTTTGTTGCCGCCAGCGTTTGGCGCGCTTCACAAGCTAACAGCGTCACCGCCGCCAGACAGACCGTGCTCCGAAATCCCAGCTTCATGGTGCGTTTCCCCTAATGAAAGAGCTCCCCAGCCTTGCGGACAGACAGGCAAGCAACTTTCTGGATCAATCTGGTGCCCTTTGCGCGGGCAGGTGAGTATCGTGAGTCGTACACTAAACACCATCGCTTCTCTCAAACAAGATATTAAATAGAGCAGCGACCTAGATGCTAGCTATCCACATACTCAAAGTAATGTTTCATTAGTACTTAGTCTTCGGCAGTGACTAGATTGTCAACAAGCCGTTAAGACGTAGCTGATATAGGCTGGCGCAAGTCGCATCATGACCGAAACGGCCATTTTGAACATGAAAGCACTGCACAATCTCGTATTCGGGTAGGCGCGTCCTGTGGGTGCAAGACGCCGCCGAGCGAACCGAGAGGCCTATAATCGCGAAAGCTGATAATCGGAGCTGACACCAGCCGTCGATAATGCTAACGTTCGTGCGCCGGGGCTTTCCTGGTTCGGTCTAAGCTAATTTGCTTTCCAGATGCGAATTTCGGGAGTGTTTGATAGGTGTAGCAATCGCGGTGACCCGGTCGGTTTAACTAGACCCTCGGTGTTGGTCCGAAGGTGTCTGAGGTCCTCCGAGTCGGTCATAATTGCATGGCGTGGCCAGTCTCCATTAGGCCGACCGGTGTGCATCACCGAGAACCGCGCTTGCTTCGACCGTAGTAAATTGAGCTAGCCAAATGAATTGGGGAATTTCGAGTAGCCGCTGATTGCGCGGGGATCCCGCGCGCTAAATCTGGATGTGGCAAGAGGACGATAAACCTTCGTGAGGTGATGGACGGCCTGATGCATGTAGTCAGCAACACCTGCCGGCGGTGCACTACCGAAGCTCATGCCGTCGCCCAGCACCGGATACGCCAAATTCGGTTTGTGAGACTATGACGTGACGCTGGATCGCATCCACCATGTCAATTATTTCAGACGCCGCGAGCTGTTGCAGCGAGAGCCGCGCCGATCGCGGCCATCATCGACAGCCAGAGCGCAAGGAGCGTAGAAAAAGGGCGCTGCACTAATCCCAGCGAGTTCAACGCTGGCTAGAAAATGCAAGGCAGGAAGTGCCACCCCTGATAGACATGCAGGCTCTTGTGTTGCATGCCGTCGTTCGTTTGGCTCACCTGCAGGATTGCGATGGCGGCGTGCTAGGATCTGTCCCCATTTCGCCGGTCACGTCGGGTTTGATTCGCTGTAGCTCGGAGCTGAATCATGGCAAGGCAGTTCTGGTTGAGCGATGCGCAATGGACGGCGGTGGAGCCGTTGCTTCCGCATCTCGGCCGCAAGCCGCGGGTGCACGATCGCCGGGTCATTAGCGGCATCTTGCATCGGTTTCGCAAGGGGCTGTGTTGGCGCGAGTCCGGCCGAGTACGGTCCGCGCACGACGCTGTTCAATCGCTGCGACTGCTGGAGCGAGAAGGGCATCTGGCAGAAGTTGCTCGCCGCACTGGTGGCATCCGAGGACCCGCCGGACTTCGCCAGGGTCGACAGCACGGCCGGGCGAGCCCACCGCTCGGCTGCGGGCGCAAAGGGGGCAGCAAAATCAGGCCATCGGCCGCTCGCGCAGCAGTCTCCCAACAAAAATCCACGCGCTCGCCGACGGCGCTGGCCACCTCTACGCACTGATGCTGACGGCGGGCCAGGTCCACGACATCCACGGCGGCCGGGCGCTGCTGTCCAGCGTGCCGCCGATGCGTCGGCTTGTCGCCGACAAGGCATATGATGCCAACGACTTGCGTCATTACCTCACACGGCAGGCACCGAGCCGGTCATCTCGCCCACCTCGCGCCGGCTGGCGTCGCCAGCGTTCGATGCGGTCGCCTATCGTGCGCGAAACCTAATCGAGCGCGCATTCTGCCGACTGAAAGACTGGCGGGCCATCGCAACCCGCTACGACTTCCTGGCCGGGGTCTCCCTCGCCGTAGTCGTCATGAATTGGCTTCAATGAGTCCACACCCTAGTCAATGCTACTCTGTTCAGCCTTTACCCCGTTATGCTCAAGCTCTACGCCGCTGGCGGCTACAAGGGCCTCTGGTTTAAACCAGTCCTGCTCGATGTCGAGCGGCACGTCGACTTGGAGATCGTCAGCCCTTCGACATGGTGAAAGATCTTAAGCGTGCCATCGAGCCTGGATCGTCAAGTGGACTATCAACTGCTTCTCGACCGACTGTTGGACTGGGGATTAAGCATGCTACTCCATAATAGGTTTGAGCCAGAGCGGGCGTCGAATGTGCCATCAGCAGCGTCCGCGATGGTTTGAGGCGACTTCAGTAGCTAGCATCAGAGATATTCATAAATTAGGATTATTCGCAGTTGCGGCCATAACGCTTGCTGGAAGCTTCTAAATCTCCATGGTTGAGATAATCGCGTAGCTCATTGGCAATTGCCGCTATGGATGTTGTCCCTCCGGGGCTCTGGGCTGAGGAGCTTCGGTTGCGAGGCAAACAACTCATAGCCCGGAGCTCCGGACGGACACCCATAAGAATGTGCGAACTCTGCCGCATAGTCGAGTGCCGGGCGGCTGGCGGCAGGCTGGTCGCTGGTTGCTGCCAGGGCCGCGGCCGGCGTCACCACAAAGACAGTCCGCAAGTGGCGCGACCGCCATGGCTCTGCTAACGAACTTTGGCCCAGAGTGCTGACGGATTTTGGCCCACCCTCCGTCCCTCAACCTACGGTCATCCCGGTTTCGCCGGGGGGCTCGGAGTGGATTGGATCGCCAGAGTGGAATTGTTCGAGCAGCTCCGTCAGGAGCATGAGTTCGGTGTCGGGACGATCGCGGGTGTCGCGGCCAAGTTCGGCGTTCATCGGCGAATGGTGCGACAGGCGATCGCCGGGGCGCTGCCGCCACATCGATATTCGGCGCGGGCCAAGCCGCAGCTGGATGAGATGTTGCAGGTGTTCATCGACGGGGTTCTCGACGCGGACCGCCGGGCCCCGCGCAAGCAGCGTCATAGGGCGTGGCGCATCTATCGCCGGATTCTGATGGAGTTTCCGGGCGCGACGGTGGCGGAGTCGACGGTGCGCAATCATGTCCGGACCCGTAAACGCGCGATGGGCCTGGTCCTGCGGGAGACCTTCGTTCCGCAGAGCTATACGCTGGGCCAGGAAGCCCAGGTCGATTGGTATGAGGCGTGGGCCGACGTCGGTGGCGAGCGAACCCGGGTTCAGGTATTCGCGATGCGCTCGATGGGGAGCGGGGCTGCGTTCCATCGAGCCTACCTGCATGCGACGCAGCAGGCGTTCCTGGAGGCACACGAGCGCGCGTTCGACTACTTCGGCGGCGTGTTCCGGCTGTTGCGCTACGACAACCTGGCCAGCGCCGTGCGCAAGATTTTGCGCGGTCATCGGCGCGAGGAGACGGTCCGGTTCATTGCCTTCCGCTCGCATTGGCGCTTCGCCGCGGAGTTCTGCACGCCCGGCGAGGGACACAAGAAGGGCGGCGTAGAGGGCGAAGGCGGCTACTTCCGCCGCAACCACCTCGTCCCGGTGCCCTGCGTCGCCGACCTCGATGCGCTGAACGAGCTGCTGCTGATGGGCTGCCGAGAGGATGAGGCGCGGATCCTCGACGGACGCACCGAGCCGGTCGGCATCGCGATGGTGGCCGAGCGCGACCTGCTGTTGCCGCGCGCGCCGGAGAGGTTCGACCTGGCGGACGTCACGTTCCCCCTGGTCGACAAACAGGGCTGCGTCCTCGTCAAGACCAACGGCCACTCGGTGCCGCTCCGCGCGGGCAGCCGGGTCGAGGCACGGGTCTAACCCCTGGATGTCGAGATCTGGCATGGCGGCCGCCGGATCGCGCGTCATGAACGCTGCTATCGCCGCCGCCAGCACGTCCTGGACCTCGAGCAGTACCTCGACGTGCTGAGCCACAAGCCGGGCGCGCTGGCAGGGTCCAAGCCGCTGGCGCAGTGGCGCGCGGCCGGTCGCTGGCCTGCCTGCTACGACGAGCTGTGGGCCCGGCTGCTGGCGCGGCATGGCAAGCAGGACGGCACTCGCGCCATGGTCGCGGTCGTCGCGCTGGGCCGGGAGTTCGGTCAGGACCAGCTGCGCGCCGCGATCGCCACGGCGGTGTCGCTCGGCGCCTGCGATGTTGCGGCGGTGCGCTAGCTGCTGACCGAGGCGGGCCTGCACAAGGGGCGACCCGACGCGGTCGATGTCGGCGCGCTCGCGCGCTACGACCGCCCGATGCCGACCCTCGCCGAATACGACGTGCTGCTGCATGGCCCGTGCGCGGGGACAGCCTGATGAGCGACCTCCAAGACCAGGCCATCCGGCAGCATTGCAAGACGCTGCGTATGCCGACCGTCGGCGGCCAGTTTGCGCGATTGCGAGGCCGCCGCGCGCGAGGGGCAATCCCATGTCGGCTATCTCGAGGCGTTGCTGTCGGCCGAAATGGAGGAACGTGAGGGCCGCGCGATTGCCCGCCTTCTGCAAGAGGCCCGGCTGCCGCGGATGAAGACGCTCGACGCGTTCGAGTTCGACCGCTCCGGCGTCACGGCGAGCCAGCTGCGCACGCTGGCGGAGGGCAATTACATCGCCAAGACCGAACCGATCCTGCTGGTCGGCGAGGCTGGCACAGGTAAAACCCACCTCGCGACCGGCCTGTGTGTGGCCGCCTGCCGCCAGCACCGCCGGGTGCGCTTCGCCACTGCGACCGCACTGGTCAACGAGCTCGTCGAGGCTGCCCAGGCCAACCAGCTCAGCCGCGCTCTCGGACGCTGGGAACGGCTGGACCTGATCTGCATCGACGAACTGGGCTACGTGCCGCTCGCCGAGACCGCGTGCGAGTTGATGTTCCAGGTCATCGCCGACCGGGCGGAAAAGGCAGCGGTGATCGTGACCACCAATCTCCCGTTCTCCGAGTGGTCGCAGGTCATTTTGAATTCGCGGCTGTGCAAGGCACCGATCGACCGCCTCACGGACCGCGCCCACATCGTCATAACCGGCACCGACTCTTACCGGTTCCGGCGGACGACAACCCATCGCAAGACCGCCAAGAGATGACGCAGAGCGCGCCAGAAACCGCCGAGGGGGGGGGGGGGGGGGGGGGGGGCGCCGCCCCCCGCCCGGCCCACCGCAGAGGGGG
>CAXTRX010000011.1:19241-25731 GCA_964246785.1 uncultured Acetobacteraceae bacterium | reverse complement strand
TGGGGATCGGCCGCGTCGGGCCCTCGTCGCCGACCGGGGCCGCGCCCGGCACCTGCACGTTGAACAACGGAGGGTGGGCCAGAATTGGTCAGCACAAGTTGGCGAGAATTTGTAGACACAGCCACCGCCATGCTGCCGAGAGTACAACTGGCCTGACCGACCGGCCGTCGCGCCCGCATGGCAGCCCAGCCCGCCTGAACGCGGCCAACGAGGACGCCATTGAGGCATTGCGGCGCCAGCGCCTGTTCAGCCCAGGCATCGCACGCCGGCTTGGCCGTCCCATTTCCACCATTTGCCAGGTCCTGCGCCGCGTGGCGTCAAGCGCTTGTCCGCCCTCGATTCCCGGCCGCCCATCGTGCGCTGCGAGCGCGAACAGCCCGGCGAGCTGATCCACATCGACATAAAGAAGCGCGGCCGCATCGGCTGCATATGCCATTGCGTCACCGGAGACCGAACCGGCCAATGCAAGCGGCGCACCGCTGGCTGTGGCCCCGGGTGGAACTACCTGCACGTTGCCATCGATGACCGCTCATGCTTGGCCTTCACGCAACTGCTCCCCAGCGACGCCAGCAAGACGCCACCGCCTTCCTGGTGCGGCCTTGCCTGGTTCAGGCAACATGTCGTCAGCATCCAATGCTTGATGACCGACAACGGATCAGCCTACAAAAGCAAACTGTTCATTGCCCCGCGCGGGACCGTCATGGCGTGACCAACACCTGCAAGCGGCCCTAAGTGCCCAAAACCAACGACAAAGCCGAGCGCTTCATCCAAAGCAGCATCCGCGAATGGCCTATGCCACCCCCTTCACCACCAACTTCGCCGAACGCCAGCACGCATGCAACCCTGGCTGCACGATTATAACATTGCCTGACCCCTGCAGCCCTCGGCGGAAAACCAACCATCACCAGGATTAACAGGGACAACGTCTTTAGTAGCGACAGCTAGCCGTCGGCTACTGGAGCGCATCGCAACGATCCGACCGCTCAAGCCAACCCACTTTGTTATACTGACATCGATACCTTGCCATGGACGGTCCGAGGCAGGGAAACAGCCTTTACCAAATCCGGTGCCCTCCAAAGCTCTTGTCGCCGTGGTGTTGTTCTCCCCTATTATAGAACCAGAGGAGTGAGCGACCTATCGTGATCGATCCTCACTGGCTTGTGAGTGGCTCGACCGTTTGGACCTGCAACTCACGAAGCCTTAGCATACAGGCACCCCGTCTCGTTGAAATCACTGCCTGTCCACCTGCGCTCTGCCACGGCCCGGAGATTCACAACCTCGAGTCGTAGGTCAAGCTTAGTGAATATTTCGAACGTCTCCAGTGGCAGCCCGACTTCAAAATTGGGCCATACCTTTAGTACACCGACACCAACAAGCCGCTCGTGCCTAAATCTCAATTTTGCAGATGCGGCGATTTGGGCTAGGCTCAAGGCCTTTCACTCGGCTTAACGCGTTGTCATTCATGGGGATCGGCGGTGACCGATGTCCCGTCTGATGTTGCTTTCGGTTGCTTAGATGAAGCGGCTTGCTCCACATCTCCCCCGTTCGTGCGGGCGTGCCCGAATTGACGATCGTCGGATTGTCAGCGGAATTGTTTACGTGTTCCGCACTGGTCTGCAGTCGAAGAGTGCACCACCAGACTACGACCCTCACAAGACCCTCTACAACCGCTTCGTCCGGTGGAGCCGCCTCGGGGTGTTTGACCGGATCTTCGCCGCCTTGGTCGAGGAAGCGAGCGTGCCGGCGCGGAGGATAATCAACAGCACGCATCTCAAGGCTCAGCGGACCGCGGCAAGCCTGCTCGAAAAGGGAGCTCCGCGGTGCATCGGACGGACCAAGGGTGGCCTGAACTCCAAGCTGCACGCGGTCTGCGACGGACACTGTCGGCCGGTCGTGATGATGCTCAACGAAAGGCAGACAAACGACCACAAGGGTGCTGCTCTTCTGCTTCCTGTATTCCCTCCGGCGAGCGAGCTGCTCGTGATCGCGGATACGACAGCGACGGATCCCGGGAAGAGCTGCGCTACCATGGGATCAAGCCCTGCATCCGCCAACCAAAAACGGCAAGTTCCGCCTGGTCTACGATAAAACCTTCTATCGGCAGCGTCATCGGATAGAGAACGCGTTCGCCGTTTGGAGGACTGGCGTCGCGTCGCAACCCGCTACGACTGATGCCCACACGCCTTCTTTTTAGCCAATCGCATCGCCGCCACCATCACGTCTGGCTGCCACAATGAGTCCTGAGCCTAGATTGCCAGAAATTACTGCTTTTGAGTGAGGCGATCATAGCGATTTTGCGGCAAGCGATTACTGAATTGATTGAGGCTGACTGAGCGAGTTGCGCGGACTTGCGGCGCACGCGATTGCGCTGCGGCCAGGATCGCCTCGGCGAGCGCGGCTGGCATGTAGCAGAATAGCTGACCAAGAAGCTCGATTGTGATTCACAGACTGTTTGTACATGGCGCAGCCGCTTAGTTTCGCATCGCATCGACGGATTGCGCGGAAAATTCCGGATCGAGCGCGTCACGCGCGGTTGATGAAAAGTGGATTGATGGTGATCGTCCAAAAACTGAAGAGCGCGCTGCCGGAGGCCACGCACTGGAGTTTGCGCGACATCGCACGGGCGAGTGGCCTGTCGCTGCCAACAATCCAGACTGTCTGGCGTGTGATCGGCCTGCAGCCGCATTCGCATATAGAGCTCCAGAATTACCGCCGACCCAGGTTCATTGTTAACGTGGCATTGCCTCGGCTGAAATGTTTCCCTGGGCTGACCCGTGGCCTCACGTAAATTGCTCCCGCCCGGTGTCCGCGTTGGGGGCCGGCATGAGGCTGACCAGCATGACGACAGAAGATGAATTGGTAATGGACTTGGCGGGCCGGTAGGTCCTGGAGAGCCGGATAGATCGCATCCGAATGCTGGGCGAGCTTGCTGTGCTGACGGGCCACCAGCATAAGCCTGCGATGGATCTGCTGCGTGCTGGCGCTTAGTCCGGAGGGTTCAGGCCACCTGGGAGCCGCTGACCGTGGTGTGGGAGGCATAGGATCGGATTTCCGGCATGCGTCTGCGTCCGTTGGTGCCAATCCTGGTCTCGGCGGGAATCACCACGGCCATCTTCGGTTGGCGCCCGCAGTTGTGGCGGGCTTGCTGACGATGAGTGCCGCCATCATGGACCGGTCTTTGCGGGAAGCACGAGGGCATCCGGGAGAAAGGCCACGTCATCGCTCGCCTCTTGATGCGGCAACCCGGCGCAGCGTCGCGGTGCGCACGTGCACGGATAGAAAATAGCGTGCCGCAAGCTTCGTTTGCTCGACCTTGGACAAGACCTTGGAACAGTTTCTCGCGCTTGCAGAGTAAGGGCTCTAGCCGCCAGCAGTTCCACTAATTCCGCTGCAACTACCAGACCTATCGCGCCGACGATCTCATCGATCCCTTGCCCGGACCCCAAGATTCTGATCCCAACCAAGTGCTCGACATCGCCGAGATGTCCTTCTGCCATTATGCCCTGGCCAATCCTTATCACAGCTCCATCCAAGGAATGCCATATCAGGGTGCAGCATACCGGCGGTCTGGTCGCCCTCAACAAACAATGTTCGACTGCGCCAGCCCTGTGCGTTTTGAGCAGCTACATGCCTACAAGCTGCCGGTCACTGCTGTTCAACTAGTCAACAACGACGTCTTGCCCAAGCTTGACAGCGGTACGTCAGATCAAGGCTGTATGAAGCGACCGTGCCCGCAAGTTCTTCGGCCGTATGGACGAGCCCCCTTACTGCACGTTGCTGGATGAGCATTCAGCGTCTTGATCGCAAGGCCTGAGTCGAGACAATCGAGGAGATTCAGGTGGCGCGCTGACCGCCTATACGGTGGTCTACACCACCAAACGGCTGCAGCAGAGCATCAATGTGAAAGGACGAACACCCGCAAGACGATCGTCCGGCTGTCCCTACTCATGACACGAATAGATTGAAAGAAGGGAAAGGGTGACCCGACCTACAATCGACGACATAATCGTAGCAGCCTACTGCACTGTCTCATTACCATAATACAAGAAAGTAGTCCTGTCTGCAGACATACTTCACATGGATGGGATTAAAGCGAGGCCTGTTACAAGCTCTATGATAAGTTTGTGTCTAACAAAGCATCCACCGCTCCTTGATCCATAGCGGTTCCCGGTTGCTGCGGACCACTAAGAAGTGGATTTTCCATCTGCATAGTTGCTAGACTATTTTGTCGAACTGTCGTAGAGCCAAAAACGTGCAAGATTTCCGAAATCCGCACTTCAATGAGTTGAAGTGTTCGCACGATTTTTTGAACTCGCTGCCCCGTGATATCCTGAAACGAACATGCTTCATAGATTTTTGCGGTTGCAGCGCCAGCGACATCGGAAAGTTGATGTATTTGGGCGTTGTCGATCGCCTCGCAGGCATCCAGTATTGCGGTCGTCGCGTTCACTGTATGTAGCACGATAGCGTCTAATTCGTCTGTGGCGGTGACGACGTGAGACTTCACAACCTCGTCCGCGTTAAGCATCGCTATTTCTGTGCGGGTGCAATCTATATGTCTAGCAAGGATTTCGACTTCGGCGAAAAGTGCAGCATAGTCGGCCTCAGAGCGTGTCGCTGCGATGGTTGCACAGTTCCTGCAGCAGGTAGTTCTGCTAGCCTCCGTCGGGACGAGTTGTGGACGCTTAACCATAACTTAGCACTTTCTCTATCTTTATCTGTAAAGTCTCAGCATTAAAGGGCTTTACTATATAGCTGCTCACCCCCGCCTGTTTGGCGGCAATAACATTATCTGTTTTGCTCTCTGCGGTAATCATTATGAAAGGAATCTTGCAAAGCCGACTCTCTGATCGAACGTGCTGGAGAAGTTCTAAGCCACTCATCGGAGCCATATTCCAGTCGCTGATAACTAGCCCGAAATCACCAGCCCGAAGTAACGATAACGCTTCGGAGCCATCGCTGGCCTCCCGAACGTTATGTATATTAATTTGCTTGAGCAAATTTCGAACAATCCGAAGCATTGTCTTGTAGTCATCAACGATAAGCACTGATCCCGCGTAATCCATCTTAGTGTCCTTTGCTTACACCGCATCCAGCGGTGGAGGTGGTGGCGGCACCGCGCAATCGCGTTGACCTTGGGATCGGCTGCTGAAGTGCTGCACGCGATCTAACTGCATGCCAGGAATAACCGATCTCCTGAGAATAACTGCTAATCGCGACGCGATACCTTGGCTGCAACTACTGCATCCATGGCCCTCAAAGTTGTTGTCTGCACGTGACGCGGGGCCACTCCCAAACATCAGCGGGGCGCTCGCAAGACCCGGAGCAGGTCTCGCTCGGCCTTGCTACGGACCAGGCGCGGCTCGCGTTCTGACGCAAGTGGGTCGTAATCAATCGGGTGCGACCTTGAACATTCAGTCTCGATTGTTGGTTTAACGACATTTTCAAGGCGATTTGCCAGTGTATGGCCGCGCTGCAATAGGTCAACTAGATCCTGTTCGATGTCTCTTGCGGTCGTGAGTGTCTTGATCAGTTTCTGAGCCATAGCTTCCGTCGCCTCATGAAGTTTAACGAGTGCGGTTTTTGCATCCTGTGTGCTTTGGTGAAAATCTTGCTGAGACGAGTCAAATTTGGTGCGATCCTTGTCGATGGCTCGAAACGCTCGTTCCAGTCGGATGAGGTAATATAGCAGAATGGCAAGAAGCCCGACTAAGACAAGTTCCAGAACTGTCTGCCATCCTGTCATGTCGTCTATCCTCCAAGCACTTATAAACTACGGTGGAATGTTGCAGCCTCATTCTCTATGCGTACAGCGACATGCGACTTCCTGCGTCCGACTTTACCTTCAAACAATGTTATAGCTCCACACCTGAGCTTGACGGTGCTTCCGGGCGTGGCTGCTAGAACGACTTGACTGCCGATTTGCAACGCCATCACATCAGCAAGACTCATAGTTTGTTCGTCAAGTACCACGTCTAATTCGATGTCCGTCGCCCATAACTCTTCAGCTAGATGCGTCTCCCAAATGCTGTCGCGCCCAAACTTCTCGCCCATAAATTGCTGTAATAACAACTCTCTAACAGGTTCAAGTGTCGCGTATGGTAGTAGAAGTTCCATCCTTCCGCCCCGGTCTTCCATATCTACCCTTAGCCGTGCCAACACCGCTGCGTTTGACAACCGACTTATTGTCGCGAAGCGAGGATTGACTTCGAGGCGTTCGAATTTGAAGGTGACTGGGCAAATCGGATCGAAACTCACTGACAGATCGGTCAAGACCACGTGTATGAGACGCTCAACCAGAGTTCGTTCGATAGTTGTATACGGACGTCCTTCGATCCGCATGGCGGCCGTACCGCGCCTGCCTCCTAATAAAACATCAACGATGGAGTAGATCATGGCCGAGTCAACAACCATTAGGCCATAGTTATCCCATTCCTCGGCTTTGAACACGGCCAGCATAGCGGGAAGGGGTATAGAATTCAGATAATCC
>CAXTRX010000011.1:0-19231 GCA_964246785.1 uncultured Acetobacteraceae bacterium | reverse complement strand
CCCCAAAACGTAAGGACAGGATGTTATCAATTGAGACGTCTACGTTGTCAGATGTGAAATTTCGAAGGCTCGTCGACATGATGCGGACTAATCTATCGAAGACAATCTCCAGCATAGGCAGGCGCTCGTACGATACGAGCCCCGACGAGATAATCCGGTGCATTCCAGATCGGTTATCATCACTTTGAGGATTTTCATCAAATCCTAAGATACTGTCGATTTCCGCTTGGTTTAAGACGCGCGCTGTCGATGTCGCATCCTCCGCGGCGGCAGCCCAAGTAGCCGCCAGGGCTTCATCTGATTCGCTCATTGTACCAATAGCTCGCTAAATAGTAGATCGACAATCCTTCCTGGAGAAATTGCAGTATTGATTCTAGTTAAGAGCTCCTCACGCAAGCGATAGGTGCCAGCGGATCCACGCAATTCCTCAGGATGTATTTCACGCAGGTAAGTTTGAAATAAATCCATCACGTGCGGTTGAATGGCAGTAAACACTGCCTTGTCTTCTGCTTTGTCTAGTTCGACTTCAGCTTTAAGCTTTATGTAAGCGGGACGCCGGCCGGGAGCATTCAAGTTGGCGACCATCTCTGGTAGTTCGATGATTATGGGGGCACTGTGTGCAACATCCTTGACGGCTTTGTCTGGGGATCCCGCGGTGTCATGCTTGGTTGACCCAAACGGATTATGTAAAACGCCAAATATCCAGAGTCCGGCGATAGCCAAGGCAAGAAGTGCAGGAACGGCAATGATGACAGCCGTTTTTTTGAAATGCTTCTTAGGCTTCGTAGCCTCATCTCCTAACTCGCCAGTCGTAGCAGGCATGTTCATGACCTAACTCATCATTCCTTTTCAATCATGGATGAGAATGATTAATGAAGTACAAACGCCACTCCAGCAGTCGGCCATCTGACGGTCGCCTAAAGCGGCGGCTGCCGTATAGCCCGGCTGCGTACCACCATCCGTTAGCGGCAGCTTTTGACGACAACCCGCCAGCGCTGTTTAGGTGAGACCACTTTGCATCGTCGGGCTTAAACGGACCCGTCAGTCTGGGCGAGGCGTGTTACGGTAGACAATGAGACCCGGGCGCGGTGGCGTGAGCCGACGCGATGGATGTTGAATGTCTGAGTGTCCGTTCATGATCGTGTTGAGTTGTGGGAAATCAGTTGTGATTCCATGTGGCGTCTGCGATTTGCAGGAGGTGCCCGATGTGGACTGTTGAGAACCAAGCCCGCTACGACCGCAGCAAGCTACGTTATCCACGTGATATAACGAATGAGGAGTGGGCACTGGCCCGGCCGGAGATACCCCCGCCAAGCGTGGCGGCAACAAGCGCACGGTGGATGTCCGAGAGGTGATGAACGGCCTGATCTATGTGCTGAGCACAGGCTGCCAGTGGCGGGCAATCTCGAAGGACCCTGCCACCCCGCAGTATCGTCAACTTCTGATTTTGCCGCTGGCAGCACGACGGCGCGCTCGACCGGTTGCACCACGCGCTTGATCTGCGCTGTCGCGAGCAGGCAGACCGCGATGCCAGGCCGACCGCGGCCATCATCGACAGCTGAAGCGTCAAGAGCGCTGAAAAAGGGGGCGCCGGATCAATCCGCCGGGCTTCGATGGCAGCAAGAGGATCAAGGGCAAGAAGCGGCACGTCCTCGTTGATACACACGGCCTGCTGATGAACGCCATCGTGCATGCAGCCGACATCCAGGACCGTGACGGCGGCGTGTTGCTGATGGCGACGCTGTTCGGGATGTATCCATTCCTGCCCAAGCTCTACGCTGATGCACGCTATCGGGGGCCGAAGTTCCAGCGAGGCTTGGCCAGGGTCTGCCGCAAGTGAACGTCGAGATCGAGCGGCGCTGCGACAGCGGCACATTCGTGGTGCTGCCAAAGCGCTGGATCGTTGAGCACGCCCTCGCCTGGTTGAACCGTTGTCGACGCCTGAGCAAGATTGGCAGTGCCTCAACCGAAACACACTGGCATTCCTGCGCTGGGCGTCTATCCGACCAATGCTCTGACGGCTCTGCAAACGCTGAAAATGATCTTGGACCGACTCTAAGGTTGTTAGGCAGTCATCTCGAGGCGGCCTCTGTCGTCGCGCAGGAAGCTCCGCCGGTCAAAGGTGCGCGCGGCGGCCGAGCGTCGCTGTAGCGTATGGGAGCCTTCGTGGTTTGGCGGTTGGCGCAGGACTGGCAACTTCAAACCCGGATTGATACGGCAACCACTATCGCGGCGACCAGGGCGGACGAGAAGACAGTGCTGTCGAACTCGCGCTAATGTCCCTAGATCCCGCGAATATTCACGCCATTCGCAAAAAGGAAACGACCTTGTCGATGAAGCGGGGATCACGGTGCTGACGTTTTGCATTAACCTGCGCATGAATTGCGCGCAGATTGCGGGTATTGTCTGAGCGCTAAAGCCGTTGTATTTATTCGTCTAGCGCCCCTTTCATGTGTCTAGGATTTTATCCGGGTTGGAGACTGTTTGTGGGCCCGACCTAATCGTATATTGATCAAACAATGCATTCAGCGGAAAGTCCTACCGTGGCGATACGTTGTCGGCGTTCTCTGCACGCGCTATCACCACATACAAATATCGCAACCAACTCTGGCCATAAGGCGCGCACGTTGTCGCCGTCGTAAACCTCTCACCTTAGAACCAGCAGTGTTGGCACTGCCGCCAGTTGAGCACAAGCACCATGGATGTGATACAACGGTTAGCCCGTCAGCGGCGGGATATAAGGGGTCTCTGAGCGTCGCTCCTGCTCCCTCCTTGACACCAGTTGCTGATTGATGTGCCCGCCCGACGGTTCTGTCCACCGTCTTGAGCAAAGATGACCTACCGCAACCTGCTAGAGCAGCACACAGTATCTGCAATAATCCACGCCGGCCTTAACCGTTAACCGCTTCGACATACTCATGTTCGGCTGTATGCATCCGGCGCGCCACGCCAGGATAGTCTTGCACAACCAACAAAGAGTGCGGCTACAACACGGCGATTACCAGCCAGGCGTTCGCAGCCGGAACGCAACTCCAAGGCCCCAATGGCAGTTTTCTGTCGGCCGCTGAACCAAAAGAGTTCCGCAATGACCTAAGGCCTTGAAAGAGGCTCGGTTACAATGCCTCACAGGTTACGCAAGGGCTACGATGCCTAGCAGTCCAAAATGTCAAGTAGAGTGAGATTAGAGGCAGGCCAACTAAGCTGATCACGCGAAAACCGACGGCACGGCGAGTTGGTGTAGCGGGATTTCTCCCTTAAATCTGTCAATCGTCAGCGTCAAGGCTTGCACCTTTCGCCAGACCTCTCTATGTGCAAACGCCTTGGCCAAAGAGGACACCTTGTCCAACCGGCCGTCTACTGGTTTGGGGGTACGTGATGAACGCACTTGCTCAACTGGGGATGGTCTCGGAGCTTCCGAGCGATAACCAGACAAATTGCGTGGCCTCAGAAGTGGCCGTGAGTAACGCGAACAAGGATTTTTTCATTGAAAAAGACGGGGTCCGGTTCGCTGGCACACACCTTCTGATTGACCTTTGGCAAGCGCATAACTTGTCAGACCCCCGCCACATTGATGGGGCTTTGCGTGCGGCGGCCGTGAGAGCAGGAGCCACAATTTTGCACAGCCACTTCCATCATTTCTCCCCAAATGGAGGTGTATCTGGTGTAGTCGTACTTGCGGAAAGCCATATCTCCATCCATACCTGGCCGGAACGCCAGTTTGCAGCAATTGATATTTTTATGTGTGGCAATTGTAACCCACATGACTCAATCTCCGTGCTTCGGGAAGCCTTCACGCCGGGCCAGATTGATTGTGACGAACGCCGCCGCGGACGCTTTTAAATCTGGCACTCGGCGAATTTATAGGTCTTATGACTTGGATCAATGAGGTTCTTTACCCTGGTTGGCGGCAAAGCTTTCGCATCAAGCAAGAGCTTGCGCGGGAGCGAAGCCGCTACCAAGACATTGTCATATTCCAAAGTTGGTCTCACGGCCGAGTGATGATGCTCGACGGTATCGTCCAAATCACGCAAGCCGATGAATTTGCGTATCAGGAAATGATTGTCCACGTTCCCTTGCTTAATCACGGCTCCGTGCGTCGGGTTTTGATCATCGGGGCGGGCGATGGCGGAGTGTTAAGGCGAACTTTGGAACACAACGGTGTCGTTGCGGCCACAATGGTCGAAATCGACGAGGCAGTTGTTCGTTTGGCCCGCGAATTTATGCCAGAGATTGGGGGAAGTGCTTGGGAGGATGTTCGTTCGAAGCTTGTTATCGGCGACGGTATTAGCTTTGTGCACGAAACCAGGTCGCATTCTTTTGACATGATAATAGTCGATAGCACTGATCCTGTTGGCGCCGGTACAGGCCTATTCACCGAAGAATTTTACAAGCAATGTGCCCGTGTGCTCGCGCCCGAGGGTGTACTTGTCAACCAGTGTGGCGTGCCCTTTCTACAGGGGGCGGAATTGGCGACATCCACAGCTTTACGGCGAGCCGCGTTCTCAGATGTTGGCACTTTTTTAGTGGCTGCTCCCACTTACGTTGGCGGCTTCATGGCTCTGGGCATTGCCAGCCAACGCGACGTTGCCCCCCCGGCGGAAGCCGAGCTTGAAGCCCGCGCTATCGCCGCTGGCGTTTTCGGGCACACCAAATATTGGACTCCAGCCGTGCATCGGGCGGCGTTTGCGCTCCCACCCTACATATCAGCAACTCTGCAGCTAGCACCGGGCGAATGATGCGTCATTCCAGCACAAAGGGTATCAAGTCCCCGAAGTGAGGCTTACCCGCTCCCTCCTTGCGGCGCTGTCGTTTGGCTATGCCTTCCTTTTTATCCCTGTAGCACTTTTGGTGCTCACCAGCTTCAACAACTCTAGGCTTACCACCGTACTCTCCGGCCTCTCGCTCCGGTGGTACTGGACGCTGTTGCACGATCGTCAGCTTCTAAGTGCCGGGTCGCTGTCGCTCCAGGTGGCGCTGCTCTCGGCCACGGGCGCCACCATCCTGGGCACGGCGGCGGGAGTAGTGCTGACCCGGTTTCGCCGCGTGGCCGGTCGCAGCCTACTGGATACTCTCCTGGCCACCCGCTTGGTCCTGCCCGACGTGCTCATCGGCCTATCCCTGCTGCTGCTGTTCGTCTCGAGCGAGCAGTTCATCGGGGTGCCGGCCACCCGCGGCGCCGTCACCATTGCAGTGGCGCATATCTCTTTTTCACTGTCCTATGTGGCCGTCGTCGTTCGCGCCCGACTCGAGGGCTCTGGCACCGAACTCGAGGAGGCGGCCCTCGATCTCGGCTGCGCACCTGCTGGTGCCTTCTTCCGCGTCACCCTGCCTTTGCTCGCCCCTGCACTGTTGTCGGGATGGTTGCTTGCCTTCACGCTTAGCTTGGACGATCTGGTCGTTGCCAGTTTCGTTTCCGGGCCTGGCGCGTCCACATTGCCGATGGTCGTGTTCTCTTCCCTGAAGCTCGGCGCCACCCCCGAACTCAATGCCTTGGCCACCATTATCCTTCTGTTCGTTTCAACAGCCTTACTGAGTGCATGGCTGTTACAACAACGGGCGATTGCCGCCGGGCGCAGCCAGGAATAGGCTACGAGCACCATATTGCGCTTGAAAGACAGTTCATGAGCCTCACCGCGGAACGATTGGACCGGGTCAGTCCGAGCAAGACAATCGCTATGTCGACCAAGGCGCGGGCCATGCGGGCAGCTGGGCGCGACGTGATCAGCCTGTCCGCAGGTGAGCCCGATTTTGACACGCCCGACAATATCAAGCGGGCGGCGATCCGGGCCATTGAGGCCGGTGAGACCAAATACACCGACGTCGCCGGCACCTTGATGCTGCGACAGGCGGTCGCTGCCAAGTTCAAACGTGACTCCAACCTCGACTATCAGCCCGAGGAAATTATCGTCTCCACCGGCGGCAAGCAGATTATTTACAACGCCATGGTCGCGACCCTGAACGCCGGCGACGAAGTGGTCATTCCCACACCCTGTTGGGTCAGCTACCCAGACATCGTGGCGCTCGCGGACGGTACACCGGTCTTCGTGCCATGCGGGCAGAACAACGCTTTCAAGCTGCTGCCCGAGGACCTCGACGCTGCGATCACCCCGCGCACCAAGTGGTTCATGTTGAACAGCCCGAGCAATCCAACTGGAGCCGCCTATAGCGCAGCCGAGCTTCGCGCGCTTGCGGACGTGTTGTTGCGTCACCCGCATGTCTGGATCATCACCGACGACATCTATGAAAAGCTGCTCTACGGGGCGGCCGAATTTGCAACCATCGCGCAAGTGGAGCCGGCGCTGAAAAGCCGCACGCTGACGATGAACGGCTGCTCCAAGGGCTATGCCATGACAGGCTGGCGCATAGGGTTTGCCGGTGGGCCGCTGCCGCTCATCAAGGCCATGGACAAGCTGCAGTCGCAATCGACGTCAAATACCTCTTCAATAAGCCAGGCGGCGGCCGCGGAAGCGCTGAATGGTCCGCAAGATTTCATCCCTAGGATGGTCGAGGTTTACCAACAACGGCGCGACTTTGTAGTGGACATGCTGAACCAGGCGCCCGGTATTACTTGCCACCGGCCTGAAGGCGCTTTCTACGTATTTCCGAGCATGCACGGTTGTATCGGCAAAATATCACCGAAAGGCACCAAGATCGCTGACGATGAGAGCTTCGTCGGCGCCCTACTTGAAGAGCAGGGGGTGGCAGCCGTTTATGGCAGCGCGTTCCTCTACCCCGGTCATTTCCGGGTAAGCTACGCCACCGACACAGAGGCCCTGCGTGACGCTTGCACTCGCATCCAGCAGTTCTGCGCCAGCCTTCGGTAAGGTCCCTGCTCCCTCCGGGAATGGGCAACGGTGAGCGGCCGTGGCTGAACCCTCAAATACTATCAAAGAGAGGACGTCTTAAACGTGCCGGCTTTGGCCAACCGCCTGACCCGCGTTCCCGTTTCTGCCACCATGGCCATGACGGCCAAGGCCCGTGCTATGCGAGCGCAGGGAACGCCGGTACTTTCGCTCACGATTGGGGAACCCGATTTTGCCAGCCCGCCCCACGCGATCCAGGCTGCCCACGAGGCCGCTCAGCGGGGCGAGACCAAGTACACGCCGCAGGACGGCACGCCCGCGCTGAAGGCAGCCATCCAGCGCAAATTCAGCCGCGACAACGGGCTCGAATTTGCGCTTGACCAGATTTGCGTCGGCAATGGCGGCAAGCAGGTCATCTTCAATGCGCTGATGGCCACGCTCAACGACGGCGACGAGGTCGTGATCCCCGCCCCTTATTGGGGCGCCTACCCGCTGATGACCCAACTTATCGGCGGGCAAGCCATTCCCCTTGCTTGCCCGCAGAACAACGGCTTCAAACTCCATCCAAGCGATTTGGACGCCGCAATCACCCCCCGCACTAAGTGGCTGATCCTGAACTACCCCAACAATCCAAGCGGTGCCGCCTGCTCAGCCGAAGACATTCAGGCGGTGGGTGAGATCATGCTACGGCACCCGCATGTCTGGATCTTGTCAGACGACATGTACGAGCATCTCGTTTATGGCGGTTTTCAACATGCCACCATGGCCGCCGTGATGCCTTCGCTGCGCGACCGCACGCTGACGGTCAGTGGCGTTTCCAAAACCTATGCTATGACCGGCTGGCGAGTTGGCTTCGCGGGCGGCCCGAAGCCCCTGATCCGCAGCATGGTTGCGATGCAGGGCCACATTTGCGCCGGCGTGTCCAGCGTCACCCAAGCGGCCGCGGTTGCAGCATTGGATGGGCCGCAGGACAGCGTCGCCATCCAAGTCGCCGCCTATTGCCGCAGGCGCGACCTCGTCGTGGACGCGCTGAACACGGCGCCCGGCGTGTTTTGCCACCGGCCGGAAGGGTCTTTCTACGTCTTCCCCAATATTTCCGGTTGCCTGGGCAAGACCACGCCTGGAGGCCGTATTCTGCACAACGACGAGGATTTTGCGCTTGCCCTGCTGGAAGAGCGCCATGTCGCACTGGTGCACGGCGCGGCTTTCGGCATGAGCCCCTACCTACGTATCAGCTACGCAACCGACGACGCCACTCTCACCCTTGGTTGCAGCCGCATCATCTCGTTCTGTTCCGACTTGAAGTAAGGGCGATGGCTTGATTCGGCTTGGGGAGGACTCGGACGCATCTGGCTATATGGCGCTGATTGCGGCCTGTTGAGCAGAATATCCCACTGTGGTCTGCAACTTTGACGCCGAAATGCCCGAGGTGCATCGCCTGGCAACCACCATGCGCGGCAAGGGCGGCGAACTTTGGGCGGCTGAGGCAGACAGCACCATCGTTGGTATGATCGCTGTCTACCCGGAGCAGGATGGCTGGCAGCTCGCCCGGATGTATGTGGTTGCAAACCATCGAGGCACTGGGCTTGCTGCAGAGCTGCTTGGCTGTGCTGAAAATCACGCCCGCAGGTTTGGAGCGACCCATATAGCTCTCTGGACGGATGTGCTATTTACCCGTGCCCATGCGTTTTATAAGAGGCAGGGCTATGTCAGGATAGACGTCTTGCGGGCTCTGAACAATTTGTCGCATTCCATCGAGGCACGATACTGCAAGCGATTCCCGGGTAGCAGCGATGACAGGTAGTATCGCGCCAGTTACCAGCGATAACGCGTCGTTGCCGGTGATCTTCCAGCCCGGTGGCGAGCCTGCCAAAGCCTGAACCGCAGCGTGAGTACGGCAACCAGCACTGCCAGGATCACAACCGGAATCAGGAGCAGCGCAACCCACAATGCGAATGCGGCAAATGCCAACCCACCCGCAATCACCGCGATCAGCACAGCGCAAGCAAAAATCTTCGACGTGAGTGGCGCACGCGGTGGCGTGCGGAACTCGCCATCCGGACTCATATCGAGCTGCAAGCGTGTCTGCCGGTCCATGGCCAACAACATGGCTTGTGGCAGGCGGCGCTTCAAGCCGGAGCAGGAATTGAATGAACCCTGCCCAGGAATATCCACGTCCGTCATGCCAGGGAGCCACGCTATCTGCCCCACTCGGCAAGAGCCTATCGTGTGTGTGCCGTGCAGGAGTGACAATAGTTGCTATGCTCAGGGCAGCAGGACTGCCAACTCGCTTTCGGTTGGCTACCCGGACGTCGTCACGCAGTGGTGAAGATGCCTTCACTCGGTCACTGTCATCGATGCAATCATCGTCCGCAACTTGCCCCTAGGCTTGTGCAGCCGCAGCACTTTTGATGCCGCAAGCTCATCACGTGATCGAACATAAGGCAACTCTGCCCGCGCACGAACTATTGAGCCGCAGCCGCGCAATTTCGCACGGTCACAAGGGAAGGCCGCCCGATGCCGCAATTCGATGCCACAATCAAACACCTGAAAGAAGGCGTGAAGGGGTTCACCATCTCAGCCGCTGTGAAGAACATTGAGGGCTGGGAAGCCACGCTTGAGAAGCTTGAGACATCTGGCGTGAAGACCATCGTCAAAGACCTTGAAAACCTCAAGAAGCACCTTCAAGCGAAGGAAATCGACGGCGAGGCCATTAAGAAGTTGGTCCTCAAGCTTGGCAAAGAGACTGTCACAATCGCTGGCAAAGCAGACAGCAAGAACGCTGAGAAGATCAAGCATTTGGGCGAAGCCATGACTGAAGCCGCCGAGAAGGCAGCCTAGCTATCTAAAGCGGGGTCCGGTCTCGCACCGGATCCCAATCGCTCAATCAAGTCTAATGGCACATAGGTTGCATAACACGAGCCTTGTATACCTCGTTATCGAGCCCGTTGGCACAGGAGCGGACGATAGCTAAGCTTGGCGTTTTCATCCCCATCGGAAGCCGCGGCTGGCTGATCTCGACGACGTCACCAAAAACCGTCCCGAGCTTCGATCTCAACCGTACCGTCGTGCAGCAGGCCGAACATTACGGACTGGATTTTGCGCTCTCCATGATCAAGCTGCGAGGCTTCGGGGGGCCGAGCGGCTATTGGGACGAAAACCTCGAGTCGTTCACTCTGATGGCTGGCATCGCGGCGGTGACCCGTCGCATTCAACTCATCGCATCCGTCGCAGTGCTGACCGTACCGCCCGCTTTTGCCGCCCGGATGGCAGTCACCATCGACAGCATCGCGCCGGGTCGCTTTGGCATCAATATCGTATCGGGCTGGCAGCCAACCGAATACCAGCAAATGGGCTTGTGGCCCGGCGAAGCCCATTTTGCCAAACGCTACGAATATTGCTCCGAATACGTCACCGTCATGCGCGACCTCTGGAGCCACGGCCGTTCCGACTTCAAGGGCGAGTTCTTCCAGATGGAGGATTGCCGCCTGGCGCCGCAGCCCTCTCGCTCGATTGAAGTCGTGGGCGCCGGTCAGAGCGACCGCGGGATGCGCTTCGTCGCCGAGCACGGCGACTACTGCTTCTGCGGCGCAGGTGGACTGAACCAGCCCGAAAACGTCGGCCCGGTCGCCGCACGTGTTGCTCGCGCAGCGGCCCAGAGCGGGCGCGATGTCGGCGCATTTATCCTGCTGATGGTGATAGCTGACCGGACTGATGAACTCGCGCTGGCCAAGTGGGACCTCTACAAACAGGGCGTCGATCTAGAAGCGTTGGAATGGCAGCGGACCCAGGCTTCCGCGGATACCAAGGCGTCCAAGCACTCGACCGTTGGGCAAATGATCGAGCGGCAGAAGACCGAGCCTATCCCAACCGGAATGTTAAAGCTCGTCGGGTCCTACGCCACCGTGGCGCGGTTGCTTGATCAGGTCGCCACGACACCTGGCGTCAAGGGTATTCTCATGACCTTCGACGACTTCATCATCGGCATGGAGCAGTTCGGGCAATACATCCAGCCCCTGATGCGGCACAAAGACTGAGCCCGCTGGTGACAAGCTGACGAGTGATGACGGCCACGATGGAACAATCTAACAAGACAGCACGCGCGCTTTACCACGAGCTTCCCCGACGCCCTCTCTTCGGCTTCTGTCAAAAACCCGCAGTGATCAATGTTGACCTTCAAAAGGCCTACACCCTGCCTGGCGAGTATGCCACTGCCTACGAGACCGATCCCGACCAACTGCGCTACATCAATGAAATAAGTAAACTTTGCCGCGCGCTCGGCGCCCCCGTTGTCTGGACGTACGTCGCCTATCTGGCGTCTGGCGAGGACTGCGGCGTCTGGGGAACCCGGTCCGACACACCCGATGCCCTGAAGAATATAAAACATAATTCCGCCCGTGCGGCATTCGACGAACGGCTGGAGATCGACCGCACCCGCGACATCGTCCTCCTCAAACGCATGGCCTCCGCTTTCCACGAAACCAACTTGGCGTCTTTGCTCGTGTGGCATCGAGTTGACACCTTGATCATCACCGGCGGATCAACGTCGGGCTGCGTTCGCGCCACCGTCGTGGATGGGCTATCTCATGGCTACCGCATGATTGTTCCCGAAGAATGCGTCGCCGACCGGCATGAGAGCCCGCACTTCGCCAGCCTATACGATATGGCACTGAAATATGCCGACGTCCTGTCGATTAGCGACGTCAAGCAGGCTCTGCATCGGCTGTCTTAGGAGCGGCAAACTCTGGCGCTGACCTTCGCCATTGCGAGAAGCCCTCGGGGCGCGGCAGCCCAACCGTCACGCACATTACGGCGACCTTTGATTTCCGCATCGACAACACATCCACTGCGACCATCCTTGGCAAACAGCGACCGTCTAAATGCGCTTGATGAACAGCCAGTAGGTGTCGCCAGTGAGCGCGCGCTTCATATGCACCTTTACGCGGGTCGGTGTCATGACGTAGTCGAACGTGTACTCGAACATCACGTTCAGATTGCCGGCTCGCACGCCTTCGTCAAAAGCGCCCTTGAATGTCGGTGTATCAGCGCACGGCGCAACGTCCTTGAAAAAGTTGCGCCCAATCATCTTGGCAGGGTCACGCCCGGTGATCTTGCCCTCCATAAGGTTAAACTGAAGGATGTTTCCGGCGGCGTCGAGCTGGACAGTGCCGAAGGCGAGACGGTCGATTTCCGCTGACGAGAGCCGCGACATCACGTTTTCGATGTCGCTGCTGCCAAACTCCAATCGTGACGCAACCTGGCTCATGGACTTTCCCATTGGTGGTGTCGTATAGACTACGGGGGTATGATCAATAGAGGCACTACTTAGCGTGCGCAACAACAAACGCAACGGCTTGCGGTATCAGCCAACGGACTGCCGCGACCTGTCTGCGACAACGTGCGTCAGACTATGCTCCCTGGCATGATATCTGAGACAGCCCCGTCGCCTGCTCCAAGCGCACGTTGCATGTACACAGTGTCGAGCCAGCGCCCGAATTTCAATCCTACAGCGCGCAACGTGCCGACATGATGGAAACCTAGCGAGGCGTGCATGCCGACAGAGCCGATGTTCTCACTATCTCCAATCACCGCCACCATCTGCCGAAAGCCCGCTGCCTGCGCCTCAATCAACAGTTGTGCCACCAGCGCTTTGCCAACGCCTTGCCCACGGACATCCTCGCGGACATAAATGCTGTCTTCGGCCGTGTAGCGGTAGGCTGACCGGTCGCGCATCTGGGCGTAATAGGCATAACCGATTACCCCAGAGTCATCCGTCGCGGTCAGCCATGCCCAACGACAGGCGATTATGCTATTGAAGCGTTCGGCAACTTCCTCGAGTGAGGGAGGAACCTCCTCAAACGTCCCGGTGCCGTTCAGCACATGATGGGCGTAAATCGCCTGTATCTCAGCCAGGTCCGTCTCAATCGCAGGACGTATCTCCATTACCAGCATACTCCTTACCGGATCAAAACGTTAGCGGTTGCTACTAAATCGGATGGCACGTCAGATTATAGCAGACCGTGATCCTGCCACCGTCTGCGACAGAAACACGTCTAAGGAACGTGATTGATCGTTCTGTAGGCTACGCGTGCTTCCCTTTTCCGTGATTGCTAGCGTAGAAGCCCTCTCGAACCGGTGAACTAGGACGAGGATGGCATTCGTGGATAGAACCGAGGCGCAGCGAGACCCAGCCATCAATTCAGGCACAGTCGGCGCCAACGACAAGGCCTTCGACGCTGCCGACATGCGGCTGCTCGCGATTGCGGCCATTGCCCGCCACCACGGCTTTGACCTCGATCGTAGCGACTATCATCTGGATGCCGGAGAGCAAGTGCCCTCGCCAGCCTCGCTGGTGACGTGGCTGCGAAATGGCGGTTTGGTGGCAAAGGCCAACCGCCTCGCCTGGCCGCATCTCATGCGCCTAGCGACACTGTCCTCAGGCGGACAGATCGCTCCCGTAGCATTGCTATTCACCGACGGTTCGGCCGGCGTGCTCGTCGGGGCAGATACAGCCCGGCAGATTGTCTGGGTGCGGGACCCTCGCTCCGCCGGGCAGGATGCCGTCGCGGTCGACCGGCTACGGCTTTCGCAACTTTGGTCTGGCGAGGCTGTGCTGGTGCGGCGGCCGCGTGGTGCCAGCGACGCCGAACAGCATTTCTCACTCGGCTTTGTCATGCGGCTGGTACTCGGGCAGCGAAAGCTTATCAACGACATCGGGCTGGCCTCCCTCACGCTATCAATGCTCACCATTATCCCGCCGTTGCTCATTATGACGGTGATCGACCGTGTCGTCGGGCATCAAAGCATGTCCACCCTCGTGCTGTTGAGCGCTATCCTGGTCATCGCCTGCCTCTATGAGACCCTTCTCGGCTACGCTCGTCGCGAGCTCATCCAGGTGGTGTCCACCCGAGTGGACACCCGCCTCCAACTGCACCTGTTCGCCAAGCTGCTCACCTTGCCCCTCGACTATTTCGAGCGCCACCAGGCGGGGCAAACCGTCTTCCGCCTCATGCAGGTCTACAAGGTGCGGGAGTTCGTGACCGGAAAGGTGATGGGCACGTTGCTCGACTCGGTAACGCTGGTGTTCCTGCTGCCATTCCTGTTCTGGATGAACACGACGCTCGCCTGGATGGTGCTTGTCGCAGCAGGGCTCATCGCCTTGGTGATCCTGTGCTTTCTTCGCCCCATCGGCCGCCTGGTCGGCAAAGTGCAGGTGGCGGAGGCCGACAAAAGCAGCGTCATGGTCGAGTCTGTGCAAGGTATCCGCACGCTGAAGTCCCTGGCGCTCGAGCCGCAACGGCGCACCGAGTGGGATGCGCGAGTGGCCAACGCGGGAGAGTTGCGTTTGGACGCGGGTCGGCTGTCGAACTGGCCGCAAACCCTGATCACCCCAATCGAGGTTTTCATCAATCGCGGCGTGCTGATGGTGGGCGCCTATCTGGTGTTGCAGAACCAAACCGACATCGGCATCGGCGCCCTGGTGGCGTTCATGATGCTTGGCGGACGGGTCACTCAACCCTTGGTTAACCTGGCCCGGTTGATCGAAGATTTTACGGAAGTCCGCGCGGCCGTGGCAGAAGTCGGCTCGGTGCTCAACAACCCGCCGGAACAACAGAGCGGCGCCGGCTTGCGGCCCGAGTTTGAGGGCGCAATATCCTTCGAGGACTTAAGCTTCACCTATCCGACCGGCCGCTCGCCCGCGCTAGACCGGGTGAGCTTCTCGATCCCCGCCGGAACCATGCTCGGTGTCGTCGGGCGATCTGGCTCAGGCAAATCAACGCTCACGCGGCTGCTTCAGGGCGTGAACCGGGAGTACAACGGCTTTCTGAAAATCGACGGGTCGGAACTCCGCGAAATCAATCTCGCGCATTTGCGGCGCTCGTTCGGCGTGGTGCTCCAGGACAACTTCCTTTTCCGCGGCACCGTCCGCGACAACATCACCGCCGGCCGCGCCGGGCTCACCATTGAGGACGTGGTGCGAGCCGCCAGGCTTGCTGGCGCGGAAGAATTTATCGAGCGGCTGCCCCAGGGCTACGAGACCTGGGTGGAAGAGGGTTCCGCCAACCTGTCTGGCGGCCAGAAGCAGCGTCTGGCAATTGCCCGCGCCCTCATCACAGATCCGCGTATCCTCATCCTGGACGAGGCGACCAGCGCGCTTGATCCGGAAAGCGAGGCGTTGGTCAACGCCAACCTCACCCGCATCGGGCGCGGCCGCACCATGATGATCGTCTCGCACCGGCTGGCCTCCCTGGTGGATTGCGACTTGATCCTGGTGATGGACAAGGGCCGCGTAATGGATGTGGCGCCGCACACCGTACTGCTCGAACGCTGTCCGATCTATCGTGCGCTCTGGCTGCAGCAGAACCGCCACATGGATCCAGAGCGCGCCCGCGCCGCGTTGTTCGCCCCTCTTGCCGCCCAAGGAGACTAGGTGTGGCAACGAACTCGACCATGCTTCAGGAGCACAACCCATGAGTGTCACGACCTCGCCGGGTGCCCGCCTTAGCCGTGGCCAATCCGCCAAGATGCCGGCGTTGCTGGAGTTCTACTCGCCCTCTGCTGCCCTGTTGGAAGCGCGGCAAAAGGGCCCAGCCCGCGCCGTAATCTGGAGCGTGGCCAGCCTGTTTGGCGCTTGCGCGCTGGCCGCCGGGCTGATCCCCATCGACAAGGTCGTAACATCAAGCGGTAAGATCGCCGCCACCGCTGACACCATCGTCGTGCAACCGCTCGAGGCGTCCATCGTGCGCCAAATCAACGTGCAAGAAGGCCAGGTGGTGCACAAGGGTGAACTTTTGGGCCAACTCGACCCAACTTACTCCACGTCGGACACAACCGCTTTGGGCCTCTCCGCCGCCAGCTTGCGCGCCGAGGCCGAGCGCCTGAAGGCCGAAGCGAGCGATGTGGATTACGAACCAGCTCTCGGCGACCCGGCGGCGGCCGTCCAGCAATCGATTTTCCTGCAGCGCCGGGCCGAACGCATCGCTCGGCTGCAAAACTACCAGCAGAAGATCGCGGGGCTGCAAGCCACCCTGGCAAAAGCCACTGGCGACATCCAATCCTACTCCGACCGGGTGCAGGTCGCCTCCACCGTCGAAGGCAAGCGGCGCGAACTGCAACAACTCGGCTGGGGCAGCCAGCTCAACCTGCTGCAAGCCACCGACGCCAAGCTCGACGTGCAGCGCGGCCTGCTCGAAGCGCAGCAAACCGCCAGGTCTGCCGCCCAGGACCTGCAAGCGATGCAGTCCGAGGCGAGCTCCTACGATAAGGATTGGCACGCCAAGGCGCTGCAAGAAGAAATCGACGCCACCCGCAAGATGGACGACGCCCAGGGCAACCTCCAGAAAGCCGAATTGCGGCGCAGGCTTGTGGAGCTAAGGGCGCCGGCTGATGCGACCGTGCTGACCAAGGCGCATGTGTCTGTCGGCTCGGTGTTGCAGTCCGGCGACCCGTTCTTCACCCTCGTGCCGCTGGATGCACCGCTCGACATAGAGGCCCGAGTTGCCGGCACCGACGCCGGCTTCGTGCATCCAGGCGATAAGGTGACGATCAAATTCGACACCTTCCCCTTCACCCACTACGGCATGGCGCATGGCGCGGTGCAGGTGGTGAGCCCCGACAGCTTCGCGAGCGAGCAAACCGAGCAGCCCAACCGAAACGTGACTCGCCCGCCCGAAAGCGACACCGCGAAAAACTACTTCCGCATCAAGGTCTCGCTCGATCAGGTGGACCTGCACGACACGCCAAGGGGCTTTCAGATCACGCCGGGAATGCCTGTCACCGCGGACATCATGGTCGGCAAGCGCACCGTGCTGACCTACCTGCTCAGCCGCGCCCTGCCCACCGCGATGGACGGGATGCGCGAGCCGTGATCACCCTCGCTCGCCTAAACACATAGCAATGATGCGGCTGCTATCCCGCCTGTCCAGGCTCCTGCCCAAGCGATCAAGCTTGGCGCAGGCCAAGCGGCTGCATGGGCTGGGCAAGCATAGCGCGGCCTTTGCCATCCTGGCTCGCCTTGCGCGCCGGGGTGACGCCGAGGCGCAGTTCCGCGTCAGCCTCGCCTACATGGAAGCGCTCGGCGTCCCACCCAGCATGTCCGAGGCGGTGACTTGGATGGAGCGTGCCGCCAACGCCGGCCACCTCGGCGCGCAGGCCAGGCTGGGCGCCATGTATCTGCACGGCCTGATCCGCCCAACAGACAGCTCGACCGGCCTGTTCAGCGCGGCACCTCGGGGCGATGCCAATGGCGGCGGCCCGGATTACGCAAACGCCGTCAAATGGGCCCGGCGTGCCGCTGAAGCAGGCTCAGCCGACGGGCAAGCCGTGCTCGCCACCATCCTGACCTCCGGCCCGACAGACATGCGCGACGTGAAGGCTGCCGAAGCGCTCTACTGCCAGTCCGCCGCGGGCAATAGCGCGCAAGGCAAACTTGGCCTGGCGCTGCTGCGTGCCAGCGGCTCGCCAACCGAAGCGCAGCAAGCAGAGGCGGCAACGCTGATGGCCGAAGCCGCCGCCAGCGGCCTGCCGATGGCAATCTACCTCTACGGCGTCATGTTCGATTTCGCACTCGGCGTCGAGCGCAACCCCAGCCGCGCGGCCCAGCTTTACCGCCGCGCTGCCGACACCGGAGTGCGTCCTGCACAGGCGCGCTGGGGTCTTGCCCTCATGGAGGGCAAAGGCGTCGCGGTCGACCGCTTGAGCGGCGAGTCCTGGCTGCGCCGGGCAGCACTCGCCGGAGATGCCGAGGCCGCTGCCCTGGTCGGCGACATTTATGCCAAGGGGGGCGAACTGCCGCCCAACTATGCCGAAGCCGCTATTTGGTTCACCTGCGCCGCCAACCTCGGCCATGCCTCCGCCGCACGCGCCTTGGCCATGCTGCACCTGACCGGCGCCGGTCTGGCCCGGGACCCGGACGAAGCTGCCCGCTGGTTCCGCCATGCCGCTGAGCTGGGCCACACGGCGTCCAAGTCCGACCTGGCAAACCTGTTGCTCAAGGGCGCCGGCAGCGAAGACGACCGCATCCGAACCCGCGAGTGGTTCGAGCAGGCCGCGCAAAGCGGTGACCTGGTCGCCGCTTTCAACTTTGGCATGTGCTTGGCTGAGGGCGTCGGCATCGAGCGGGACGATCACCGCGCCGCCCAATGGCTCCGCAAGGCCGCAGAAGGTGTCGTAACGGCCCAACATTGGTACGGCCGCATGCTGGCCGAGGGCCGCGGCGTCGAGCGCAACGAGGTCGAGGGCCGCGCCTGGATCACCCGTGCCGCGGAAGCTGGCCTGATCGACGCGCGGGTTGCCCTGGGCGAAATGCTTGTCAACGGCCGTGGCGGCAAGCGCAACCACGAGGCCGCCCTCGTGCTGTTTCGAGACGCCGCCAACGAAGGCCATATCGGCGCGATGTTCGCCGTGGGCGCGCTTTATGGCGGCGGTCACGACGTCCCGGTCGACCGGCCGCAAGCACAGAAATGGTTCCGCATGGCAGCCGAGCGCGGCCATGCCTATGCCCAGATGATGCTGGGCCGCTACCTCGCTCGCGAACTCGCCGGCGAGCGGGACGTGGCCCAGGCACGCATGTGGCTCGAGCGGGCGCACAGCCGCGGCGTCATCGAGGCCGCGTCTGACCTGGGCACACTGCCGCCAATGTCCGCGGAGGCGATGCAAGCCATGACCGCGTCCGCCGCCGATTAGCCGTCCGCCGCAAACCGCGAGCGATTGGTGGTCGTCGCTGGCCACTGACGCCTGGCGGCGCGGCCACGCGGCCACCCACCCGTTGGAGGCCCTGCGCTGGCTCGACCGTGCCCGCCGCATCCTTCCCCAAGACGGCATGGTGGGTTTGAGCTTGGCCTCGGCATACCTGCAAGCGGGCGACCCGCGCGAAGCCGCCGCCCAGTTCTCCAGCATTGCCGAACGCTGGGATGTGCTGGAAGCCTGGATGGGTCTGGCTGCAAGCAACTTGCGCCTGGGTGATGTCACGCAGGCAGCGTCCGCAGTGGCAATCGCGCTTTCGCGGCATGCATTGCCCAAGAACTTTCATCCGCTCGCCGCCGCAACGGCCGAGGCGGCCCGCTTTCCCGGCTGGTGCGCGATAGATCCCGCTGGCGTGCTGCACGCGGATGCAGCAGCCGACATCCGGCTTGATGGCGCGTCGTTGGCCGCGCGGTGGCGGGCAGGGCGCTGTCACATCGCACCGGGAAGCCGGCTGGAGGTGAGCCGCGCCGGGTGCGCGCTGTTGGGCAGTCCGGTCGATCTCGCGGCCATAGCCGCCTGCGAGGGCGTCGTGGCGCTCTCCCCATCGGGCGGCCTCGAAGGTTGGGCATGGCACCCGCACAACCCGGCCAAGCCTCCCGTCATCACCGTCTCCGGCCGCGTGCTGACGTTGCGCCTTGCATCCGATGCCAAACTCCACCGCCCGGTGGCCCGCCCTCGCCAAA
>CAXTRX010000010.1:26837-35564 GCA_964246785.1 uncultured Acetobacteraceae bacterium | reverse complement strand
ATGACGGCAACGCACCAGGTTTGGCCCACGGCGAGACCAATGCCGATCACGCCCAATACCACAGCCGGCCTGGCCGCACGCCGGCCCGCTGTCGTTTCGGCCCGCAGCCACTGGCGGCCAGCCTGACTGAACTCGCTCATGGCTGCGGATGTAGCGGCACCGGCCGGACCTGCCCACCCACCATGCGAGTTAAACCTGCGTCAGGCAGCAGAGCTAGACCTGCTTCAGGCCACCAGGGCCGTCTTTGCCGCGCTGGCGAGATAGCGCGCCGCGGCTGGCAGGATGGCGTCGTTGAAATCGTAATGCGGGTTGTGCAGCTCTCGCCCGCCATCGGACGGACCATTGCCGATCCAGGCGAAGGCGCCCGGGCGATGCAGGAGGTACTCGCCGAAATCCTCGCTCGCCATTGAGGGCGGCACATCACGAAGCACCGGCAAGCCGGCCGCCTGGGCGGCCCGTATGGCGAGCGCTGCTTCCTCAGCGGGGTTGGTGACGCCCACAACTCCGGTCGTGACCTCGACAGCGGCAGCAACCTCAAACGTCGCCGCCACCCCTGCCGCCACCCGCCGGATCGCCGCTTCCACCTGGGCGTGAACCCTGGGTTGCTGGGTCCGGTAGGTGCCCTGCATGGTCACACGGCTGGGGATTTGGTTGGTCGCAATGCCGCCATTGATGGTGCAAACGGAGACCACGGCAGTCTCCAACGGGTCCACGTTGCGCGCCACGATGGATTGCAGCGCCACGATCATGTGGGCGGCCGTGAGCATTGGGTCGCGGGTCAGGTGCGGCATGGCGGCGTGGCCAGCGTGCCCATCGATGGTAATGCTGAAACGCGATCCTTGAGCCATCACGGGGCCGACATGCACCGCCACCTCGCCGGCGGGTATCCCCGGCATGTTGTGGTAGCCGAAGATGCGTTCCATCGGGAAGCGATCGAACAGGCCATCCTTGAGCATCGCCTTGGCCCCGCCATAGCCCTCCTCGGCAGGCTGGAACACGAGCTGGATGGTTCCCGCCCAATCATCCTCCTGCAACAACAGGGCGGCCGCGCCGAGCAGGCTTGCGGTATGGCCGTCATGCCCGCAGGCGTGCATCGTGCCGGGTTGGCTCGAGCGGTAGGCCAAACCGGTCTGCTCTTCGATCGGCAGCGCATCCATATCGGCGCGCAACCCCACGCTCCGGTTCGAGGTGCCGCGCCGCAACGTTGCCACCACCCCGTGGCCGCCAATGCCGATGCAATGCTCAATGCCCAGCCCGGCAAGCTGGCGGGCCACGAACGCGGCAGTGGCGCTTTCATGCAGCGACAACGCTGGATGGGTATGGAGGTAGCGGCGCCACTCGGTAAGCTGGGCTGCAAGCGCCGGGTCCATCTCGGGCGTGATCGGATGTATCATCATCAGCCATTCTCCCCCGCCGACAAGGCAGCGTCCAGCATATCCACGCGGAGGCGCTGACTGAGCTGTCGTCGCGGCAGCCGTATGGTGTAGCGTGTGCCGCTTGCGTGATTGACCTGCAAGGTAGCTCCCAACTGACGGCTGAACCCGCGGATCAGCCGCATGCCGATGCCGCTGCGCGTGCGCTCGACCTCGGGGACGCCGTCTAGCCCCACTCCGTCGTCGTTGATTTCAAGCGTGAAGTCGGCATCCGACTGCCTCAGGCTCACGCAGATCGTGCCCGTGCGCTCCCCTGGAAACGCATACTTGACGGCGTTTGTCACGGTTTCCGTCACGATCAATGCCATGGGCACCGCGTCGTCGCTCGACAGCCGCATATCGGGCGCCTCTATCATGAGCTTGATGCGCCTGCCTTCGGTTTCTCCCGCGGCCTGGAACAATTGGCCGCACAGTTCGACCAGGAAGGAACGCATGTTCAACGTCTGCAGCTCGCCGTCGGCATAAAGATGCCGGTGCAGTGTCGCCAGCGCGCGGACCCGGTCACGCGCGGCTTGGAACTCTGCACGAGCTTCCGGCGCCCGAATCCGACTCGCCTGTAGATTCAGCAGGCTGGCCACAATCTGCAGGTTGTTTTTGACCCGGTGATGCACTTCGAGCACAAGCAAGGTCTGTTGCTCATAGGCGCGGATGAGCTCGGCTTCCTTATTGCGCAAGCCCGCGGTCGCCTCGGCGAAGGAGTTGGCGAGCTGGACGACTTCGTCGGGTGCGCCAGCAAGCTTGCCTGGCGAGAACTCTTCACCCGCGCGCCATTGATGGACGCTGTCGCTCAACCGCCGCAAGGGTGCGCCAAATGCCACATCAGCACCAATGGCGATTGCTGCTAAGCCGGTGAGCAACATAGCCGCCAGCTCCGCCGAGCGCAGCACGAGAACCTGTAGCGCATGGCGGTGCTCTGGCGTGGCATCGATCGCGACAATGAGCTTCCAGCCATTCAGCAGCTCGGTTGCGGCGTAGGCATAACGGTGCCGCGAAGCCGACGTGCCCCGCACGAGGCCAGGGGTTGCCAGCAGCACTGCCATGATCGGGATCGTTGGTAGTGCATCCGTGAGGTCGCCCGAGGCAGAAGCCACGGTGCCCCTCTCATCGAGCAACCAGGCGGCAACATGCATGCTGGTCCAGTTCGCGGTGGCCATCATCAGCCAATTGGCTGGTAAAATCCGTGCTGCCAGGGTGCCATCACCCTCGGGAGTGACGACCACACAGGGGCCATCGGGAGCAAGAAACGCCAGCCTTTGCGGCGCACCCACGTCGCCCCGGCCCAGCCACGTGCTGAGCGGCGACAAAGCCGCGCTCAACACGCCACACTCCGGCCGGCTATCCAGCCCGAAAAGATAAAGCTGCCGATGAATGGATGGATTCAGCCGGGGGCAAGCTCGCCGCTCGGTCGGCGTGATGGGGCTGAGTACGGTACTCGCCGTAATCGCTAACTGGCTTCTTAACTCTGCCAGCACATGCCCTTCAACAAGGGCAACCCGCGCTTCAGACTGCTGACTAGCGCTTTGATAGTCCTGGAATACAACACTAGCTGCTATGAGCGTGATCGACAGTCCTGCCAGACCGCATAGCGTGAGGAGCCAACTTCTGCTTCGCCCAACATTAGACCATGTCCGCGGCAGCCGTGGCAGCCTCACTTGGTCTTGTCGTTTTCAATCAATTTCAGCAGGTCCTCGGGGATCGGCTCGTTGGCCACGTCATCATAAATCTGGTGCAAGCCGCGGTTGAGCCAGATGTCAAAGGCCTTCGACTTTGCCGTGGTGCCTGCCGATTCACCACCTTGTTTTGGCCTTATCACCTTCATGTCCGGATGCTTCACACCATAACGCTCCGGACATCAGAACCGGCCACCACATGGCCGGTTCCACCACGATACAGTGTCGCAAGCCGAGCAGCGCGCACTCAGCTCAGCAGGTTGTCGTCGCCTGACAAAGGGCCTTGCGACAACAGCATGGTGCGCTCGACCTTGCGTGTGGAGCGACCCGTCTCCTTGTCCTCGCCCATCAGCCAAGCTTCCAATTGCCGGCGCGCGCGGAAAACCCGGCTTTTCGCAGTGCCGACCGCGCAGCCCGTCGCTTCCGCCAACGCCTCGTAGCTCATGCCGTGCACCACCACCATCACTAGTGCTTCACGCTGGTCTGCAGGCAGCCGGTTCATGGCAACGCCGAGTTCTTTCAGGGCCAGCCGATCCTCATGCGCGGCGTCGGTCGCAAACACTGACTGCGGCACATCGTCGATATCTGTCGTGTCACGGCGCTTGCGCAGGTTGGAGATGAACCGGTTGCGCAGGATGCGATGCATCCATGCCGCGAAATTTGTTCCTGGAATGAAGGTCGTGTGTGCCGAAAGCGCATTGCACACCGCGTCCTGGACCAGGTCCTCTGCCGCCGCCCGGTTCCGCGTCAACGCCAGTGCTTGGACACGAAGCTTTGGCAGGATAGCGATAACCTGATCGTGGAACGTATTCGTCATTGCGTGAAATCTCCGTCACTTCATCAGAGCAATGACGCAGCACCGTGAAACGCTGCATGGTTTGCAACACGAAAACGCGAGGCAAGTGCTGGAACAGCCTGTGCCCGTTGCCGGGTCGCAAACCGCCGCTAGGCTGCATCCGTATGGGATACCCAACCTGCGCGTCAAAGGCCGGCCACGTGCCGACGGTGTTGCACGGCTCGCAGATACTATGCCGTTGTATCTTCTGGCGTGATGATGCGGGCCAGTTGCGAGCGCGCGCGAGACACCCGGGCGCGCATGGTGCCCACCGCTACGCCACAGATGAGCGCGGCCTCCTCATGCGTCAGCTCCTGGGCGCCAACCAGCACCAGCGCTTCCCGCAGCAACGGAGGCAACTGCCAAAGCTGCCGCTGCAGGTCGCGCACTTCGGTGCGGTCGGTTTGGCGGCCGGGCACGGCCTCTTCCAGCGGACCATGCGCCCCCAGTGCCGCCGCTTCCCGTTGGCGACGCCGCGCCTGCTCGAAGAACAGGTTGCGCAAGATGGTATAAAGCCATCCCTTGAGGTTGCTGCCAGGCTGGAACTGGTCCAACGCTGCCAGCGCCCGGACCACCGTATCCTGCACCAGATCGTCCGCCGCGGCGCGGTCGCGAGCCAGAAAGCGGGCAAACGCTCGCAAGTCAGGCAACAAAGCCAGGATATTGCCGCGCAACAAATCCGAAGGATCGGGTATCATGGCTTGGGCAACAGCCTTGGCACCAGCGGCTTGGGTCGAACTTCGTTCCTGCTGCGTCCCATCACGGCGGGTATTCCCTGCCCGGTAGCACCGGGCAAGTAGAGGTTTCGTTATGAGCAGTTTCCGCCGCGACGATCTCCTTCGCGCGCTGCCTTACGGGCGGAGGTTGGCCCGCGCCTTGGCTGGCAGCCAAGCCGGCGGCGACGAACTGGTGGCGGATGCCGTTCGCCACGTGCTGTCCGGCGTTTCCACACAGTCCGACCCGCGGCTGGCGCTGTATGAGGGCATACTAAGGCAAATCCCCGCCACGACCACGGCGCCGCACCTTATGTCTAGCCAGCAGCGACACCTGGTGCTGCTCACCTCGCTTGAGGAAGTGCCGCTTGGGGCCGCAGCCACATTGGTGGGGATCGACCCCGCCGCCGCCGCCGCCATGCTGGCCGCCGCGCGCGACCACCTGCGCACGGCTGCCGCCACCGACGTGTTGATCATAGAAGATGAACCGATCATAGCCATGGACATCGAAGAGCTGGTGCTCGGTTGCGGCCACCGGGTGGTGGGTGTGGCCTGCACCGAGGCAGAGGCGGTGGAAATCGCGCGCCTGCATCGCCCCGGGCTGATCCTGGCTGACATTAACCTCGGGGCCGGCGGCGATGGCAGCTCGGCGGTGGCCCGCATCATCCGCAGCCACTACGCGCCGGTGATCTTTGTCACCGCCTACCCGGAACGTCTCCTCACCGGGGACGCGTTGGAGCCGGCGTTCGTTATCACCAAGCCGTTCGAGCCGCTGACACTGGCAATTGCGACCTACCAGGCGGTGACAGGAGGCGTCCGGCTTGACTGAGTGGGGGAACTGGTTTGTCTCCGGAGCGTCTGGCCTACTGCTTCCCCCGCGCTGCACAGGGCCTGAGCCAGCATGAACGCCATCGATAAAACGACGACCGGGCGGAACCCCACCGCTGGAGCTGGTGCCGCACCCGTCCGCCCAAAGCGAGCGCGCATCCGCTATGTGGACTTCCTCGCCACACCGGTTGGGATCGCGTTCGAGCAGGCGGAGCGGCTGGGGTTTTCCGCCGTCCTCATGCCGCCACCGTGGCGGCCCGGCGCCAGTGGCGACCGGTTTGCTCCTGCAAGCTTGGACGAACTGCACCCGGCGCTCAGCGCCGATGTCGCGACGGCCGGGCTGCAAACCCTGGCGCGCCAAGCCCGCGACCATGGATTGGACCTGCTGCTCGACCTGCCGTTAGCATCCCTCGCGGTGGACTTCGACGGCAGCGCGCCGCCTTTTGCCGCTGCCGGCCCTGCCGACCCGTTGGACCCTCGCCGCAACCTCCCGCGCTACGCCCGCACACCGGCGGATAAGGTTGCCGTGGGTGCCTGGTGGGGCCGTTTCATGGCCCGGTTCGTGGCTGCGGGCATCACTGGCTTCCGCGTCCTTGGATTGGCCGAGGCGCCCGAGGCGTTCGCGCCGCTGCGGGCCGCCATTCCAGCGGCTACCCTGATCGCCTGGACGCCAGGGCTGCCTCGTGAGGCGTTCCATGCTTTGGCTGGCGCCGATTACACCGTTCCCTCAATGCCGTGGTGGGATGGCCAGGCAGACTGGTTCTGGGAGGAGTGCAGCGAGCTTCGGCGTATCAGCCCGTTGCTCGCGTGCCCGGAAGCGCCATTCGGCCCCCGGGTGGCCGCCGCCGTTCACGACCCGGCTCGCTTGGCCGCGACGCTGCGGCGGGCTGCGGGCTGGGCCAGCGTGTTTGGCGACGGGTGGCTGGTGCCGGCCGGGTTCGAGACCGGTATGCGGCGGAGGATGGATCCGCGTGGCCGAAGCGGCAACCCTGTCGAGGGTGCGCCGGTTTACGTCGACCTGGCGGCGATGAACGCCAGCCTTGCGCGCGGCGAAAGCCTTGCCGGGAACGTCGACCTCCTGACCGGACCGGGTTCCGCGCCGATGGCGTTGCTGCAGACCGACGCCGCTGATCCCCGGTTTGCGAGAACTGCCCGTTTGGCGCTCCTGAACAACGATGTGAGCCGGCCCCGAACCATCGACCCGGCAGCCTTCCTGCCCGCCGTCAGTGGCTCGTTCACCCCATTTGTGCACGAGGTGCTTCCATCCCTGGTGCCTGGAGCCAAGCTCACGCTGGCGCCCGGCGAGCTGCAAGTGTTCTACACCGCGGCAGCTGATGACCAGCCAGATGCCAAGCTGCTTGACGCGGACGCTGCCCGCTGGGCGGCCGATAGCCCCCGTGTCGCGATCGAGGCAGTGGCCCCGTGCGTGGAAGATGGCTCGTTCGCCGTCAAGCGCGTGATGGGCGAGGTTGTAAGCGTCACGGCCGACGTGATTTGCGACGGGCACGACCAGATCGCCGCCGTGCTGCGTTGGCACGAGCCCGGCGATGGCGGCCCCCACGAAGTCCGCATGCGCCCGCTCGGCAATGATCGTTTCACCGCCGACCTGCCGCTGACCCGGCTCGGCCGCTATGAATATAGTGTCGAGGCTTGGCGCGACGCGTTCGCCTCCTTCAAGGACGAGGTGGCCAAGAAGAGCGCTGCGGGCAACGATATCAGCCTCGAGCTTCAGGAGGGCGTCGCCCTGCTCGCCCGCGCCGCCGCCCGTGCCAAGGGCAGCGTCGCCGCAAGCGTGCAGCAAGCAGCCGAGATGTTGGCTGCCGCCACCGATGAGGTCCGGCTGCAGACGTTGCTTTCCCCCGAGCTTACGACCTTGATGCAGTCAGCGGATGACCGGCCCCGTGCAGCGAGCCTCGCACAGCCGGTGTGGATTGATGCCGAGCGCAGCGGTGCCGCTTTCGCTGCCTGGTACGAAGTGTTTCCCCGTTCGATGAGCGACGATCCGAACCGCCATGGCACTTTCCGCGATGTGGAGCGGCACTTGCCGCGCATCCGCGCCATGGGGTTCGACGTGCTCTACTTCCCACCACTGTCGCCAATTGGCCGGGTCAATCGCAAAGGCCGCAACAACACGCTCACGCCGACCGAAGACGACGTCGGCAGTCCCTACGCGATCGGCTCGGCAGAAGGCGGACACGACGCGATCCACCCGCAATTGGGCACGGTTGAGGACTTCCGGCACTTGGTGGGCGCGGCTGCGGGCCACGGTATCGAACTGGCGATCGACTTCGCCATTCAATGTTCACCCGACCATCCATGGCTCAAGCAGCATCGCGAATGGTTCGATTGGCGGCCGGATGGCTCAATCAAATACGCCGAGAATCCGCCCAAGAAGTACCAGGACATCGTCAATGTCGACTTCTACGCCGAGGGCGCGATACCGAGCCTGTGGGTCGCCTTGGCGGAGGCGGTGCTGTTCTGGTGCAAGTTGGGCGTGCGTTTGGTCCGGGTGGACAACCCGCACACCAAGCCGCTGCCGTTCTGGCGCTGGATGATCGCGGCAGTCCGCGAGCGCTATCCGGACGTAGTGTTCCTCGCGGAAGCCTTCACCCGGCCAAAGGTGATGTATCGCTTGGCCAAAGTCGGCTTCAGCCAGTCCTACACATACTTCACCTGGCGCGAGACCAAGCGCGACATGGAGCAATACCTGACCGAACTCGCCGAGCCCGGCCCGCGCGAGTTCTTCCGACCCCATTTCTTCGTCAACACGCCTGACATCAACCCGGTCTATCTGCAAAATGCCGGACGCTCGGCATACCTTATCCGCGCGGCGCTGGCGGCGATGCAATCCGGCCTCTGGGGGGTGTATAACGGCTTTGAGCTGTGCGAGGGAACGCCGCTGCCGGGACGCGAGGAGTATCTCGATAGCGAGAAATACCAAATCCGAGCTTGGGATTGGGATCGGCCCGGCAACATCGTCGCCGAGATCACGGAACTGAACCGCATACGCCGGCTCAATCCTGCGCTGCGCTCCCACTTGAACACAACCTTCCTGCCGGCCGCCAACGACGCGGTCAGCGTGTTCCTCAAGGCGACGGCAGATCGCAGCAATGCCCTCGTTGTGGCGATTTCCTATGATCCCGACCAGCCGCAGGAGGCCGCATGGGAGTTTCCGTTCTGGCTCTGGGGTGCGACCGGAACCGCGCCGTTTGAAGCTGAGGATTTGGTTACCGGCGACCGCCTCGCCT
>CAXTRX010000010.1:0-26827 GCA_964246785.1 uncultured Acetobacteraceae bacterium | reverse complement strand
CCCAATTTGTTCGGCTCGAACCGGCGCGACCTTATGCTATATGGCGCGTCCGCGCCATATCCTGACCCAAACCGAGGCTTCGATTGCCAGACATCGCCATCTCTGCCGCCCCTCTACCTGCTTCCCAGATCGCTGCCGAAGACCCTGCATGGTTCAAGGACGCGATAATCTACCAGCTTCACGTCAAGAGTTTCTTCGATGCCAACAACGATGGCGTTGGCGACTTCCGCGGCCTGATTGAGAAGCTCGACTACATCTCGGAACTCGGCGTGACCGCGGTGTGGTTGCTGCCGTTCTATCCCTCACCACGACGTGATGATGGCTACGACATAGCCGACTACCGCGGGGTGCATCCCGATTATGGGTCCCTGGGCGACGCCCGGGCGTTTGTACAGGCGGCTCACGAGCGGGGCTTGCGGGTCATCACCGAGTTGGTCATCAACCACACCTCGGACCAACATCCCTGGTTCCAGCGCGCGCGCCACGCTGCCAAAGGCAGCCCGGAGCGGGATTTCTACGTATGGTCCGATTCCGACGAGAAATACCTTGGCACCCGCATCATCTTTACCGACACGGAATCATCCAACTGGACCTGGGATGATGTGGCCGAGCAATATTACTGGCATCGCTTTTTCTCGCATCAGCCGGATCTAAACTTCGACAATCCCGCGGTGATGGATGAAGTGCTGGCGATCATGCGCTTCTGGCTTGACATCGGGATTGATGGCCTGCGCCTGGACGCCGTACCCTACCTGGTGGAGCGCGAGGGCACCAACAACGAGAACCTGCCCGAAACCCATGCCGTCCTGAAAAAAATCCGCGCCGAGTTGGACGTCCACGCGCCGGGGCGGATGCTGCTCGCAGAAGCCAATCAGTGGCCCGAGGATGCGCAGGTGTATTTCGGGGAGGGCGACGAATGCCACATGTCGTTCCACTTTCCCCTGATGCCGCGCATGTACATGGCGATCGCCCAGGAAGATCGTTTCCCCATCACCGACATCATGCGGCAAACCCCCGCCATTCCGGTCAATTGCCAGTGGGCGGTGTTCCTGCGCAACCATGACGAGCTCACCCTCGAGATGGTCACCTCTGATGAGCGTGACTACCTATGGGAGACCTACGCGGCCGACCGTCGCGCCCGATTGAACCTCGGCATTCGCCGCCGCCTGGCTCCCCTGCTGCAGCGCGACCGGCGCCGCATCGAGTTGATGAACGGATTGCTGCTGTCCATGCCGGGCACGCCAGTGATCTACTATGGCGACGAAATCGGCATGGGCGACAACATCTTCATCGGCGACCGTGACGGTGTCCGCACACCGATGCAGTGGTCCATCGACCGCAACGGCGGCTTCTCCCGTGCGGATCCCGCCAAGCTCGTGCTGCCGCCGATCATGGACCCGATCTACGGCTTTCCGGCGGTCAACGTCGAGGCACAGGCGGCAGACCCGCACTCGCTGCTCAATTGGATGCGGCGCATGTTGGCCGTGCGCCAAGGGCATCGGTCGTTTGGCCGCGGGACGCAGCGGTTTCTCTATCCCAGTAACCGCAAAGTGCTCGCCTACCTGCGAGAATTCAGCACACCTGATGGCACCGATGAAACCATCCTGTGCGTATACAATCTGTCGCGGTCGGCACAGGCTGCCGAGCTCGACATTTCATTGCTGGCCGGGCGCGTGCCGGTTGATATCGTAGGCGGTTCGGTGTTTCCAGCGATAGGCAACCTGCCTTATCTGCTGACGATGCCCCCCTACGCGTTCTACTGGTTCCTGCTCGCGTCGGACGTTCAACTGCCGATTTGGCACATCCCACAGCCGGAAGCCATGCCAGAATTTTCCACCATCGTGCTGCGGAACTCCATCGAAGAAGTCCGGCCCGGCTATGGCAGGTCCGTGCTCGAAAGCGAAGCGCTGCCAGTCTATCTGCCGAAACGCCGCTGGTTCGCCTCCAAGACCGAAAAGCTGGTGAGTACGAAGCTGGCTTATTTCGTCCGGATCGCACCGCCGCCCGAGCCGCTGTTCATCACGGAGGTGGAAGCCACGTTGGAACTTGCCAATGGCGGCACACGCACCGAACGCTACACCCTGCCGATGGGAGTGGCCTGGGAAGATGTGGCAATCGGCAACCTGCCAGCCCAACTCGCGATGGCGCGGGTTCGTCTTGGCGCCCGCGTCGGCTACCTCACGGATGCCTTTGCTGTCGACGGCTTCACCCGTGCGGTGCTGCGGAGCCTACGCACCAGCGACAAGCTGGAGTTCGAGGGCGGCGTCGTCGAGTTCCGGCCGACAACGCTGATGGCGGATTTGGACCTTGCTGAAGATGCCGAGATCCGCCGGCTGTCGGCTGAGCAATCGAACTCCTCGCTGATCGTCGGCGACACCTTGGTGCTTAAAGTGGTGCGCCGGGTTACCGCGGGGGTGCATCCCGAGGGCGAGATCACCCGCTTCCTGACCGAGCGCGGCTTCGGCAACACGGCGCCGCTTTACGGCGAAGTCGTGCGCGTTGATCCCGACGGCACCCCCAACACAATTGGCCTTGTGCAGGGCTTCGTGCGCAACCAGGGAGATGGCTGGAGCTGGACGCTGGAGTATTTGGAACGCGTTGTGGCGGAACTCTCCACCACCGCCGATACCGAAGACGACAGTACGGATGCATTCGCCGGGTATAACGTATTCGCGGCGGCAATCGGCCAGCGCCTCGGCGAGTTGCATGCCGTGTTCTCGTCCCCGATCGACGACCCTGCGTTTACCGCCGAACCAGTGACGCCCGAGATTTTGCAGGAATGGGCAGACGGCGCCATTGAGCAAATCGAGCTAGCTTTCGGCATGCTCAACCGCCAGACCGATTGGCCCAATGCGCAGGCCGAGACAGCCGCCAAGACGCTGCTGGCACATGCCAGCGAGCTGCAAGACGCTGCGCGCAAGCTCGCGGCTCGTGGCGCTGGCTCATTGCGCACGCGGGTGCATGGCGATTTCCACCTGGGCCAAGTCCTGGTGGTGCAATCGGACGCGTATCTGATCGATTTTGAGGGCGAGCCCGCGCGAACCATGGAACAACGCCGGGCCAAGTCCTCCCCCCTGCGTGACGTCGCGGGATTGCTGCGGTCGTTTGAATATGCTGCCGCGGCCGCGCTGCCCGGCCGGGTAGCAGCCGCTCCAGCCGCCGTCAGCCGCCGTGGTGACATCCTAGACCGCTTCCGGGTGGACGCCGAAGCTGCGTTTCTAGGCGCATACCGGGAGGTGCTCGCGCAGGCGGCCGTAAAGTGGGTGGAGCCGAAGGCGGAAGCTGCTGTGCTTGATCTCTTCTTGCTGGAGAAGGCCGCTTACGAAATCCGCTACGAGGCTGCCAACCGCCCCACCTGGCTTGGCATCCCGCTGCTCGGGCTCTATGCCATCGCTGCCCGCCTGCTGAACCTGCCGCCGGAGGGAGCCCATGCTTGACACGACCGAACTGGGCATCGATGTCGGCGCCATCGACTCAATCATAAACGCGCGGCACGGTGACCCATTTGCCATTCTCGGGCCGCATAACGGCACCGTGCGCGCGTTCATTCCGGGTGCTGAAACTGTCAGCGTGGTGGACAGTGCCACCGGCCTGCCTGCCGGCCAACTGACACGTATGCATCCCGCCGGGTTCTTTGCCGGGCCAGTCACGACCCATGGCAGCTACCGCCTCCGCATCGGCGAAGGCGCTGCCGCATGGGAGACCGAGGACCCTTATGCGTTTCCCCCGATCCTTGGCGACATGGATATTTACCTGCTGGCAGAAGGGCGCCACCGTGATTTCGGCCGCTGCCTGGGTGCTCATCCTGCCGTTTTGAACGGTGTTCCCGGCGTGCGTTTTGCCGTGTGGGCGCCGAACGCGCAGCGCGTCTCTGTGGTGGGGGACTTCAACAACTGGGATGGCCGCCGCCACCCGATGCGCAAACGCCACGGTCCGGGTGTTTGGGAGCTGTTTGTGCCGCGCATGGCCGCGGGTGAACTCTATAAGTTCGAGATGCTCGGTCCGGGCGGCGACTTGCTGCCCTTGAAGGCCGACCCGGTCGCGTGGGCTGCGCAGATCGCGCCGCAAACGGCCTCTATCGTGGTGGAAGACGAGCCCTATCCCTGGAGCGACGCAGACTGGCTGGCAAACCGCGCGGCTCGCCAAAGCGAGGACGCGCCGATCGCGGTCTACGAGGTGCACGCCGGATCTTGGTCGCCCGCCGCCAACATGGGCGTCGACTCATGGGATCGGCTCGCGGCGCAACTCGTGCCGTATGTGGTTGGTATGGGCTTCACCCATATCGAGCTGATGCCGATCATGGAGCACCCGTTTGGTGGCTCTTGGGGCTACCAACCGCTCGGTCAGTTCGCCCCATCGGCTCGCTTAGGATCGCCCGAAGCATTTTCCCGCTTCGTCGACTGCTGCCATGCTGCTGGGCTCGGCGTGATACTGGACTGGGTGCCCGCGCATTTCCCCACCGATGCCTATGGGCTGGCTCGCTTCGATGGCACCGCTCTCTACGAGCATCAGGACCCGCGCGAGGGCTTTCACCCGGAGTGGAACACCTACATCTTCAACCTCGGGCGTAATGAGGTTCGTGCGTTCCTCATCGGCTCCGCCCTGTTCTGGCTTGAACATTATCACGTCGATGGCATCCGGGTGGATGCGGTCGCCTCCATGCTCTACCGGGATTATAGCCGAAAGGCCGGCGAGTGGGTGCCCAATCGATGGGGCGGTCGCGAGAACGAGGAGTCGGTCAGCTTTTTGCAGGAACTGAGCCGCGCCGTCACCGATCGCGTGCCGGGTGCCGTCCTGATCGCCGAAGAGAGCACCGCGTGGCCCGGCGTCACCCGCCCTGCTGACGAAGGCGGGTTAGGTTTCACCTATAAGTGGAACATGGGTTGGATGCACGATACGCTGCATTACTTGGCGGAGCAGCCGGTCTACCGCAAATACCACCATGGCGAGATGACCTTTGGCCTGGTTTACGCCTTCAGTGAAAAGTTCGTCCTGCCGCTCAGCCACGACGAGGTGGTGTACGGCAAGGGCTCCCTGATCGGTAAGATGCCCGGCGACGACTGGCAGAAATTCGCCAGCCTGCGGGCCTATCTGGGCTTCATGTGGACCCATCCCGGGAAAAAGCTGTTGTTCATGGGGGGCGAGATCGCCCAGTGGCGCGAGTGGAACCACGACCACGGGCTTGACTGGCACCTGCTCGACAGCACCGCGCATCGCGGTATCCAATCGACGGTGCGGGACCTCAATGGCGTGTACAAAATGCTGCCAGCGCTGCATCAGCGCGACTGCCGCAGCGATGGCTTCCAATGGGTCGTGATTGACGATGCAGAGCAAAGCGTATTCGCGTTTTTGCGCTTGGGAGAGGACGGCACCGCCCCTGTCTTGGTGGTTTGCAACTTCACTCCCGTGCCGCGCATTGGATATCGCCTCGGCGTTCCTGCAAGCGGCGACTGGCACGAAATCCTCAACACCGATGCAGCCATTTATGGTGGCAGCAACCTCGGCAACAACGGCCTGGTTCTGGCCGAAGACGTCCCAAGCCACGACCTTCCGGCCTCGCTGCAACTGACCCTGCCACCCCTTGCCACCATCATCCTGCACGCGGGATGACGCCACCAAACTAAGGAGCTGTTATGTCCGAACGGTTTGCCCACACTCTGCCGTTCGGTGCCGAACTGGACGGGCAGACGGCACGCTTTCGTATCTGGGCGCCGTCAATCGAAACGATGGTGCTTGAATTGGAAGGCGAGCCCCACCCCATGACGGCGGAGACAGACGGCTGGCACAGTGCCCGTCTCCCCGCCAAGGCCGGCCACAGCTACATCTTCCGGCTTCCGGATGGCTTAAGGTGCCCCGACCCGGCGTCTCGCGCGCAAGCGGATGGCGTGCATGGCGTAAGCGTGTTGGTCGACCCGCGCAGCTATGACTGGCAAAATCCAGGCTGGCGCGGCCGTCCATGGCACGAGGCGGTCATTTACGAGCTTCATGCCGGCGCCTGTGGCGGCTTCGACGGCATTCGCGCGCAATTGCCGCGATTGGCGGCGCTCGGCGTCACCGCCATCGAGCTGATGCCGATTGCGCAGTTCCCAGGCGCGCACAACTGGGGATACGACGGTGTGCTGCCATTTGCGCCGCAGTCCAGCTATGGCACGCCCGACCAGCTCAAGGCCATGATCGACACGGCGCACGGGCTTGGCCTGATGGTCATGCTCGATGTGGTCTACAACCATTTCGGCCCTGATGGCGCCTATCTTCATGCCTTCGCCAAAAGCTTTTTCCGCGACGACGTCCACACCCCCTGGGGCGCCGCCATCGACTTCCGCCGCAGCGCTGTGCGCGAGTATTTCGAGCAGAACGCGATCTATTGGCTGAACGAGTATCGCTTCGACGGCCTCCGCTTCGATGCCGTCCACGCCATTGGTGATCCGGACTTTCTTGACGAACTTGCCGCCACCATCCGCAGCGCCGTCTCGCGGGACCGCCATGTTCATCTCGTGCTCGAACACGAAGGCAATGCCGCCCGGCATTTGCGCACCGGACCGGACGCGCCCGGCTTCGACGCACAGTGGACCGACGACGTGCATCACTGCTTCCACGTGCTGCTTACCGGCGAAAGCGAGGGCTACTACGAAGATTTCCAAGACCCGGTGAACCAACTCGCCCGCGCGATGGCGGAGGGCTTCGTCTATCAGGGCGAGGTCTCGAAGCACTCCGGCCAGCCCCGCGGCGAGCCTTCGTCGCACTTGCCTACAACCGACTTCGTGATCTGCCTGCAAAACCACGATCAGATCGGCAACCGCGCCATGGGCGACCGGCTGACGGCCCTGGCCGACCCGCAGGCGCTGCAAGCAGCGCTGCGTTTCCTTCTTTGCACACCCATGATACCGATGGTGTTCATGGGTGAAGAGAACGCGAGCCAGACCCCGTTCCTGTTCTTTACCGACCATAATGAGGAGCTTGCCAAGCTGGTTCGGGACGGTCGGCGGTCCGAGTTCAAGCATTTCGCTGCGTTCCAGGATCCCGAGCGGCGGGCGAAGATCCCTGATCCAAATGCGGTCGGGACGTTCCAAGCCTCCATTCCGGAGTTCGGCCCGGCGCCCTGGATGGCAGGCATCCTGGCTTTCCGTGCCAGCCATATCGTGCCTGGCATAGCGGGATGCCGCAGCGCCGGCGTTCGCGTGCTAGGGCCTAAAGCGCTCATGGCGGCGTGGCGGATGGGCAATGGCAAGATGCTGCGGCTCTGGATGAACCTGGACGAAGCGGCGGTTTCGGCCGGGCAGGTTCCGGATGGCACCGATTGGGTGGAGGGCCTCGCCATCGAAGCCAGCCGCCTGCCCGGGCGCAGCAGTTTCGCGCTCGTCAGCGACGCATGAGCCTGCACGAACTTGCCGAGGCGGCGGGTGTCGCACCGGGCTGGAAGGACGTCCACGGCGCTTGGCACCAGGTCAGCCAAGAATCGTTGCGCACCGTACTCGCCGCCCTCGGGCTGCGCGCCAACTCGGACGCAGACATAGCCGATAGCCTGCACACGGTGCGCCAGCCTGGGCGTTTGCCGGCGTTGATTACGGGCGATGCAAACGGGTCGATCCGCCTCCCTGTCACGCCCGGAAGCTACGAAATCGTGCTCGAGGATGGCGCAACCATTGTCGGCAAGACCCGAGACGAGGCTGGTGCGGCCTTCGAGCTGCCAGACCAACCGGGTTATCACCGCCTGCGGATCGCCGGCGAGGAGGTGACGCTGGCCATCGCGCCGAGACAGGGATGGATGGTCTCAGACGCCATGGCGGGCCGCTCCGGCGGCCGTCCCTGGGGGCTGGCGGTGCAGCTATACTCGCTGCGCCGCGCCGGCGATGGCGGGTTGGGCGACTTCGGCGGCCTTGCCCGCTTCGTCCGCGTCGCCGCTCAAGCCGGTGCAGCGGCAGTGGCGATCAGCCCGGTGCATGCCCAGTTCGCCGCCACGCCGGACCGCTTTAGCCCTTACTCGCCCTCAAGCCGCACCCTGCTCAACGTACTCCATGCCGACTTGGAGCTTGACAGCGAGGCGGCCCGGCACCTCGAAGCGGCGCCGCTCGTGGACTGGCCCGTGGCCTCCCGCCTGCGCTTGGCCAAGCTTGGTGAGCTATTCGACTCAGCTCCAGGGACGCCGCTATGGCAGGAGTTTGAACGCTTTCGCACGGCTGAAGGCGATTCGTTGGAAGGCCACGCTCGCTTCGAGGCGCTGCACGGGCACTTCATGGCGCATGGCGGCCCCTGGCATTGGCGAGACTGGCCCAGCGGCCTCGCCGATGCCAGCAGCCCCGCCGTACAAGCCTTCGCAGCCGAGCACGCGAGCGAGGTGGCCCGGCACGCGTTCTATCAGTTCATAGCCGACCGCAGCCTTGCCGCCGCACAACGCTCAGCGCGCGAAGCCGGCATGCCGATCGGGCTTATCTCAGATCTTGCAGTGGGCGTGGACAGCGGCGGCAGCCAATGCTGGGCCTGGTCTGATCAGACGCTGCTAGGCCTCACCGTAGGGGCTCCGCCGGACCTGCTGAACACCCATGGGCAGGACTGGGGGCTGGCCGCCTTCTCGCCCCGCGGTCTGCAGAAAAACGGCTATCGCGTTTATATCGACATGCTGCGCGCTGCGATGCGTCATGCCGGCGGCGTCCGGATCGACCATGCCATGGGCCTCGCGCGGCTTTGGATGGTGCCCACGGGCGCCGGGCCAGCGGAAGGCGCCTACCTGCACTTTCCCGTCGACGACATGCTGCGGCTGATCCGCCTGGAATCGTTGCGAAACCATGCCATCGTCCTCGGTGAGGACCTGGGCACGCTGCCAGAGGGTTTCCAGGGCCGCATCAGCAGCGCCGGCATGCTTGGCTTGCGCGTGCTCTGGTTTGAACGGGCCCATGACCAAGGCTTCACCGCGCCCGCCACCTGGGACCATGGCGCCGTCGCCATGACCAGCACGCACGACCTGGCGACCGTCGCCGGTTGGTGGAGCGGGCACGACACGGCCTGGCGCCACAAAGTGGGTGCCATTGAGGGCGCAAGCGTGCCGCGTGAACTGGCCGAACGCGAGCGGGACCGGCAACTGCTCTGGTCAGCGATGCGGGCAAGCGGGAGCGCCACGGGATCGCCGCCGCCCCCCGATCAGCCTGGCCCGGCCGTCGATGCAGCGGTGCAGCACGTCGGCAGTGCCGCCTGCGGCCTTGCCATCGTACCGTTGGAAGACATGCTTGGCCTGGAAGACCAGCCGAACCTGCCGGGCACGTTGGACGAGCATCCAAACTGGCGCCGGCGTTTGCCTGGCATGGCAGGCGAACTTTTAACCGAACCGGCTGTTGCAGCAAGGCTCCGTGGCCTCCAAGCGGTCAGGAACCCGTCTGGGGAGTAAGTCATGAGGCCATTCGCAGCGACTGCGCGCCTGCAGTTCCACAAAGATTTCACCATGGATGCGGCAGCGGCCTTGGTGCCGTACTATGCCAGCTTGGGCGTGTCGCACTTCTACGCATCGCCGTTGCTCACGTCCCGCCCGGGCTCCACCCACGGGTATGACATCGTCGACCACAACCGCATCGACCCGGAATTGGGTGGAGAAGAGGCGTTGCACCGGCTCGTTGCAGCCTTGCGCGCCCACGATATGGGTTTGGTGCTGGATATCGTGCCCAACCACATGGGTGTTGGCGGCGCCGACAATGATTGGTGGCTGGACGTGCTGGAGTGGGGGCGCGGCGCCGAGCATGCCGAGTATTTCGACATCGATTGGGACCCGCCAGACGCCTCTCTGCGCGGCCGCATGTTGGCGCCGTTTCTTGGTTCCCCCTATGGCGATTGCCTCAACAACAAGGAGCTGACGCTACAGTTCGATCCGCAGGATGGCCGCTTTTTCGTTGGCTACTACTCGCACCGGTTCCCAATCAACCCGCGCGACTACCCCTCAATCCTGCTCACCGAAGGCGGCCCGCTCGAGGAGCCGGCGCGTGCCTTTGGCGAGATGTCGACCACGAGCCGCGAGACCATGCGGCGCGAGGCTGAGATCGCCCGGGCTGCTTTGTGCTCCCCCGACTATGCCAAACCGATTGCGGAATGCTTGCGCGGCTATGACCCGGCGACTGAGATCGGCCGTGAACGCCTGCACCGATTGCTGGAGCGGCAGAACTTTCGCCTGGCGTGGTGGCGTGCTGCGACCGACGAGATCAACTGGCGCCGCTTCTTCGACGTCAATGGCCTGGCGGGCGTTCGCCAAGAAGTGCCCGCAGTGTTCGACGCCACCCACCGCACCATCCTCAGGCTCTACGCCGAGGGATTGATCGATGGTGTGCGCATCGACCACGTCGACGGCCTGGCTGATCCGCGCGGATATTGCCGCAAGCTTCGGCGTCAGTTGGAGGCGGCCCACGCCCTGCGCCCGGCTGAGTTGCGGACGCACGCCGCCGGCCTTTGGATCGAGAAGATTTTGGCGCCGCAGGAGACGCTGTCCGGTGACTGGCTGACCGACGGCACCACCGGCTACGACTTCATGAACGACGTGTCCGCGCTGCTGCACGACCCTGCCGGTGAGACGCCGGTGACCGGCATATGGATGTCGTTCACTGGCCGGCCAGGTAACTTCGAGGGCGAAGCAGTGCCCGCCAAGCGGCAGATTTTGCGGGAAAGTTTATCGAGCGAGCTGTTCTCCACTGCCGCCGCGTTGTATCGCGTCGCCAGGCGAGACCTTTCGACCCGCGACTATACCCTGACCGCGGTCCGCCGCACGCTGACCGAAATCCTGGTACATTTCCACGTCTATCGCATTTATGCGGGGCTTGGCGGGCTTTCCGAGGCGGACAAGCGAGAGATGGACTGGGCGATGGCCGAGGCCCGCCGCACCGTCCGCGCCACCGACCGGGAGTTGCTTGAACTGCTCGGTTGCTGGCTGTCCGGCGATGGTATTCGGCAGGTGCCCGCTGGGACGCGGCGGCAAGAGCGTCTGCGCGCGATGGTGAAGTTCCAGCAGCTCTCCGCGCCAACTGCCGCTAAGTCGGTCGAAGACACGTCGTTCTACCGCTACGGCCGGCTGATCTCTCGCAATGAGGTCGGCTCGGAGCCCTCGCAGTTTGCCCTCACCCCAACAGCGTTTCACGCTGCCATGCGGGACCGGCGTAAAGGGTTCCCGCTGGCCATGCTTGCCACGGCAACGCACGACCATAAGCGTGGCGAAGATACTCGGGCCCGGTTGGCCGTGATCAGCGAAATCCCGGAGGAATGGGAAGCCGCGCTGACGAGGTGGACCCGCTTGAACGCGTCATTGAAGCGCGACCTCAACGGGGCGGCGCCGGACGCTTGCGATGAGATCATGCTCTACGAAAGCCTGATCGGTGCCTGGCCGCTTGGCCTTGCGCCTGATGACCGGGAGGGCGTGGCAGCACTTGAGGAGCGCTTGGCCGCCTGGCAGGAGAAGGCGCTGCGTGAGGCCAAGCGCCACACCGGCTGGGCGCAGCCGAACACGGAGTATGAAGCAGCCTGCCGCGACTTCCTGCACCAAGTGATGGACCCTGACCGAGTATCGCGCGTGCTCTACGACATCGCGGATTTCGTGGAGCGCATTGCCGCTGCCGGAGCAGTCAACAGCTTGGCGCAGACCATGCTGCGGCTGACTGCGCCAGGGGTCCCGGACCTCTACCAGGGCACGGAATACTGGGACTTTAGCCTGGTAGACCCCGACAATCGCCGCCCTGTCGACTTCCCGGCACGCCAGGCGTCGCTGAACGATGACCAGAGTCCAGCGGAGTTGCTGGCACGCTGGCGAGATGGCCGGGTGAAGCAAGCGGTCATCGCCCGGGCGTTGCGCCTGCGTGCGCAGACTGGTGAGTTGTTCACCGCGGGCAGCTACACGCCGATCAAGGTCGAAGGTGAACGCGCCGATCATGTAGTGGCGTTTGCCCGCGTGCATGAAGGCCGGGCGGCGCTGGTCGCTGTCACCCGGTTGCCCACGCATTTGCCTGGTTTAGCGGCGCAACCGCTTGCTTCGGAGGCAGCCTGGGATGGAACTTTCTTAACAATTCCACGTAACTTTGTCACAAGACGCATTGTTGACGTAATGTCGCGTGATATACCCGTGATGCGAGAGTTGTCTGGCCGCGTTGCCGTAGCCGAGCTATTTGCCACGTTGCCGGTGGCACTTTTGGAGGTTCGATGAACCGTCTTGTCGTAATCTCAAATCGGGTCCCCATGCCCGGCAGCGGTGCGCAAGCTGGCGGATTGGCAGTCGCGCTGTCGGGATTGATGGCACAACGTGGTGGCGTTTGGTTTGGCTGGAGCGGGCAAGTCTCCGACGATAACACGGTCAAATCGATGCAAGACGGGGCAGTCCAATATGCCACGATGGACCTCACCCGTACCGAGCACGACCGCTACTACAATGAGTTTTCCAACAGCACGCTATGGCCGTTGCTTCACTCCCTCCCTGAGCTGATGAGTTTCGACCGGCGCAATTCGCTAGTCTACCGGGCAGTCAACGATCGCATGGCCGGTGCGGTGTTGCCCCTGTTGCGCCCGCACGACATGATTTGGGTGCATGACTACCACTTAATGTCCATGCCCGCCGCGTTGCGCGCTCGCGGGGTCAAGGCACCGATTGGCTTCTTCCTGCACATCCCCTTTCCTTCTGCGGACATGCTGGCAAGCGTCCCCGAGGCGGGCGCATTGATCCGCGATCTGGTGGCTGCTGATCTGATCGGCTTTCAAACCCAAAACGACGTGGACAATTTTGCTGAGGCGGCCCACCGCTTGGCGGGTGCCACCCGGCTAGCAGGCGGGTGGTTGCATGTCGGCGATCGCCGCATTCGCCTTGCAGCCTTTCCGGTCGAGATTGAGGCGCGTGAGTTCGCGACGGTCGCCGAAACTGCGTGGCGTGGAGCACCCACCGAGCGGTTGCGCCGGAGCCTGCAAGGCCAGAAGCTTGTCCTGGGCGTGGACAGGCTTGACCCGACCAAGGGTTTGATGCAGCGGCTTGCTGGTTATCGCCGTCTGCTTGAGACGCGTCCAGATTGGCGCCGCCGGGTCACGCTGCTGCAAATTGCGGCAGAAAGCCGGAAGGATGTAGCCGCCTACCAAGCCTTGCGCGAGGCGGTAGACCGGGAAGCAGGCGCGATCAACAGCCAGTGGAGCGAGGCCGACTGGACTCCATTGCGGATCGTCGCACGGGCAGGCGCCCGGTCGACAATGGCTGGGTACATGCGCGAGGCTCGTGTCGGCTTTGTCACGCCTTTGCGCGATGGCATGAACTTGGTGGCCAAGGAGTATATTGCCGCGCAAGACCCCCAGGATCCCGGTGTCCTGGTCTTGTCACGGTTTGCCGGCGCAGCACGGCAACTGGGAGCCTGCTTGGTGGTCAACCCGCACGACCCGGACGAGTTGGCCGATGCGCTGGACACCGCCCTGCGCATGAGCCTGGCAGAGCGTCAGGAGCGGTGGCAAGCCTGCTGGCGGGCGATCGACGGCGCGACCCCGGGCCAGTGGGGCCGTAACTTCCTGGCAACCCTGCTTCGTGTCGGTAGTGCCGCTCCCGCCAACACGCTTTTGCCCTCGAAAGTGGACGCCACGCCAACGCGTCAGACCGGGGGCATTACCGCTTAACCGGACAATCTTACCGCCGGCGCGGATCAAGCGCGTCCCTTAGACCGTCTCCGGCGAGATTGAAGGCAAGCACGGTAAGAAAGATGGCGGCGCCGGGAAAGACCGCCAACCACGGCGCTTGGGTCAGGAATCGCTGGGCGGCGTTCAGCATTGAGCCCCATGATGGCAGCGGTGGCTGCTGACCCAGACCAAGAAACGACAGGCTTGCTTCGGCAATAATCGCGGTGGCGATGGCAAGCGTCGCCTGAACCAAAATCGGCGGCATGATGTTTGGCAGCACGTGCCGCACCGCTACCCGCCACCCCGGATTTCCCAGCGCTCGCGCCGCCTCAACGTAGTCGTTGGCAGCAGCATCCAATGTGGCCGCGCGCGCAACGCGAACGAAGGTTGGCGTGGCCGTGATGCCAATGGCGATCATCGCGTTTGCGAGAGAAGGTCCGAGAAACGCCGCAAGCGCAATCGCGAGGATCAAAAACGGACAGGCAAGCATGGCGTCGACCACCCGGCCGACGACAACATCGGTCCATCCCCCAGTGAACCCGGCAAGCAGACCCAACGGCACGCCAGCGCCCGCTGCGATGCCCACGGCCACCAATCCGGCCAGCAACGTCGCGCGAGCGCCGAAGATCACCCGCGACAAGACATCGCGGCCATTCTCGTCGGTGCCGAACCAGTGCAGCGCGGATGGTGCCTTGCGGATGACGGTGTACGATTGCCGGGTGGGATCGTACGGCGCCAGCCAGGGAGCCGCGAGTGCCACGGCGACGAACAGCACGATGACAAGCAGACCGAACACCGCCGTTGGACGAGCCGCGAAACGCCGCACCAGCAGCGCCATCGGGCTGCGACCCGGCGCAACGGCGCCGCCCGCTCTGAGCAAACCCCCTCCCTTTGGCACTGGGCTGGGTGAGGCCACGCTGCCCGGAACCGGGTCGCCAGGCTCCTCACCCTGCCCTCGCCCAAAGGCAGCGGGTTCTACAATGGCGGGTGGGGACGAACTCACTGCACGCGCAGCCTTGGGTTGACCAGCACGTACAACCCATCCGCCAGCAAATTCAACACGATGTACAATGTTGCTGTCACCATGACGACGCCTTGAACCACGGGGTAGTCGCGGTTGAACACCGCGTCGACCACCAGTTTGCCGAAGCCCGGAATGCTGAACACCTGCTCGGTGAGCACCGCGCCGGAAAACAAGCTGCCGAGTTCCAACGCGCCCAGCGTCACCACCGGGACCAAGGCGTTACGCAGAGCATGGCGGATCACCACGCGCAGCTCTGCCAACCCTTTGGCCCGCGCGGTGCGCACGTAATCTTGGTCCAACGCGGCCAGCATGGCGCTGCGGACGTGGCGCATCAGCACGGCCGCCGTGGCATTGCCAAGCACGAAGGCGGGCATGATCGTGGTGGCAAGGGACTGCCACGGATTTTGCGTGAGCGGCACATAGCCAGACGGCGGCAGCCAGCCGAGCTTTACCGAAACCAGCAAGATCAGCATGATACCGAGCCAGAAGTTCGGTGTGGAGAGACCGCCCAGCCCCACCAGGTTGGCTGCGGCATCCCACCAGGTGCCGCGCTTGACGGCCGCGAGCACTCCAGTCGGCACCCCGATCAGCACGGCGATCAAAAAGGCCATCAGGCCCAACTGCAGCGTCACCGGCAGTTTCTGCGCCACCAGCGCCATCACCGGCTCGCGCAGGCGCCAGGAGAAGCCAAGGTTGCCATGCAGCAAACCGGCGAGCCAGTGAAGGTATTGGACTGGAAGCGGCCGGTCGAGCCATAGCTCGGCACGGATTTGCGCCAGAAGCTGCGGACTGGCGCCCTCCTCCCCGGCCAGCACCAGCGCCGGGTCCCCGGGCGTGAGTTGCTGCAGGCCGAACACCAGCAGGCTCACCAGTAACAAGGTCGGGACGAGTTGCAGCACACGGCTGCGTAACTGGGCGTTCATCGCGCCAGGGTGAGTCCTTGCAGGCGAATGATGCCGTCCGCGACCGGCTTGAAGCCGCCGACCTTGGTCGACATGCCGGCGAAATTCCGCAGCGTATAGATGTACGAGATTGCCAGGTCAGTCTGACCGAGCTGGAACAACTGCCCATAGAGTGCGCGGCGTTTGGCCACGTCCGGCTCTGTGCGCGCTTCGTCCAGCAGCGTGTCGGCTTTGCGGCTGGCGTAGTGCCCGTAGTTCTCGGAGCCGCCGCTGTGCAGGAAGGCATACGTGTTGCCGTCCGGATCGGCGCGGCCGGACCATGCCTCCAGGTAGGCTTCAAACCCACCCTCCCGGGCCTGGGCGAGCGAGGCGGCGAACTCCATCGCGGTGATCTTCACGTCGAAGCCAGCCTCGGACGCCATGGCCTGGATCACCTCAGCCATCTGCTGGACGTCCGGACTGTTGGGAGCGATGAGGTTCACCGCGACCGGAGTTTTTATGTCGGCTTGCTGCAGCAACGCGCGGGCCTTCTCGATGTCGCGGCTGGGCGGCTTCACGGCGGGGTCGAAGAACGAGCTTTCAGGCGGCACCGGCTGAGCCGTGGCCGGCACCAGCCCATTATAGACCACCTGCAGCAATGCATCCCGATCGATGGAGAGGTCGAACGCCTGCCGGACCACGGCACTCTGCCCGAGTGGCGTTTGCGCGCGAGGACCGTTGTCGAGGTTGTAGGTAATGCCCTGGTAGCCGAGCCCATCATAGCTGACAAGCTTCAGCTTACCGCTTGATTTTACGGCATTGGTGTCGGTCGGGACGATGTATTCCACAAAGTCCACGCTGCCGGCTTGCAGGTCTGCCAGGCGGATCGAGCTGTCGGGGATCGGCTGGTAGATCACCCGGTCGATATGGATCGCGTCCTTGTTCCAGTAGTCGGGAAAGCGTTCGAGCGTGATATGGTCCTGTGCGACTCGTTCGACGAAGCGCATTGGACCGGCGCAGACAGGATGCAGGCCGAAATCGCGGCCCGCCTTTTCCGCGGCTGTTGGTGAGACGATCATTCCGGCCCGGTCCGTCAGTTGCGCCAGGAACGGGGCAGATGGTGCCTTGAGCACGACCCGCACGGTGCCCGCATCCACCACCTCGGCATGGTCCATGGCGCTGATTTCGGACACCCGAGCGCTGCCCGCCATGGTGAGATGCCGCTCAAGGCTGTATTTAACGGCGGCGGCGTCCAGCGCCGTGCCATCCTGGAACTTTACGCCCGCGCGCAGATGGATGACCAACGTCTTGGGGTCAGCCCATTCATAGCTGGTGGCAAGTTGCGGCACGATCTCCAGCTTGTCGTTGATATCGAACAGCTTATCGCATAGGCCGGCGAACACGATGCGGCCCATGAAGGTGCGGGCGAGGGTTGGGTCGAGGATGTCTGGGTCTTCGCGCAGCGCCAAGTGCAGGGTGGTCGGAGCCGGTTGGGCTGCAGCGATGAGCGGGACGGCCAATAGCCAAACAAGGGCGAGACGGATCATGCGGCGTTGGCTCCCGGGCGGCTGGCATGGTATTGCAAGCCCCGCGCCGGAGCTTAAGGCTGCACGGCGGAGAGGAGAACGGTGTGAGCGAGAACGGCATCGACCTGGGCGCGATCTACGGCGCGATCATCGCGATTTCGAACGAGTTGAAGGCCTTCAAAGCTGAGATGAGCACGTTCAAGGCCGAAGTGCGTGCCGAATTCCGCACCGTTCATAGCGAGGTCGCCGACCTTCGCCATTCGGTGGGCGAACTTCGTACGACGCTGCACGACTACCATGGTGCAGTCCTGAGCCATGGCGTGCTGCTCACCGAACTCGACGAGCGCGTGACCCGGCTTGAGCAACGCGGCCAGCCGGCCTGACCCATGCGTAGGCACCGCATCGCCGCCATCCCCGCCGACGGCATCGGCCCCGAGGTCATCGCCGCCGGCCTTGAAGTACTGGACACGCTCGCCAGCCGTGACGGCGGCTTCACCCTGCAAGTCGACCATTACGACTGGGGCAGCGAACGCTACCGGCGAACCGGCGCGCTAATGCCGCAAGACGGTCTCGACCAGCTTCGCAGCGCCGACGCAATCTACTTCGGTGCAGTCGGCGCGCCGGACATCCCCGACCATGTCACTTTGTGGGGCTTACGCCTGCCGATCTGCCAAGGCTTTGACCAGTATGCCAACGTGCGCCCGACCCGCATACTACCCGGCATCACCAGCCCGTTGCGCAACGCCGGACCCGGCGACCTCGACTGGCTGATCATCCGCGAGAACAGCGAGGGCGAGTATGCCGGCCATGGCGGGCGCGCGCATCGCGGCTTGCCCGAGGAAGTGGCGACCGAAGTGGCCATCTTCACCCGCGTGGGCGTGGAGCGGATCATGCGGTTCGCGTTCGCCTCCGCCCAAGCCCGCCCGCGCAAGCGGCTGACCGTCGTCACCAAGTCCAACGCCCAGCGCTTCGGCATGGTGTTTTGGGACGAGATCGCCGCCCTGGTTGCCCGCGACTTCCAAGACGTCACCTGGGACAAGGAACTGGTGGACGCGATGACGGTGCGTATGGTGAACAAGCCGCGGTCGCTGGACACCATCGTTGCCACCAACCTGCACGCCGACATCCTTAGCGACCTTGCCGCGGCACTGGCCGGCTCGCTTGGCGTAGCGCCAACCGGCAACGTGGATCCGCAACGTCGCTTTCCCTCGATGTTCGAACCGATCCATGGGTCCGCCTTCGGCATCACCGGCAAAGGAATCGCCAACCCGGTCGCCACGTTCTGGACTGCCGCAATGATGCTCGACCACCTGGCCGAGCCGAACGCCAGCAAGCGGCTGATGGCGGCCGTCGAGCAGGTTTGTGCCGCGGGAGTGCTGACGCCCGATCTCGGCGGCAAGGCCACCACTGCGGAGGTGACGCGTGCGGTGTGCGAGGCGATCCGGGGCGCCAACGTCTGATGCGACAGGCTGAACCGGCCGATAAAGCGCTGGTGACGGCGATCAATCGGGAGGCTTACGCCGAGTTTGTTGCCGTGCTGGGCTATCCGCCTATGCCCGCCGTCGAGGATTACGCGCCGCGGATTGCCGCCGGGCAGGTCTGGCTGCTGGACCAGCTTGGCGCCCTGGTGATCGAGCGCCATCCGCACCATGCCATGATCTACAGTGTCGCGGTGCGGCCAGACGCGCATGGCAAGGGCTTCGGCCGGATTTTGATGGACTATGCAGAGCGCCTCGCCGCCGCTTGGGGCGTCCCCGAACTGCGGCTTTATACCAATGCGCTGATGGACCGGAACCAGGCAATCTACCAACGGCTTGGCTACCGGGAGACCGGCCGGCGGCCAAACCCACAGCGCCCAAGCTTCACCGTGATCGACATGGCCAAGCCAGTGGCCACCGCTGAGAGCGAGCTGCGGCGCTTGCTCGACGTGATGGCACAGCTTCGCGCGCCCGACGGCTGCCCATGGGACCAGGCGCAGGATTTCGACACGATTGCGCCCTACACGATTGAAGAGGCCTACGAAGTGGCCGACGCGATTGCCCGGCGCGACTGGACTGGCCTGCCCGATGAATTGGGCGACCTGTTGTTCCAAGTGGTCTATCACGCCCGCATGGCCGAGGAAGCCGGCCGTTTCGCCTTCGCCGACGTGGCGCGTGGGATCGCCGACAAAATGGTTCGCCGCCATCCGCACGTGTTCGCAGGCGCGGACGTCGCGCCGGGGTTCTGGGAGGCAGGCAAGCGCGCTGAACGTCTGGCCCGGCACCAGCATGGAACGTTGGACGGGGTGCCGGTGGCGCTCCCCGCCCTCACCCGCGCCGCCAAGCTGACCGCCCGCGCCGCAAGGGTCGGCTTCGACTGGCCAGATGCCGCAGCGGTGCTGGACAAACTCGCGGAAGAGACTGCCGAGTTGCGGGCTGAGTTGCCAGCCGCCAACCCGGCGCGGCTGCAAGACGAACTGGGGGACATGCTGTTCGTGCTGGCCAACTTGGCACGCAAGCTCGGGCTGAACCCGGAGACCTGCTTGCAAGCCGCCAATGCCAAGTTCACCCGCCGGTTTGAGGCAATTGAGACCCAACTGGCCGCACAGGGAATGAGCCCGGCCGAGGCGGGCCTGCAAGCGATGGAGGACGCCTGGCAAGAGGTCAAGCAGCGGGATCCCCCCGCTTAACTAACTCCCTCCTCTGCGAGAGGAAGACACAAGGAGGAGCTGGACTGCACCTGGCATCGCCGGGACACGCAGGCTAGCGTCGGCGCTCCCGATGGAGCACGCCATGGCCACGCACCGCATCCCTGCCTCGCCCGACACGGTCCGCTGGGGCGCGTTCGACGCCAGCTTCCCGCCGCTGCTCACCGTCGCCTCTGGTGACAGCGTCGTCCTGGAATGCGTGTCCGGCGCCCCCGATGTGCTGCCCCCGGCGACCATGGGGTGCACCATCCCCCCAGCTTTGATCGCGATCCACCAGGCCAACGTGCCGCGCATTGGACCGCACATCCTGACCGGCCCGGTAGCCATCGCCGGCGCCGAGCCGGGCGACACCCTGGAAGTCCGGATCGAGGCAATCGAGTTTGGCGCCGATTGGGGTTTCTGCGGCTTCCGCCCGCTTGCTGGCACCTTGCCGGAAGATTTCCCCGAACGCTTCCTCACCCACATCGCGGTCGACCCGAGGCGCCGGGTCGGAACGCTGCCCTGGGGCACGGAACTTGAGCTGCAACCGTTCTTCGGCGTGATGGGTGTGGCGCCGCCGCCCAATTACGGCGCGATCTCCACCAAGGAGCCGCGCGAACATGGCGGCAACCTCGACAACAAGGAATTGGGCGCCGGGTCGACGCTGTTCCTGCCTGTCTGGGTGCCCGGCGCCAATTTCTCTGCGGGCGACGGTCATGGCGTGCAGGGCGACGGCGAGGTTTGCATCAATGCGCTAGAAACCTGCCTGACCGGAACCTTCACCTTTGTTCTGCACCAGGGCACTGGCCTCCGCTATCCCCGCGGCGAAACCGCCACCCACTACATCAGCATGGGCATGAACGAGGACCTCGACCTCGCGATGAAGCAGGCGCTGCGGCAGATGATCGGCTTCATCTGCAGCCGCTCCAACCTGTCCCGCGAGCAAGCCTATGCGTTCTGCTCCCTGGCCGTGGATTTCCGCGTCACGCAGACTGTCAACGGCGAAAAAGGCGTGCATGGCATGCTGAAGAAGGGGCTGCTGTTCTAACCCTGGAGGCAAAAGCCGCACTTACCCACAACATTTTGAGCCTCTACGCCTAGTAGCCTATCGGCATTCGCGCTACCGTATCCGGTAGAGAGTGTCAGGAGGGCATACCATGGAGTGGACCGATGACGTCATCGACCGATTGAAGGCGCTCTGGCTGGAGGGCCATTCTACGGCCGAAATCGGCCGCCGTATGGGGATTTCTAAAAACGCCGTGGTCGGAAAAGCCCACCGGCTGGTGCTCGATGGCCGCCCTTCGCCAATCCGGCGCGGTCCACCTGGCGAGCGCCCGCGCCGCACCTGCATCAAGCGCGTGACCGGCCCGACCTTGCCGAACATGGAAGCGTCCGTTGCGCGCGACGCTGCACCTGTCACCGCCTCGCCTCTGCCACCAAATCCACCGGCGGCCGGGCCAGCACCGTTGCGTGCGGTACGCACCACCGGCGGCGGGCGGCTCATTCCCTGCTGCTGGCCGATTGGTGAACCCGGCACCCGCTCGTTCAAATTCTGCGATGACGAGTCGCTGCCCGGCAAACCCTATTGCAGCACTCATGCCGCCCAGGCTTACGTGCGGATCAAGGATCGGCGGGAGGAGGCTGCCTAACCGCACCCGCCCGCATGTTATTGCCATAGCGGTCTTGCCGGAGCGTCAACCGGTCTGTAGCAAGGCGCCATGCCGATCCGGTTAAATCAGACGCTACCAGCTCCACGCCGTTCGGCTGGGCTCGATGCAGACTCCGTGCGTTCGGCCTACCGGCGCTGGGCTTCAGTGTATGACTTGCTGTTCGGCGGCGTTTCTGCGCCGGGCCGCAAGCGCGCAGTGGCCGCCGTCAACGCGCTTCCAGGCCGGCATGTCCTAGAGGTGGGCGTCGGCACGGGACTCGCTCTGCCGCACTATCATCCCTCGAAGCGGGTCACTGGGATCGATCTTTCGGCCGACATGCTGCAGCGCGCTCGCGCCCGGGTCGCACGCCAGCAACTGACCGGCGTGGCGGCGCTGCTCGAGGAGGACGCCGAAGCCACCGGTTTTGCCGACGGCCAGTTCGACATAGCGGTGGCGATGTTCGTCGCCTCCGTGGTGCCGGGTCCGCGCCGCCTGCTGGCGGAAATGCGCCGCGTGGTTCGGCCCGGCGGCACCCTGCTGTTCGTGAACCATTTCGCCGCCTTGGGCGGGCCCCGCTTGGCGGTGGAGCAAGCCATGGCGCCCGCGGGCCGTGCCCTGGGTTGGCATCCCGACTTCAAGGTCGATGCATTGCTGCCGCCGGAGGACCGCGTTCGTGCCAGCAGCGTTTCGGTTCCTCCTTTTGGGCTTTTCACTTTGATAACCCTGCCCAATTAGCGTCTGGTTGCGGCTGCAAGCTTGATCTCAGGCGAGGGCTCGGATAGGTGCGCTGCGCCGCAGCAGAGTGATGTGAGCCGGGCGGCAATCCGGTAGGGGAACACGAAGCCGATGAGGTATTTTCGTCGCCTAGCAGCTTTTGGCCAGGGAGTGGCGCTTTTCGCGCTCGCCGGCGCCGGTCGAGTGGCCGCGCAAACGCCGCAGCCATGGGAAATAGGGCTGCAGCCTGCGCATAGCCCGGTGGAGGCTGGCATTCACAGCCTTTATAACCTCGTCAACACGCTGATGATCCTGGTCGTGGTGTTTGTCGCCGCCTTGCTGGCCATCGTCATTTACAAGTTCAACGCCAAGCGCCATCCCGTGCCCAGCCGGATCAGCCACAACACGGTGCTCGAAGTCGCTTGGACAGTGCTGCCAGTGCTCATCCTCGTGGTGATCGCCATTCCCTCGTTCCGGCTGATCTATTTCCAGGATCGCGCGCGCAACCCGGATATGACGATCAAGGTCACTGGGCATCAGTGGTACTGGAACTTTACCTACGCCGATGCCAACAACATGGCTTTCGATAGCAACATCGTACAGGACGCCGACCTAAAGCCGGGTCAGTTGCGGCGGCTTGAAGTGGACAACCCGCTCGTCGTGCCCGCCGGCAAGAAAATTCGCATCCTCACCACGGGCGCGGACGTGATCCACAGCTTCTTCATACCCTCTCTGGGCGTTCAGCGTTACGCTATCCCAGGCCGAACGATCGAGACGTGGATGGAGATCGACAAGCCTGGTGACTATTACGGGGATTGTAACCAAATCTGTGGTACAAACCACAGCGCCATGCCGATCCACGTGCAAGCCCTGACCGTCTCCGACTATCAGGCGTGGCTGGACGGCGCGAAGAAGAAGTATTCGACGGATGCCAACCCGCATCCCCAAGCAGAGCACTTTGCGGCCGCAGCCGCGCCCTAGGCGAAGATGTCGTCCAGACGGCGCATAGCATGAGCCCGAACGGGCGCAGGAGAGTTTCTAGATGTCGGTTACCAATTTCCAGCAGCCAGACGCCGCCCACGAGGCGGACCACGCCCACGACGATCACGGCCACGCTCCTGGCTTCGTCCACCGCTGGCTGTTCTCGACCAACCACAAGGACATCGGCACACTTTACCTGATCTTCGCGATCATGGCGGGGATCGTGGGCGGCGTGCTGTCCATCATCATGCGGGCGCAACTGGCGCACCCGGGCAACACCATCATCACCACGGGCCAGCAGTGGAACGCGCTGGTGACGGCGCATGGCCTGATCATGATCTTCTTCACCGTCATGCCGGCGATGATCGGCGGGTTCGGCAACTGGTTCGTGCCGCTGATGATCGGCGCGCCGGACATGGCGTTCCCGCGGCTCAACAACATCTCGTTCTGGCTGCTCGTCCCGGCGTTCCTGCTGATCATGGCGGGCCTGCTGACCGGCAACGGCGCCGGCTCCGGGTGGACGCTCTACACACCGCTGTCCGCTCAGCAAGACATCTCGATGGACTACACGCTGTTTGCGTTGCACCTGGCGGGCATCTCCTCCCTGCTCGGCGCGATCAACTTCATCACCACCATCTTCAACATGCGCACCCCGGGCATGACGCTGCACAAGATGCCGCTGTTCGTGTGGTCGATGCTGGTGACGGCGTTCCTGTTACTACTGGCCATTCCGGTGTTGGCGGGCGCCATCACCATGCTCATCACCGACCGCAATTTCGGCACCGCGTTCTTCGATCCGGCCGGCGGTGGCGACCCGGTGTTGTTCCAACATCTGTTCTGGTTCTTCGGCCACCCCGAGGTCTACATCATGATCCTGCCCGGCTTCGGCATGATCAGCCACATCGTCTCGACCTTCTCCCGCAAGCCGATCTTCGGCTACCTGGGCATGGCCTACGCCATGGTTGCGATCGGCGTGGTCGGCTTCGTGGTGTGGGCGCACCACATGTTCGTATCCGGCATCAGCGTGGACACGCGGGCCTACTTCATGGCCGCAACGATGATCATCGCCGTGCCCACCGGCATCAAGATCTTCTCGTGGATTGCCACCATGTGGGGCGGCTCGATCGAGATGAAGACGCCGATGCTATGGGCGATCGGGTTCATCTTCTTGTTCACCGTAGGCGGCGTGACCGGCGTGGTGCTGTCCAATGCTGGCATCGACCAGATCCTGCACAACAGCTACTATGTGGTGGCGCACTTCCACTACGTTCTGTCGCTTGGCGCCGTGTTTTCGATCTTCGCCGGCTTCTACTATTGGATCGGCAAGATGAGCGGGCATCAATACCCCGAGTTCTGGGGCAAGGTGCATTTCTGGGTAACGTTCGTAGGCGTGAACCTGACGTTCTTCCCCATGCACTTCCTGGGCTTGGCGGGCATGCCGCGGCGTTACCCTGATTACGCGGACGCTTTTGCCGGCTGGAACCACGTGGCCTCGATGGGCTCCTATATCGGCGGCCTGTCTGTGTTGATCTTCCTATACGTGCTGTTCCGCACCTTCACCTCGAAGGTCCCGGTGCCGGCGAACCAGTGGGGCGAGGGTGCGACGACGCTGGAGTGGTCGGTGAGTTCGCCGCCTCCATTCCACACCTTCGAGGTCCTGCCGCGGGTCCGATGAGCCAGTCCATCCTCTATGCCGGCGCCGTCTCCAGCTCGGAGGCGGCCACCTGGCGCGACTGGCTGAACCTGCTCAAGCCGCGAGTGGTCACGCTGGTGGTGCTGACCGGGCTGGTTGGCATGCTGGTGGCGCCGGGTCACTTGAACCCGGTGCTCGCCTTCACCGCCGTACTGTGCATTGCGGTTGCCGCGGGTGCGGCGGGCGCGATCAACATGGTGTTCGATCGCGATATCGACGCGCTGATGCGCCGCACCAGTTCGCGCCCGATCCCGGCTGGCAAGATCGAACCAGGTGCTGCCCTGGCGTTTGGCGTGGTTCTGGCAGTGGCCTCGGTCATGGTCATGGCGCTGGCCACCAACCTCGTCGCTGGGGCCTGGTTGGCGGTTTCGATCGCGTTCTACGTGTTTGTTTATACCATTTGGCTGAAGCGCCGGACGCCGCAGAACATCGTCATCGGTGGTGCGGCCGGTGCTTTTCCGCCGATCATCGGCTGGGCTGCTGTCACGGGTGACGTGAGCGTCATGCCGTGGCTGCTGTTCTCCATCATCCTGCTTTGGACGCCGCCGCATTTCTGGGCCCTGTCGCTCTACGCCTGCAAGGATTACAGCCGCGCCGGCGTCCCGATGCTGCCGGTGGTGGCGGGCGCCAAGTCGACCCGGCGCCACATCATGGCCTACACACTGGTGCTTGCACCGTTTGCAGTGCTGCCTTGGGCGCTTGGTTACGCCGGGCCGATTTACGGGCTGACGGCGATCGCGCTCGGGCTTGGCTTCGTCTTGAGTTCGGCGCTGGTTTGGCGCGACAAGCAGGACAGCACCGGCGTCAGCCTCACCCAAGATGCACCGGCGCGGGCCGCCTTCCGCTATTCGCTCGCCTATTTGGCAATCCTGTTTGCGGCCGTTGCGGTTGATCATTTCGTTGGCTGACGACTTTCCTCCGCCTTTGTCACGGGCGCAGGCGGCCGAGCTGCGACGCCGGCAAAGAGGCCGCAACATCGCTTTGTTGGTGGCGCTGGTTGCTGTGGCGGTGCTGTTCTACGCCATCGCCATCGTCAAGCTGGGAGGGCATAGCGGATGACCCGCAACGGTTGGATGGGGGCCGCCCTGGGCGTGGTCACGGCCGGCATGCTCGGCATGGCATTCGCATCGGTGCCGCTTTACCGTCTGTTCTGTTCGGTCACGGGTTTCAACGGGACGCCGCAAATCGGACCGGAACTCGCATCACACACCGTCACGCAGACCATTACGGTGGCGATGAACGCCAATACCAGCCCCAACCTGCCGTGGGCGTTCAACCCGGAACGTCCGCAGGTGACGATGCCGCTGGGTGCGCCGCAACTGGCCTTCTATGATGGCAAGAACCAGGGCGACCACACCATCACTGGCCATGCGCTCTACAACGTGACGCCGGACGTGGTGGGCAAATACTTCCACAAGACCGAGTGTTTCTGCTTCACCTCACAGACGCTGCAGGCGGGCGAGGCGGTACAGTTCCCGGTCACGTTCTGGGTCGACCCATCTATCCTGCAGGATCCAGAAACGCGCGACATCCACACCATTACGCTGTCTTACACGTTTTTCCCGTCGCTCCAGGAGGCCGCTCAAACCGGCGCATTGGCCAAGGCGGGGCCGCATACCGGTGTACAGGGCCAGGTGAAGGTGCTGGAGCCCGGAGCCTCCACGTCTCGCTCTCCTGCTGGAAGAGTATCAGGGTGAGCGGTGCACCCGTCTTCCAGCATTGCACGCGGTCTTCCTTTGATCTCACCCCAGATTTGGCGATAATGCGCCGCAGAACACGATAGGTCGGCTATGGACACGCATGCACCCACCCTGCCAGTGACGAGTTCGGGCCTGAAGCAGCCCTACCACCTGGTCAACCCGAGCCCCTGGCCGCTGATGGGCAGCATCGGGGCCGGTCTCACCGTGATCGGCATCATCCGTGCGGCGCATTTCGGCAGCTATCTTTGGCTGATCCTCGGCTTGGCCGTGGTGCTGACGACGATGGCGCTGTGGTGGCTCGATGTGCTGAAGGAAAGCCGTACCCCCGGCTTGCACACTCCCGTCGTCCGGCTCGGCCTGCGCTACGGCATGACGCTGTTCATCGCCAGCGA
>CAXTRX010000009.1:0-36150 GCA_964246785.1 uncultured Acetobacteraceae bacterium | reverse complement strand
GTTCATCGATGTGTTCGAGGAGGAGGCGGCGCGGCTGGGAGGTGCCGATTTCCTGGCCCAGGGCACGCTGTATCCGGACGTGATCGAGAGCGTCAGCGTGACGGGGGGGCCGAGTGTGACCATCAAGAGCCACCACAACGTCGGCGGGCTGCCGGCGCGCATGCGAATGCGGCTGGTGGAGCCGTTGCGCGAGCTGTTCAAGGACGAGGTGCGCCATCTCGGCCGCGAGCTCGGGCTGCCGGACACGCTGGTGGGGCGGCATCCGTTTCCCGGGCCGGGACTGGCGATCCGGCTGCCCGGCGGGGTGACGCGCGAAGGGCTCGAGACGTTGCGCCACGTGGACGCGATCTTCCTTGAGGAGATCCGGGCGGCGGGGCTGTACGACGCGATCTGGCAGGCGTTTGCGGTGCTGCTGCCGGTGCGCACGGTGGGGGTGATGGGCGATGGGCGCACCTACGACCAGGCTTGTGCGTTGCGCGCGGTGACCAGCACGGACGGGATGACGGCCGAGTTCTACCCGTTCGACATGCGTTTCCTGGGTCGGGTCGCGGGAAGGATCGTGGGCGAGGTGCGGGGGGTGAACCGGGTCACCTACGACATCACCAGCAAGCCGCCGGGCACCATTGAGTGGGAGTGAGCGGGGCGACGATTGGCCGGGCTCGCTGAGGGACCCGGCGATTGTCAGCCGGCGCCGGGCGCTGCTGGGTGAGCCGCACATGCGGGCGCTGGTCGCCTATGCGGCTCAGTTGCGGGCGGGCGGGTTTGTGCCGGATTTCGATCCGCTGGATGGCGGGGTGGAAGCCAGGCTGCTGATGCTGCTGGAGAAGCCTGGACCAAAGACCGTGCCGCCGGCCGGATCCGGCTTCGTCAGCATGAACACGGACGACCCGACGGCCAAAACCATTCATCGCGTGCTGCTGGAGGCAGGGGTTCCGCGCTCTGGAGTGGTGCTATGGAACGTGGTGCCGTGGTGGAATGGGACGATGGCGATGACGGCTGCGGAGAAGCGGGCGGGGGCGGCTGAGCTGAGCGGGCTGCTGTGCCGGTTGCCGCAGCTTCGTGGGGCGCTGCTGGCGGGCAACGCGGCATGGGAGTGGGGGCGGCCGCGCCTGCTCGGTTCGGGGCTGGCGTTGTTTCGGTGCGTGCATCCATCGGGACAGGCGAGGGCAGGCCCGGCGAGCCAACAGGGTTGGCGCCAGTTGCCGCACATCTGGCGCAGTGCATGGGGTGCGGTGGCAGGCCTGTGAGCGGGTGGTTAAGATGCTCGCAATACGCTGCAATTCCTTGTTTGCGATCAACTTGGTAGTAGCTTGCTAACCTTTGCCCGGTAGCTTGTCCTCATGCAGGTGATGGACGGAGCAGATGGCGGGGTTTGATCAAGGCTGCTTGTTTGACGATCTCGGCCGACAGTACGAGCAGGGCGAGCAGTTTGCGCAGTCGGACGAGATGGCCCTGCACTGGTATCTGGAGGCGTGCAAGCACGGCCATGTCGATGCCATGCACAGCGCTGGCCTGTTCTATGAGCTGGGGCGAGGCGTCAGGTGTTCCACGCATCAGGCAGCCGAGTTGTATCGCCAGGCCGCGGAGCGTGGGCATGCATGGGCGCAGCTTCGGCTCGCGCGGCTGCTGGCAAAAGGCCGCGGGATGACGCGGAACTTGGTGGAAGCAGCGCGGCACTACCAGGCGGCGGCGCGGCAAGGGCTTGCCGCGGCGCAGTTCGAGCTCGGCATGTTGTATGATGGGGGGCAGGGCGTCGCGCAGGATTACCAGGCCGCCGCCGGCTTGTTTCGCCAGGCGGCTGAGCAGCGCTACCCGGATGCCGAGTTCTGGCTGGCGCATTACTGCGCGGAGGGGCTCGGCATGCCGAAGGCGGACGGTGCGGCTGCGCATTGGTATCGGCTTGCGGCCACTCAGGGGCACGCGACGGCACAACTCGACCTCGGCAGGATGTATTCGTCTGGCCGCGGCGTCCCCCAATCGGACGAGGAGGCGGTGCGATGGTTCCATTTGGCGGCCGACAAGGGCAACGCCACCGCCCAATTCAACCTTGGAGTGTGTTACGCCAACGGGCGGGGTGTGCCTCGCTCGGATGCCTCTGCGTTGCACTATTATCGGCTGGCGGCGGCGGCGGGTTACAACGCGGCGCGAAACAATCTGGGCCAGTTCTACGAGATTGGCCGGGCTGTGGCGCAGTCCGATGCGCAGGCGCTCGCCTGCTACCGGCTGGCCGCGGAGGAAGGCAATCTTACGGCGCAGTTCAATCTTGGTTCGCTGTATGAGCGGGGCCGGGGCGTGGTGCCGTCGCTGTCATGCGCGGCAGGGTGGTATTCGCGGGCGGCTGACGGCGGGCATCGGCTGGCGCGCGAGGCATTGCGACGGTTGGAACACCAGGCGGAGTGCTGCGAGGAATTCATGCCGGCAGCGACTGGGAGCTGAGGACGTGACCGGCGAAGGCCACTCAGCCGGTCGGCCCGACCGTCTCCATGGGGGCAAGGCCCTGGTGTAGGCGCGTTCTCGATGTCCGGCGGGCGGGAGACGGGCCGGGTTGGGGTGCCAACGCCGGTAAGTCCCGGGCGTGAGGGTGCCCGGCATTCCCGCAGCCCGGGTATGCTCGGACTGCTTGAACAAAGCGACAAACGCCGACGGCAAGGTCGCGCTGGCAAGTCAGGAGACCTCGCTGAAGGTATCCATCACCGCTGCAACTGGCTGCCAAGCCCTATGCAAGCCCTTTTCCATGCCCGCAGGAGAGGGGTGACGGGCTGGCCCTAGGCAAGCTTTAGATTGCTCGCAGCCGCCTTGCCACGTTCGGTTACGACGTCGTAACTGACCTTTTGGTTTTCATCCAGTCCACGCAATCCAGCAGCCTGGACTGCAGTTATGTGAACGAACACGTCCTTTCCACCATCCTGGGGCATGATAAAGCCAAAGCCCTTGGTGGTGTTGAACCACTTGACAGTCCCGATAGCCATTGCTGCGTCAACTCCGTCAAAGCCCCAACGATGTTGGTGGCACCTAAACAACCGGGCTCGTTGACGACTTGACGGCAGCACCCGGCGGGTGGAGGCGCAGCAAGGCGAGGCGGAGGCACGATTGCAGGCAAAATCATTTGCAGGCTTATTGAAACAAGTCAATTGTGATGTATGGCACGAAAAAGGGCGGCCCTTGCGAGCCGCCCTTTCGTTTCGTAGCTGGCCGCAGCCGGGTTGGGGTGCTTAGAAGTCCATGTCGCCCATGCCGCCCATTCCGCCCATGCCACCGCCGCCAGGGCCGCCCGCAGGGGCCTTGCGCTCTGGGCGTTCGGCAATCATGGCCTCGGTGGTGATCAACAAGGCCGCAATCGAGGCGGCGTCCTGCAACGCCGTGCGCACGACCTTGGTCGGGTCGATGATGCCGGCGCCGACCATGTCCTTGAACTCGGCGGTTTGAGCGTCGAAACCGTAGTTGTACTCGCCGTTCTCGATAACCTTGCCGGCGATCACGGCACCGTCCTCGCCCGCGTTCTCGGCGATCTGGCGCAGCGGGGTCTGCACCGCTTTGCGAACGATCTCGATGCCGAGCTTCTGGTCCTCATTGGCGGGCTTCAACTGCGCCAAAATCAGGCTGGCGGGCTAGGGCGACGCCGCCGCCGGGCACAATGCCCTCCTCGACGGCGGCACGGGTCGCGTGCAACGCGTCATCCACGCGGTCCTTGCGCTCCTTCACCTCGACCTCTGTCGCGCCACCGACGCGGATGACTGCCACGCCGCCGGCGAGCTTGGCCAGACGCTCCTGCAGCTTCTCACGGTCGTAGTCGGAGGTGGTCTCTTCCACCTGCGCCCGGATTTGGTTGCAGCGGCCCTTGATGTCCTCCGGGTTGCCGGCGCCCTCGACGACGGTGGTGTTTTCCTTCTCCATGATGATGCGCTTGGCCTTGCCGAGCATATCCAGGGTCACGGTCTCGAGCTTGATGCCGAGGTCCTCGGAGATCACCTGGCCGCCGGTGAGGATGGCGAGGTCTTCCAGCATTGCCTTGCGGCGGTCACCGAAGCCCGGCGCCTTCACGGCGGCAACCTTGAGCCCGCCGCGCAGCTTGTTCACCACCAGAGTGGCCAGCGCCTCGCCCTCGACGTCCTCGGCAATGATCAGCAGGGGACGGCCAGACTGCACCACGCTTTCCAGCAGCGGCAGCATGGGCTGCAGGCCGGACAGCTTCTTCTCGTGGATCAGGATGTAGGGCTGATCGAGCTCGGCAATCATCTTCTCTGCGTTGGTGATGAAATACGGCGAGAGATAGCCGCGGTCGAACTGCATGCCCTCGACCACGTCGAGTTCGGTGTCGATGCCCTTGGCTTCTTCGACGGTGATCACACCCTCGTTGCCGACCTTCTGCATCGCCTCGGCGATCATGCGGCCGATGTCGCTCTCGCCATTGGCCGAGATGGTCCCGACCTGGGCGGTCTCAGCCTCGGTGGTGATCTTCTTGGTACGGCTCTGAAGCTCGCTTACGACGGCCGCAACCGCCAAGTCGATGCCGCGCTTTAGGTCCATCGGGTTCATGCCCGCTGCCACCGACTTGGCGCCCTCACGCACGATGGATTGTGCCAGCACGCAGGCGGTGGTGGTGCCGTCGCCGGCGAGGTCGTTGGTCTTGCTGGCGACCTCGCGCAGCATCTGCGCGCCCATGTTCTCGAACTTGTCGGCAAGCTCGATCTCCTTGGCGACGGTGACGCCGTCCTTGGTGATGCGCGGGGCGCCGAAGCTCTTGTCGATCACCACGTTGCGGCCCTTCGGACCGAGCGTCACCTTTACTGCGTCGGCCAGAATGTCCACGCCGCGTAGCATGCGCTGGCGGGCGTCGCCGCCGAACCGTACGTCCTTGGCTGCCATATTCGTCTACCTTCCTAATTGTGGAGAATGGAGTTCATATCCGACAGCCTAGGCTGCCTGGTCGATGATCCCCATGATGTCCGACTCTTTCATGATCAACAGCTCCTGGCCGTCGATCTTGACTTCAGTGCCCGACCATTTGCCGAACAGAATTTTGTCGCCAGCCTTCACATCAAGCGCCTGGATTTGGCCTTGTTCATTGCGGGCGCCTGGTCCGGCAGCAACGATCTCGCCCTGCATGGGCTTTTCCTTGGCCGTGTCGGGGATGATGATCCCACCGGTGGTCTTCTCTTCGGCGTCGAGGCGCTTGACGACGACGCGGTCGTGCAACGGACGGAACTTCATTGTAACAACGCTCCTCAGCTTTTTACAGCACGATCAAAACACCTGCGGACCGAGCGTTAGCACTCTCGGTTGCAGAGTGCCAGCGGTCTAGCGTAGCGGCAGCGGCGAGTCAAGCTTGGCAGCACATCGCACGTTCGAGTGCTAAGTGCCTGTTGTTTAACAAGTTCGTGCTGGTGGCGACGCCGGGCCTCTTGCCTGCGGCGTCGGCGACGGCATCATCCAGGCCAGGCGCCGCAGACTGCTTGGCGCCTGCCGGTGTTGGTCGGCGGGTTTGCTGTTGGCATGGAGCAAGCCTCAATGCGTATTGCATTGCAGTTGGAAGACTATCGCCTGACCACGGCGGAGATCCTGTATCACCTGCCAGATCATCCTGCCGTGCTGCAGAGTTATGTTTGGCAAGAATTGGACTTAGCGCCGCAATACCCGATGCTGCGGCGGTTCCTGGCTTTCTGGCAGCGCGAGCTGCACGGCAAGCTTCATTCCGTCCGTGTCGGCTCGGCGAGATCAATCCAACCTAGCAAGCTTCGTCATATCAACGAATACAGACTGCATTGAACGCCTCAAGCCCCGGCAATTTTGCCAAGCTGGACGGGCGGCTCGCCAATCTTAGCTCGCTGTTTAGCGAAAAGTATGTCGCGCCAACTTGTAAAATCGCGTTAATACAGGAAAGCGGTCGGCGAGCGCTTTATGCTGCGCTCTGCGGCCGGTGTCGCTGAAATTGCGACGAGATAGATGCTTAGCGGGCTCAGCCAAGACATCGGCAACGTCTCACCTTGCACTGGGCTGAGCGCGTTTGGTGCTAAACTCCGCTTGAGAAAACGCTATAGAAATGCGAGTTAGTTCTGGCGACCGCAATGGAGCGGTATCCGGAGTCGATGGCATCATGGCAGAAGGCAGTTCAGTGCAGGCAGTGTTGGGCCTGACCGCGCAGATCGTATCGGCGCACGTCTCAAATAATGCGGTCTCACGCGACGCGTTGCCAGAACTGATCCAGCAAGTGTTCTCGACGCTGATGGCGGCCGGCACTGAACAGGTCGAGCCTGAGCGACTGCAGCCGGCCGTTCCGATCAAGAAGTCTGTATTTCCCGAGTTCATTATTTGTCTTGAAGACGGCAAAAAGCTGAAGATGCTCAAGCGTCACTTGCAAACTTCGTATGGCATGACGCCTGAGCAGTATCGCGAGCGTTGGAGCCTGCCGCACGACTATCCGATGGTTGCGCCGAAGTATGCCGAGCATCGCTCCGAGCTTGCCAAGAAGATCGGGCTTGGCCGCAAACCGGCCATTGAGGTCGAGGCACCGCCAGCGCCAGCGCGCAGGGGCCGCAAAGCGGCTTGACCGTCGTTACTGGCCGCGCCGTTGTGCCAGCCGTGATGGCGCCAATCGTGGTAGAACGTCGGGCGCGGCACCAGCGTCGGCATTGATGCCACCTGCAGCCTGCCCGGGGCGGAGGTTTTGCGAGTGGCGCGCAAAACGGCGGGCGAGTTCGGTCAACATGCGAGGCTCACAGCCGGCGTTTATGTCGTCGCGCACCCATCAGTGACGCTTGGGCTTGGATGCAGCCAATGGTCTGAAACTTGGCAAGCTCGCCGGGCGTTTCTGCATCAGTCTGGAAGCGGGTAAGCATGTCAGAGTCGCCGTTAGCAGCACCGCAGGGTCCAGCCTCCGTGGAGCCCGTGGCCCTCCCGGGCGTCTCACAATTGTTGATGCTTGCGGTATTCGTCGTGGTGGTCACCGGGCTTTACTTCGCCCAGGCGGTCATGCTGCCGATCACGTTGGCGGTGCTGCTTTCGTTCCTGTTGGCGCCGTTGGTCGGCTTGCTGCGCCGTATCCGCTTGCCGCGCGTGCCGGCCGTCCTGCTCTCTGTTGTGGTGGCACTCGGCGTGGTGCTGGCGCTTGGCGGCTTGATCGGCGCCCAAGTGGCAAGCTTGGCCAGCGACCTGCCGCAATACCAGCAAACCGTCGAGAGTAAGCTGCAGACGGTCCAAACATTGACCGTGGGGCGGCTCACCGAAGTGATCGACCGGCTGGGTGGCCAGGTTCAGCATGCCACCGCGCCGAGCCCGAGGCCGACACCGGGTGGCGCCGCCTCGAACAAGCCAGTCACGGTGCAGGTGCAGCCGCCGCCGCCAACGCCGTTGCAGATTGCTCAGGAGGTGTTGGCCCCGATCCTGGCGCCGTTGGCCACGGGCGGCATCGTGTTCATCGTCGCGGTGTTCGTTCTTTTACAGCAAGAAGACCTGCGTGACCGATTGATCCGGCTGTGCGGTTCCAATGACCTGCATCGGACCACCGTCGCACTGGACGATGCCGGCCGGCGATTGAGCCGCTACTTCATCACGCAACTGGGCATCAACGCCGGGTTCGGCTGCGTCATTTGCGCTGGTCTGCTCGCCATTGGGGTGCCGAGCCCGGTGCTCTGGGGTGTGCTCGGCGCGTTGCTGCGATTCGTGCCCTATGTCGGGACTTGGCTCTCCGCGCTGTTTCCCGTGGCACTCGCCGCCGCCGTCGACCCGGGCTGGAGCATGGCTGCTTGGACCCTGATCCTTTATCTCGTAATAGAGTTGCTGGTCGGGCAAGTCATCGAGCCGTTCATGTATGGCCGCAGCACGGGATTATCGCCGGTTTCTGTCGTGGTCGCGGCGATTTTCTGGTCCTGGCTGTGGGGGCCGATCGGGCTGATCCTGTCCACGCCGCTGACCCTGTGCCTGGTCGTGCTCGGCCGCCACGTGCCGCGCCTCGAATTCCTCGACGTGCTGCTTGGCGACCGGCCGGCGCTTTCGCCGGTGGAAAGCTTCTATCAGCGCATCCTTGCAGGCGACACGGACGAGGCGCTGAGCCACGCTGAAACCATGCTGCGGGACCTGCCGCTGTCCTCCTATTACGACTCGGTGGTCGTGCCTGGCTTGCGGCTGGCCGCGATCGACGTGGAACGCGGCGTGCTGCCGCAATCCCGGGTGGCAGCCGTGGTCAAGACGGTGCTGGACCTGGTGAATGATCTTGCCGACTACGAGGACGCGGAGGCCGAACCCGATCCGACCTCCCCCGTGGCGCCGCCGGACAAAGAAGCAGGTTTAACCCGGCTGCCGATTGCCGCACCTGATTTCGACCCGGCCTCTGCCAGCCCGCTGTGGAATTCGCCGACCCCCGTGCTGTGCGTGGCGGGCCGAGGCCCCTTCGATGCGGCCGCGGCGGCGATTGCCACGCACCTGCTTGGCAAGCACCGGCTGGGAGCGCGCACCAGCCCGCATGTTTCGCTCGCCCGCGGGCGCCTGGCCGAAAGTGACCTGGCAAACACCGCCATGGTTTGCCTGTGCTACATCGACGTGAGCAGCAGCCCGACGCATCTGCGCTTCCTGCTGCGTCGCTTGCGTCAGCAACTTCCGGGCGCCACGTTTGTGGTGGGCTTCTGGCCAGCCAGCCAGGACGTGTTCAGCGACGGGCGGATGCGGGAGGCAATCGGTGCGGACGCCCTTGCCGGCAGCGCAAGCGAGATGGTGGCCACCTGTTTGCGCGCGGCGCGGCCGCGCGAGCCAGTGGCCGGGTTGGAGCCGGTTTCTGCCTGACAGGGAAGCGCGATTGCGTCTGGCGGATGTCAGCAGGTGCTAGAACTTAAAGGCTTGGCGAAAGGCGTCGAGGGGCGAGTGCGGCGGGGCCTGCCGAGCCGGTCGGGCTGGCGCGCTTGCTTCGTTGGGCACCAGCCCCCAGCCTCGTGCGATGTGCCAGGTCGATGAGATCGTCGAGTCCAAAATGAAAGGCATGGACTGACCCACCCCGTGATCCCCTTGAGCGCCCGGGGTCACCGGCACGCCGTGGCCGAGCCCTGGAACGCTGAACCGCTCCACCCGGACCACACCGCCGCGGTCCCGCCAGGCTTGGTGCTGCACGCCATCGACCGAGTCGCTGGTGCTTGCATCATCCCCCAGGCCATGCACGTTGCACCACTGCCTGGCCAATTCGGTGGCCGCCGCCGGCTGCACCGTGGTGTCGGCGTCGCCATGCCAGATCGAGACAATCGGCTTTCGCTGCGGGCGAGGGCTTGCTTGCCGCACCCGGTCACCCCAGTCCGACGCGGGCAGCGCTGGGCAGCGGTACATTGCGCCGAATGCTTCGGAGGTGCTGGTGGCGGCACGGTAGGGCAGTCCCGCGATGATGGCGCCGGCCGCAAATACGTCGGGGTAGGTGGCCAGCATGGCGGCCGTCATGGCGCCGCCCGCCGACAACCCGGTGACAAACACGCGCGCCGGGTCGGACTGGAGCTCGGCGGCGGTCGCGCTCACCATGGCATGGATCGAGGCGACCTCGCCGTGGCCCCGTGTGATGTCGTCGAGCTCGAACCAGTTGAAGCATAGGTTGTGGTTGTTGGCGGCTCGCTGCTCTGGGACCAACAGGGTGAACCGGTGCCGTTCGGCAAGCCGGGACCAGCCCGTGCCCAGGTCGAATGCGCCGCCGCGCTGCGTGCAGCCATGCAGCGCCACCACGATCGGCGCGCCGGTTGGCAGGTCGGGCGGCACATAGCGCAGCATGCGCAGCTTGCCTGGATTGCTGCCGAAGTCTGCGACTTCGGTCAGCCGTGCATCGCCTGCCGTGGGCTGGTCGACTGGACCCGACCAGGCCTGCCGGCGGCGGGCCAAGTCGGCCAGCGGGATACGAATCGAGGCCGGGATATGAACGGGAGGCAGGCCGGGTATCTTCATCGCTCTACTATGGTGCGCTGCAGCATCGGCGGCAACCAGGCAGAGTTGTGCTCTGACCCCATCGTTGCCCTACGGGAGTGGCGTTTTGGCCTGGGAGTGGCAGCAGGGGCCTTGGATTGAGCACGTCCCGGCGCATGTCTTGCAGATTACGGCAGGACGATGGAAGACATGCGATTGATCCGCGGCGGCGTCCAAATTGTGGCGATTTGCACGTTGCTCTGGGCTTCAAGCGCGTGGGCCGATGTCCCGAGTTCGGACCAGGCGGCGATCCAAGCCGTCATCAGCAGCCAGATCGATGCGTTCCGGCATGACAACGCCGGCGCTGCGTTCGGCTACGCCACCCCGGAGCTACAGACCATGTTCGGCAGCGCCAGCCGGTTCATGGACATGGTGCAGCACGGATATGCCCCGGTTTACCGCCCGCGCTCCATGGGCTTCGGCGCCCTGACCGACGAGGGCGGCCAAGTTGTCCAATTCGTCGAGTTGATCGGCCCGGATGGTTTGGCCTACACCGCCCGCTATACGATGCAGCGGCAGGACGATGGCACGTGGCGCATCGGCGCCTGCGAGTTGCTGGAGAGCCGACGGGCTGGGGCGTGAGGACTGATCGATGGACGTGACAGCGAGCTTGCGCCGCGCGGCGGACTGGGCATGAGCGGGCAAGCCATTGGGGCTTCGGTCCGGCCACTTGCCCCTGCCATCCCGGTCGAACGCACGGTGATGGCGGTCTTACTGGCGATCAGCTTCTCGCACCTGCTGAACGACCTGATGCAGTCGCTGCTGCCGGCAATCTACCCGGTGCTGAAAGCCAAGTTTGACCTGAGCTTCGGCCAGATCGGCCTGCTGACACTGACGTTTCAGATCACCGCCTCGCTGCTGCAGCCGTTGGTGGGCCTGTATACCGACCGCAGGCCGCTGCCGTTCTCGCTGCCGATTGGAATGGGCTTCACCCTGGTCGGCTTGCTGATGCTGTCGCGAGCGCCGAACTTCCTGCTGCTGTTGCTTGCCGCGGGGATGGTCGGGCTGGGCTCGTCCGTGTTCCATCCCGAGTCCTCGCGCGTGGCACGGATGGCGTCGGGCGGCCGGTTCGGCTTTGCCCAATCCTTGTTCCAGGTCGGCGGCAATGGCGGGCAGGCGATCGGGCCGTTGCTGGCTGCCTTTGTCGTGGTTCCGCACGGGCAGGGCAGCGTTGCGGTGTTCGCGCTGGTTGCCCTGCTCGGCATGGTGGTGCTGACCGGCGTTGGCCGATGGTATGCCGGCCGGATTGCTGGGCGTGGCCGCGCCGCCAAGCGGGCGATCGTGCAGCATAGCCTGCCGCCGCGCCGGGTCGCTTGGGCAGTGGTGATCCTGCTGGTGCTGATGTTCTCGAAATACGTCTACGTGGCCAGCTTCAACAGCTATTACACGTTCTACCTGATCGACCGCTTCCATGTATCGGTGCAGTCGGCGCAGATTTACTTGTTCGTCTACCTTGGCGCTTTTGCTGCGGGCACGCTGGTCGGCGGGCCGGTGGGGGACCGGATCGGACGCAAATACGTCATTTGGATATCGATCCTGGGCGTGCTGCCGTTCACTCTGGCCTTGCCCTACATGAACCTGTTCTGGACCGTTGCGTTGACCCTGCCGATTGGATTGATCCTGGCGTCGGCGTTTTCGGCGATCCTGGTATTTGCCCAGGAGTTGATGCCTGGCCGGGTCGGCGCCGTCTCAGGGCTGTTCTTCGGCTTTGCTTTCGGCATTGCGGGGGTGGGTGCCGCCGTGCTCGGCAAGGTGGCGGACCATGAGGGCGTGGCAACTGTCTACCACATCTGTTCGTTCTTGCCCTTGATAGGCCTGCTTACGGCCTTCCTACCCAAATTGGAGCCCGCGCATCGTGCCGCTTGATCAGACGGGTGGCTACCCAAGCCGGCCGGATCGCCAGCCGAGCCGCAACGTGCTCGGCAGTCCCTTGCAGGCTTGCTCGACCGAGCCGCTGACCGGGTTTTTCCGCGACGGTTGCTGCAACACCGGGCCGCAGGACCATGGCAGCCATACGGTGTGCGCCGTGGTCACGGCGGAGTTTCTCCGCTTCAGCGCGCAGCACGGCAACGACCTGTCAACGCCCAGGCCCGAGTTCGGCTTCCCTGGCCTGCAGCCCGGCGACCGCTGGTGCCTCTGCGCGCCACGGTGGCAGGAAGCATTGGCGGCGGGGTGCGCGCCCATGGTGACGCTGGAAGCCACCCACGCAGGCGCGCTGCAACATTGTTCGCTGGAAGATCTGGAGCGGCACGCGGCCCAGTGCTGACGAGCTTGGCCGGCTGCAACGCCGAGACCGAGCTTGAACCTGGGCTCTCTTGATTCGGGGGCCCAGGTTGAAGCGCGAGTAGCGTGCTCGTGGCCCCTTCAGGACCGTGACGCCGATCTACCAGCCTTCGCACCCTCATCCCGACCTTCTCCCGCCCGCGGGAGAAGGAGAAGAGACAGATGCGATCGCGCTGCCCATTGGGAGAGGGCTTTTTTGGGGCAGGTGGTGTGGTTGTCTAACCGAGTAGGGCGTCCAATTGCGCCAACTCGTCGGCCGACAGCGTCCAGGCTCCTGCAGCGGCGTTTTGCTGCACCTGCTCAGCCTTGGTCGCGCCGGCGATCACGCTGCTGACCGTCGCGTGCGAAAGCAGCCAACTGAACGCCAATTCCAGCATGCTGCGATCCCGCGCCGCGCAGAAGTCGCTCAGCTTCTCAACCTTCGGCCAATGCGCATCCGTCAGGTAGCGATCAGCCAGCCGCTGCGTGTTGGTGAGCCGCGCACCCTCCGGCAGGGTGGCGTTGCGGCGGTATTTGCCGGTCAGCATGCCGCTCGCCAGCGGAAAATACGGCAGCAATCCCAAGCCGAACCGCTGCATGGCGGGCAGCAACTCCGGCTCAGCCTTGCGCACCAGCAGCGAGTATTCATCCTGACACGACACGAAGGGCGTGCTGCCAGCGGACTTCGCCGTCCACATCGCGTCCGTGACCTGCCAGGCGCCAAAGTTAGAGCAGCCGACATAGCGGACCTTGCCGGCACGGACGAGGTCATCGAGCGCCGCCATGCTCTCGTCAAGCGGCGTGTGCGGGTCAAAGGCATGCTGCTGGTAAAGGTCGATCCAGCCCGTGCGCAGCCGGGTCAGGCTGTCTTCCACCGCCTGCACGATCCACCGGCGAGACGCACCAACGCGGCGGCCGCTATCGTCCATGGGCATGCCGAACTTGCTGGCGACCACCACCTCGCGCCGGTGGGGACCGAGGATCGCGCCCAAAATCTCTTCTGACGCGCCCTTGTGCCCGGTGGCCGTCCCCGTTCCAAGCGCGCCATAGACGTCGGCCGTGTCGAACAAGGTGATGCCAACGTCCAGCGCCGCGTGCACCACCCGGCGAGATTGTTCCAGGTCGACGCGGCCGCCGAAGTTATTGCAGCCTAGGCCGACTGCCGAAACTTGCAGGCCGGAGCGGCCGAGATTGCGTATTTCCATGGGGTCCCCGCTTCGCCGAGTGTGAAACCGTGCACCCGCCGCACGATGCTGCCAAGCCCAGTTGGTTAGGCGGCGGACCGCGTTTTGCCGCGCATACGCAAGCTGGCCGCGTTCAAGGCGGGCAGGGCGCCTGGGTCCCGCACGATGGCTTCGGCCACGCTCACCGCTCGCGCCAAATCGGCCTCGGCGGCGTGCCTGATTGCCGGGCGGGCAACGACCTCGTGCCATGGGCGGCCAAAGCTTGCATCCAGGCACACGCGCATGAAGCAATGGTCGAGCCGGATCGGCCAGCCATGCTCGGCCGCCATGCCGGGCAACTGCCGCCGGGTCAGCTCCAGCCAGCGCGACACGAGCGCGGCGCGGCGGCTGAGCGGCCCCAGCTTGCACGCTGCCGGGTCGTCGCGCCTAATCAGGTGGTCCGTCGCCGTCATGCCCTCTCTCCAATTAGCCCCCGACGCCGAGATCCAGCCGGAGACCCTATGCAACCGCTCACCCCTGCCGCCTATGCACCCTACCGTGATCCGCGCGACTACATCCTGAGTTGGACGGACGTGATCTGGGTCGACCTCGCGATTGGCCGGCTGCACGAGCATTACGGGCCGGACGTGCGGGTGCACACCGCCTATGGCGAAAGCTACGGCTTCGACGCGGTGGTCGCCAATTCGGTGCAGAAGTTCTCCGCGTTCCCCGATGCTGGCGCCGGGCTTGGCGAGGACGTGATCTGGGAGCAGCGCGGGCCCAACGGGTTCATCAGCTCGCATCGCCTGCTCAAGACCGGGACGCAAACCGGCTACTCCGCCTACGGTCCGCCGACCGGCCGCAGCTTTGTGTCCCGCTCGATCGCGCACTGCCTGGTGCAGGATAACGTCATCGTCGAGGAATGGCTGGTGCGCGATGAGTTCGCCATCCTCGAAGCGCTCGGCTACGACCCGGCGGAGCTTGCGGCCATGCTGGCCCAGCGCACCCCGGTCACCGGGCTCCGGGTCTGCGTGCCGCTCGAAGGTGGCGCGTTCGCGGGCCGCATCGCCGACTCGGCCACGCTCGGCATCTCCGGCCAGCGCCCGCCGCGGCACCAGGCGTTGTGCGGCATGGTCAAGTCGTACTTTGATGATGTGTGGAACCGCCGACGATTTGACCTGGCATCCCGCTATGTCCACGGGCGTGTCGTGTTGCTGACCGTGCGGATGCGGCGAGTGCAGACGCTGCAGCCGTTTCAGATGACCATCATCGACCTGCTTGCCGCGTTCCCCGACGGCGAAATCGAAATTCGGGACATCGTGGTCAACGAGTCCGCTGAACTCGGTATCCGGGTGGCGGTGTTCTGGGTCTTGCGCGGCCATTACTCCGGCGTGCCGGCCTACGGCCCGGTCACCGGCTCCGCCGTGCAAGTTCTGGGCGCCTGTCATTTCGAAGTTCTCGACGGCAAAATCCTGCGCGAGTGGCGGCTGTACGACGAGCTGTCCATTCTCACCCAGATTGTGGCCGCACGCGGCTGACGAGAGCAGAGCGCGCTCCCTGCGAACAGTCATGCGGCAAGCTCGGCAGTGCAAAAAGCCGGTGCGGTGTCGCCGTTGACGGTCGCTTTGACACCGTTCTAGCCGTGGGTGGCGGGTGCGGTGCTGGCGATCTCGTTCAGCAACTTGCGCGACATGGCGTCGCCAAACGTGCTGAAATCGTGCACTTCAAGCACAAAGCTGCCGACGCCGCCGGTAACATTGTCCCGGTACCAGTTCGACAGGCCCCCGGGGGGCTGCACGTGGGCGTAGATATAAGAAACCGGATGGTCGTTGGTGATGGTCAGCCCGTTGACGGTGATGTCGGCTGCCACCGCGGCGTCTCTGGCCTCTTCGATGGCGCGGCCGGCATTGTTGGTGCCATCCCCTGCCACATCGATCACTTTGCGCGCGTCGCCGAAGCTGCCGGCCTCGATCAAGGCAACCGATTGGTCGATGCCAGAGCTGATGGCGGTGCGGCCATACGAGCTTCGGGGCTGGGCGGTGAGCTTGTCGGCGAAGTCAGCGGCCGAAGCCGCGTCGGACAACACAGTCCAATCCAGCACGGTCTTCACTTGGTCGGAGGAGGAGAATTCGACATAGGCCACTGCGATCCGCCCCCGTGGGCCGCCCTGGATTGCGCTGATCACCTTGGGGTCGGTGAATGCCGTCGCGTAGCCCTTTTTCTCGAGCTGGAACTCGCTGTCATCAATGCTGCGCGAGACGTCGGTGAGCAGCACCAAGGCCACGTCCACCGGAGGCCCCGCTGCCCGGGGCGAGGCGGTGAGCGCGAGCAGCAGCAGAAAGGCGGCCAAAATGCGTGTCTTCATCCAAGCCGCCTCGCCATGGTTATTTCAGCCGGAGTTGGATGCCGTCTGCCGATCCGGCAAGCTCTGCGCCGCGGGTGACGTCATCGATGCGGATCTGCACGCCGGCTGAGTTGACTAAGACTTGGCCGGCAATACCGCGTCCGGCCGTTGCCTCGCCGGTGGAGGCACCGTAGGTGCCGGTGAAGTCCGCCACTTTATGCAGGTTGTAGACCCGGCCATGCCCGACGATGCGGCTGAACCCGACATCGGCCACCGATATGCCGCGAACGGCAAAGCTGTAGCGGTGGTGGTTGTAGTAAAGCGTGCCGTCGCCCCAGGTATAGCCGACGCCGACCGCGGCCGAATGGGCGATGAGGGTGATGCGCGCATCGATGCGGCCGGGCGCACCCGGATCGCTCTGGGCCGCCGCCGGAAGTGCGGCCGAGAGGCTGGCCGCCATGGTTAGGCCGGCAAACAGGCGTCTGCTAAACGAAGTCATCAACGTATCCTTGATCCAAGATGATAACGGCGTCGGTAACGCTTTCGCGCGCGATTCGTTGCGAATGCCTTCGCACGCGTTGTGGTGCGAATGCCTTCGCACGCATGGTGTCGCGGATGCCTTCGCGCCATTGGGCGATCCGCCGCAGATCTAGTGGCTGGCCCAGACGATGCGATGCATCCACGTGACCTCCTTGAGATCGAAGCTGTAGTCGGGGTGAGCCGGATTGAGGCTCTTGAGTTCGATGCGCCGGGCGGACCGCCGGGCAAGCTGCTTGGCCATCACCTCGCCCCCCGCAGTGCGCACCACCACTCGGTCACCCCGGCGGATCGGTGCGGCTGGGGAGACGATGACCACGTCGCCGTCACGGAACACCGGCTCCATCGACTGGCCGGAGATTTCTAGCGCGTAGGCGTTCATGTCGCCGATTTCGGGCAGGCTTACCTCGTCCCAACTGCCGCCGACCGGATAGCCGCCGTCGTCGAAATACCCCTCCGACCCGGCCTGGGCGAGGCCGATCAGCGGGATGCGCCGCGGCGACAGGGTGCGCGGGTTAGACGACAGCGCGCGGGCGCCAGACACCAGAGCGGTGAACGCCTCGAGGCTGGCGCCGGTGGCGGCGAGCACCTTGGCCAGGCTTTCGGTACTCGGCCAGCGTGCCCGGCCATCCGGCATGCAGCGTTTGGAGGGGTTGAAGGTGGTTGGGTCGAGCCCCGACGCGCGCGCGAGCCCTGAGACGGACATGCCGTTCTCGGCCGCCAGCGTGTCGAGCGCGCGCCAGATGTCTTCGTGCTTCACGGCCGGGTCCTAGTTTGCCTGTGCGAATCGAGGCTTTTGCATTGTGCCGTAGGATTTAACGCCGAGGCAAATAGGAATTAACGCAGAGAACCATTGCCATTGTATGTGGATAATGGGTTTATGTTCCTGTTCTGTTCTTGTTCCAGGAAACGCGCCATGCTCGCACCCGCCATGCTTGCTCCCCCCAAGCTCGCACTCCGACGCACGCACGACAGCGCCGACACGCAGCCCTTCCGCAGCGCGGAGGAGGCGTGGCTATGGACCATGGCGGCAATTTTGGCCCGGCGGGATGGCGCCGGGCCAGGATGGCGTCCGGAAGGCCCGCCGCGGCCGTGCGACCCGGATGACGTGCTTCGCTGCTTGGACACATTGTATCGCCAACGCAGCATCGAGTTGCTGCATGCCCGCGTATTGCGGATTTGGGGCGAGCGTCAAAGCTCCCCACGCCCGGACCGGCCGATGCAACGGTCCGACTGGCGCCTGTGGCACCAGGCGCTTGGTCAACTGGAATGGGCCCTGCGCGCCCGCGGCGTCGTCCGCTAAGGCGCTGTTTGGCGATAGGACTTCCTACCTAGAAAGGACCAAAATCATGAGCTTTGCGGTGCGCAATTTGTCCGTATTGGCGTATGCCAATGGTTTTACCCTATGGCACTACAAGGCCGCAGGCGACTCGCTGCGCGAGGTGAGCCATGCCGGCTATTTCGACGATGCCATCGACATGCTGGCCGATGGCGACATGATGATGGTGTCGACCTCGACCGGTGGGCAGGTGCTGTGCATAGCGCCCAGCGAGCACGGGTTGAACACCGCGCCGCTCGGCTGATCAGCGTGCTGGTGTGGTCGAGTTGGTTGGATCAGCCCTCTCCTTCCAGGCAGCGCAATCGCACGCGGCGTCTCCCTCTCTCGCTCTTCGCGGGAGAGGGTCGGGGTGAGGGCCTGTTCAGCACCGTGATACCGCGATTTACCAGCTTTCGCACCCTCATCCCGACCTTCTCCCGCCCGCGGGAGAAGGAGAAGAGCCAAATGCGATCGCGCTGCCTACCGGGAGAGGGTTGCGTGACGGGCCCGAACCGTAAGCCAGGCTGGCCCCTGATCGCTGCAGCAGGCTCGCTCACTTGGCGACGGCAGGTCGCTCCAGCCGCCTTGACGTGCCGATTTCGTGGCTGTGGCGCGCCGCACCCGCTTCGGTGGCCTCGAAACGGCCGTCGGCGCGCTCGCAGGCCAGGTCCATGGCAGTGAGCCGGAGCAGGCACGGCCCGTCCTTCAGCCCGCCGGGGCGGCCAACCGGCCCGGCCAGCATCAGCCGATGCAGCGCCGAGCGGCAGCACGTCTCGAGATAGGGTTGGTCCCACATCGGCGCACCCATCGGACAAACCGTCCGCCATGGCAAGCCGCATGCCCAGCCCCTAATAGAAGCGCATGACCCCTGCCGTCGCCGCTGCCTTGCAGCCCGCCTTGCGCCGTCTCGACCCCGAGCGCGCCCATCGCCTGGCTTTGCGCGCCTTGCAACTGGGCCTCGCCGGACGTGCGCGGGAGGAAGATGACCCGGCGCTCGCCATCACCCTGTTCGGTCGCCGCCTGATCAACCCGATCGGCTTGGCCGCCGGGTTCGACAAGGACGCAGTGGCCGCCGCCGGGCTGCTCGGCCTGGGCTTTGGCGCGGTGGAATTCGGCACGGTCACGCCACGCCCACAGCATGGCAATCCGCGGCCTCGCTTGTTCCGGCTGGACGATGGCGCGGTGATCAACCGGATGGGCTTCAACAATGGCGGATCGGCGGCCTTTGTCCACCGTCTGGCCCGGTTACGCCCCCCGCCCGGCCGCCTGGTCGGCGCCAATGTTGGCATTAACAAGGAGGGCGCCGATCCCGAGCGCGACTACCCCCAACTCGTGGCCGCCGTGGCGCCGCACGCGCACTACGTGGCGCTGAACGTGAGCTCACCCAACACCGCCGGGCTGCGTGCGTTGCAGGAAGCGGACCGGCTACGCGCTATCCTTGCCGCCGTGCTGGCGATGCCGGGCCGCCCCCCCGTGCTGGTGAAAGTGGCGCCCGACCTGCCGGAAGGCGGGCTCGAGAGCGTGGTGGAGGTGGCCGTGGCGTGCGGCGCCGAGGGCCTGATCGTGTCCAACACCACCATCACCCGCCCGGCCTCGGCGAGCGGCCGCCATTTGGGCGAAACCGGCGGCTTATCCGGTCCGCCGCTGCTGGCCCCCTCTACCGCGCTGCTCGCCCGGGCCTATCGTCTGGCTGCCGGGCGCTTGCTGCTGATCGGCTGCGGCGGCGTTTCCACTGGCGCCGACGTGCTGGCCAAGCTGCAGGCCGGCGCGCAACTGGTGCAGCTTTACTCCGCCTTCGCTACGCAAGGGCCGGCCTTGCTGCCCCGGCTCAAGACCGAGCTAGCCGCCGCGGTGCGCCGCGAAGGCTTTGCCAGCGCGGCCGAGGCGGTGGGCACGCGCGCATGACCCCGCTGGCCGGCATCGCAGCGTTGGCCGCGCGTTACGACGGCTTCATCCTCGATCTTTGGGGCGTGATCCATGACGGCGTGCATCCCTATCCCGGTGCCGCAGATTGCCTGCAGCGGCTGCACCAGGCCGGCAAACGCTGCGTCCTGCTGTCCAACGCGCCACGCCGGGCCCATGCCGCCGAAGCAATGCTGCGCGGCATGGGGATCACTTCTGATCTCTACACAGGCGTGCTGACCTCTGGCGAGGCCGTCCACTTGGCACTGCGGGACCGGACCGACCCATGGTTCGCCGGGCTTGGTCACAAGGTGTGGCATCTTGGGCCAGAACGCGACCGCAACGTGGTCCATGGCCTGCCGCTCGTGCTGGCGGCGGCGCCGGGCGAGGCAGATTTTGTGCTCAACACTGGCCCGGATGACCGTCGCGCCCCGACCTCCATCGAGCCGTTCGAGGCCGAATTGGTGCAATGTGCCCGGCGTGGCCTGCCGATGATCTGCGCCAACCCCGATCTGGAAGTGATCCGCGGCGGAATCCGCTTGATTTGTGCCGGCGCCCTGGCGGCACGTTACCAGCAGCTCGGCGGCACGGTCCGCTCGCTCGGCAAGCCTGACGCTGCGATCTATCAACCCGTGCTTGCGATGTTGGCCACGCAGCAGGCGCGCACCCTTGCCGTGGGCGACTCGCTGCGGACTGACATCCGCGGAGCGCAGGCGGCCGGATTGGACTCGTGCTGGGTGCTAGGCGGCATCCACGCGGAGGATCTCGGCGATGACCCCGCTGCTGCCGCGGCTGAGGCAAGGCAGGCTGGTCTGGCGCCAGTGGCCATCGTGCCGCGTTTCGTTTGGTAGCGCGCCTGGACGTTGGCAGCGTTGGACGTGTGCGAAAGTGCTGGACCCGGCGGTCTATCAGATATCAGCCGCAAAAGCCGCTCTGAACCGGCGAACAACTTCAGCTTGGAACGTCTTCACTTGCCTGGGCTGCTTCCTCGGATGGCGGTGACTCAACGGCTTCGTCATGCGGGCCTTCATCGTTTGAGTCAGTTGCGGCTTTGCGCATGATGCGGGGCCGGCGTGTTGCCTTTGGCGCCTTCGCTGCGTCGAACCGAGCTTGTGCCGCGGTCGCCTGCTGTTCCAGTTCGGCGACTTGGGTCTCGAGTTCAGCGATACGGCTATTGGCGGCCTTGATCGCCCGGTTCGCTTCGCGGCTTTTGGCGCGCAATGCGGCAATGCTGCTCTCGAGTTTGGTGACCTGGGCGCGCAACTCATCCTTGGTCAGTTTCGGAGCCGCATTCGGCGCGGGCGTGGGCGCGCTCATCCGGGGCAGGGCGGGGGTGGACCGGCTGGACTTGGCCGCGCTGCGGAGCGGCTTGACCATCGGTTTCTCAATGGCCGCGGCTTTCGCCTGCTTGGTCGGCGGAGCCGGCCGGGCAGCCGCTTTGCGTGCTGGTGCCACCGACTTGGCGGATGGTGCCGTCTTCACTGCTCGTGCCACTGTGCTCTCCAACCGCTTGATCTGTGGAACTATTCACGGTGCGATCACTGTGTCACCGACGCCCGAGTCGACGCAACCGACAGGAGTTATGCCGGGCCGAACTCGTGGGTAGGCTTGCTGGAATGCTATCAGGGCGACCGTAAACGGTCACTGCGCTCTAGCTCTTTGTCTTAGCGAGCATTTTCACCACCTGACCGACGCCAACCAGTGTGGATCTGCTCTAAACCGGTAGGGCTCTACCCCCAACCGCCAAGGCGAGTAGGAGCACGGCTACTCCCAGCAACGCGACGGACAGGTTGCTGGCGCTCGCCACGGAACCGATCGCCGATGGTCCGATCAGCATACCGGCATAGCCCATTGTCGTGATTGCCGGGATCGCTGCGTGTTCGGGCATCGCCGTTTGCCGGCCCGCCGCGGTGTAAAGCACCGGCACGATGTTGGAGCAGCCAGCACCGACCAAGGCATAGCCGGCAATGGCAGCCTGCCAAGCTGGCACCAGTGTGGCGAGTGCTAGCCCCATCGCGGCACAGAGGCCCCCACCCACGACCACCAAGCGCGCGCCCAGTCGCCTGACGATCCGGTCGCCTGCCAGCCGCCCAACCGTCATAGCGCCGGCAAACGCCGCATATCCCAGGCCCGCGTAGGAGGCATCTCGGTGACGCACCGAGGTCAGGAACACGCCGCTCCAATCGAGCGCGGCGCCTTCGGTAAGAAACGCTATGAAACACAGCGCGCCGATAGACAATATGGCGCCGCGCGGGATAGCAAAGGCAGGACCGGGCTCCGCCGCACCCTGCGATAACAGGTTGCGCCTGGCGGTGGCGAGCAAGGCCAGAACGACGCAACTGACGCAGACAGTGGCCGCTAGCGGGCTGGCGCCGATCACGAGCAGCGCGCTGACCCCGGCGGCTGCGGAAATCCCACCCACGCTGAACAAGGCGTGGAAACCGGACATCATCGGGCGGCCGCTCGCCCGCTCCACGATCACGGCCAGGAGATTGATCGCGCAGTCAACCGAGCCGACAGCCGCGCCAAACAGCAACAATGTCGCAATCAGCGTCCACAGGTCTGTCGCGGCGGCCAAGATCGGCAACGCCGCGCCCATCAGCATGACCGCGCAAACAATGACCCGGCGGCAGCCAAAACGGCCGCACATCGCCCCGGCCAGAGGCATGGCCGCAATCGAACCCGCGCCCACGCAAAGTAGCAGCAGGCCCAGTTTGCCTTCGGACAGGCCGCAACGCGTTTGCGCTAACGGCACCAGCGGCGCCCATGCGGCCATGCCGAACCCGGCGATGAAGAAAACGATCCGGGTTGACGCTTGCGCCGGCCGGCCGGTCGCTGCGGCGGGCGAGCGGGCGGTTAGAGCCGGCGGCCGCGGCGGCGATTGGCTGCGTTGATCGGCATGCTCGTTTGCGGCGAGTGAGCTGTCAGGCCGCACGGTTCCGAGGATCGGGTACTTGTGGGTGCTCGCCCTGGTCGGCCACACGGTCAGGGAACTCGCCCAGGTTTTGCTGGATCGAGGCTTCCTCAATCGGCTGGCCAACGATGACTGCTGGATCGTCTGGGTCGGGAACCGGGAGCTGGGCCGCGCCGGCGCTTTCGCTCATGCCGACAAGCTCGCTGGCACGCTCCCAGTATTCGTGGTCGTTTCCCGCTGGGCAGCCATCGGCCTGCCACAGGTAATAAGCGCGCTCGCGGATCCGCTGATCGCGGTCGGGATTGTCTTCAAGCGGGTTGTCAGACATGGAAGGCGCTTCCTTACCACACACCGGAGTATCGTTAGTGTAGCGCGCCAGACGGGCGCGGGTTCGCCCCCTGGACACGGATTGTCCGTCATGACGCACTTGCGTCACGCCCAGGGCGCCTCGCCAAACCGTGGCTGCGACGCGGGCTTGGAACACTAGCGGATAATTGCTGCGGTGCCATAATAAGCTCCATGCCAGATGGTGCTCCTTCACTGAGCCTGACTTTGCACCCCTCCATCAACGGCATTGACCCGGCTGAATGGAACGCTTGTGCCGGGTCGCTCAACCCGTTCGTGAGCCATGCATTCCTGTCTGCCGTGGAGGATAGCGGATCGGCGGGTCCTCGCACCGGTTGGCTGCCGCAGCATGCCGCCCTTCGGGATGCGGCTGGAATGCTGCTTGCTGTCGCTCCGATGTATGCCAAAAGCAACAGCTATGGCGAATACGTGTTCGACCATGGTTGGGCAAATGCTCTCGAGCAAGCCGGTGGCCGTTACTATCCCAAGTTGCAGGTTGCGGTCCCGTTTTCGCCGGTCCCGGGGCCACGCTTGTTGTGCCGGCCAGCCGCAGGCGTTGCGATGGAGACCCTTGGTGGCGCTCTGATCCAGGCCTGCACCGAGCTCGGGCTGTCCGGCGTGCACATCACCTTCTGCAGCGAGGCCGAGTGGGGCGCGCTTGGACAAGCTGGTTGGCTGCAGCGGCTTGGGCAGCAATACCACTGGGAAAATGCCGGCTATGGCTCGTTCGACGACTTCCTAGGGGCGCTCTCATCTCGTAAACGCAAAGTATTGCGGCGGGAGAGGCGCGACGCCAATGACACCGGGTTAGTGTTCCGCACCCTCCGTGGCCCGGAAATTACCCGCCGCGACTGGGATGCCTTCTACCGGTTCTACCAGTCGACAGTGGATCGCAAATGGGGCAGCGCCTACTTGACCAAGCGCTTCTTCCCTTTGTTGAGCGAACGGCTCGGTGATCGCGTCGTGCTGATGCTGGCCGAGCATGGCGGCGAGCCAGTTGCAGGCGCGCTGAACCTGATGGGCCAGGATGCGCTGTTCGGCCGCAACTGGGGATGCCGCGGCGAGTGGCCTTTTCTGCATTTCGAGCTCTGCTACTACCGCGCAATCGACTTTGCGATCGAGCACGGGCTTGCCCGGGTCGAGGCGGGGGCGCAAGGCCAACATAAAATCCAACGCGGCTACCTGCCAAAGCCGACCTATTCGGCCCATTGGCTGAGCAATCCTGCGCTGCAGCAAGCCGTTGCGGATTTCCTTGACCGTGAGCGGCCGGCAGTCCTGGCTGGCATGGAGGAACTCGCGGCTGAGTTCTCTCCCTACCGCAAGGGCGACGAATAGGGCGGTTCGCGTCCGGCGTCCACGTTTCGTTAGCTTTGCCGCGATACTCTGCCCCCGTGCTCACTCTCTCGCCAGACCCTATGCCGCTGCTCCACAAGGCTCTGCTTGAGCGTGGCGAGGCCATGGCGATTGTGGCCGACCCGGCCGAGGGTGAGGATGCCACGATCGTCAGCGTCAACGAGGCGTGGTCGCGCGCGATTGGTCAACCGGATGGGCTGGTGGGCCGCCCGCTGCGAGAACTCCGGGGCTGCTCTATGCAGCCTGGCCAATGGTCCACCTTTGCCACGGCATTGCGCCGTTACGCACCCATCCAGTTGCCGCTGCAGTTGCGGGTGGAGGGGCGGGAGCGATGGCTGCAGCTCCGCCTCACCTTCAGTGAGGACCCTGTTGGTGACGTCACCCATGCCCTCGTGCTGGGGCGCGATGTCACAAAGCTGAAGCGCCGCGAAACCGAGAGCGAGGCGAGCCGCCGCGTGATCGAAAGCGCGTTCCCGGCGGTGAGCGTGCCAGTCGTTGTCGTGGCCGAAACCGGCGAAATTGCCATCAGCAACCCTGCGTTCCAAGCGTTGCTTGGACTGACTGCGGAGCAACTGCTAGGCACGCCTATTACAACGCTGATCGCGCCGAACCATCAGGTGGCGGCGGCAGCGGCACGCGCCAAGCAATTGCGGGACGGAGCGGGCTTCGAACTCCAGATCGACCTTCTGCATCGCGCTGGGTTTCGGGTCGCCGTTCGTGTCACATCCATGCTGGTGGCGGGAGAGGATGCTCGCCGCCTGCGGGTGATTACTGTTTTGCCAGAGTGGCCCGCGCGTCCTGACGCAGCTTCGGCCGAGGTGCCGAGGCTCGAACGTTACGGCGCGCCAGCCCAACTTGAAGGCGAAGTGCTCGCTATCAGCCTGAAGGCCTTGAAGGCGTCCTGTGCGAGCCGTTGGACAAGGCTGGCACCTCGCGCCACATTGATTGTCGAGGGATCAATCAAGCGCCGGCTTTGTCCTGCCGACGTATTTAGTCGGACAGATGATGACGGCTTCATCATCTGGTTCAGCAGCCGTGACAGCGTCCGCAACGCCGCCATCATGGCAAGCATTGTGCGGGATGTGCGTTTGCGCTTGATGGTGGAGCTCGGAAACCAAATTCCAGCTTCGGCAATGGCGGTGCTGATGCCGGGCGAGCCCGCGCCGCCAGAGCCTCCGGCGCGGGACGCCCGGCCGCAGGTTGTCACTCACCCCGTGTTTGACCGGAGCGGTCAGCCTCAACCGTGGTGTTTCCTTGACCTTCTAACGGGCTCACGCCGCCCGGCTGCGTTGGAAGCTCTACGCTGTGGTGCGGAAGCGGCCGCCGATGTGCAGCGGTGCAGCGCGGCATTGGCCGAGGCGGACGCGCATGGCGGTTGGGACAAAGTGTTTGTGCCGTTGACCTGGCAGAGCCTGGTAAATTCCGCAAGCCGTCGCCTGCTGGATGATTGTCTGATGCGGGCGCCACCGGCGGCTCGAAGCCGCCTGGCTCTTGTTGTATCGGGGTTAGCACCCGTTCCCAGCCCGCAGCGCTGGTCCAACATCGTCACCCAATTACCGCCCGGGCTTGGGGATGTGATGCCATGCGTCACATTAGCGCTTGGTGATCAAGACCAGGAAGGCGAAGCACTCTGCGCGCTGCCGGTCGAGTGGCTCGTCATCGACGGGGTCGACTTCCGTTCGAGGCCGCCTGCTGATTACTTCCGTTTGATTGCGCACGCTCGCCGTCGGGGCATGACGGTGCTGGCGCGGGCAGCGGCCAATGACGACATGCGAGACTGGCTCGAGCTAGGTGCGAGCCTTGTCGTGGCGGCGGATTAGGTCATGACTTTGCCGCAACTGCACTATTGGCGCGAGCGCCTGGCTGTCACCGCGATCCAGGCCGGCCTGATTGCTTTGGCTGGGCTATGCGCGATAATGCTCTACCAAGCGCGGCTATCCGCCCGTTCCGAAGCAGTCCACCAGGCTGAGAACCTGGCCGAAGTGCTACGCGATGAGGTCGAAAAGAACGTAGAAGTGGCAAATCTCACGCTACGTGAGGTCGGGTCGGATCTACAAGTGGCTGAACGCTATCAACTGCCACTACCAGTCCGCGACACGATATTCGCCAACAGTGCCTTGCCGATCCAGGTGCTTGGAGCGTTGCTTGTGCTGGATGAAACCGGCCATGTAACGTTCCTATCGAATGGGACTTTACCGAGCGATATTGACTTTAGCTCCCGTGAGTGGTTCATCGATCACAAGGCCAAGCCCCACCGCGGCTTGCAACTCACTTTACTTCCGGATGGGATTATATCAGGCGAGCCCGTCCTTCTGCTTAGCCGCCAGATCAATCATGTCGATGGCTCCTTCGCGGGGATCGCAGCGGAAACCATCAACTTGTCATGGTTCGAGCTGTTGTTTGGTTCGGCCAAACTCGAGCCGGACGATGATCTTGCGCTAAATACGACGAGTGGACACGTTGTGTTCAGGCGCAACTTCGCTCGACGCTTCTTTGGCTACGATGTCAACGACTCACCGGTCGGAAAGTCGTTAAGGGCGTCCAAGATAGACTTCGCACGGGGACCTTCCGTTCTGGACGGTGTTGACCGATTCTGGGTCCAGCGCCAGTTGCAGTCAGCAGGTCTTACAGTGGTGGTTGGCCGTTCTGTTCGAGGCACCTATGCTGTTTGGCGGCAGCAAGCCTTCCTGATCGGCCCAGCCATTGGTTGCCTGCTGGTTCTAGCGTTGGTGTTGGGCTACACGCTACGGCGCCAACTAAGGCGCCGGGAACAGGCTGAGGCTGCGCTGCGAACCAGCGAGGCTGAGTTTCGCCTGCTGTCCGACGCCGCCAGCGATATGGTGTCACGAGTAAATGCGCGCGGTCAGCGCACCTACGTCTCTCCAGCGGTCAGCCGTGTCATAGGGATGACAGCAGAAGCATTTGCCGCGACGCCGGTGCTCAATCTCGTCGTCGCGGAGGACCGGCCGGCGGCGCAAGCAAACCTGGCGAAGCTTATGTCCGGCGAGCCGCTGCAGGAGACCAACGAGTTCCGCGTGTGCCGGGCGGATGGGGCCAAGCGATGGATTGAAGTGGCTGCCAATACCATCATCGATCCGCAAACCGGGTCGCCGGCTGGCTACGTTGCATCCTGGCGCGATGTCACGGACCGAAAGGTGGCCGAGCAACGCCTTGTCGAAAGCGAGGAGCGCTATCGACTACTGGCCGAGAGCGCCAGTGACGTTATAACCTGTCTCGACCTCAATCTACGACGCACCTATGTCTCGCCAGCTAGTCATGCCGTTCTGGGCTATGAGCCGCACGAACTCATTGGCGTTCCTCCTGGTAGATCAGTCCACCCCGATGATGCTCCGCTGGTGGCGGAAAGGTTTCGCCGCATGTTGGAGGGGTTGTTTGAACGCGATGTGTTGACCAATCGAGTCCGTCATAAGTCGGGTTATTACATCTGGGTTGAAGCAAAGATAAGCCTCATGCGCGACCCGGTGACGGGAAAGCCAGCAAGCATTCTTTGCATCGTGCGCGACATCTCAGACCGGAAGGCCGCCGCCGACCAGCTTCTCGCCGCCAACCAAGATCTCGAGCGGGTGTCAAGCAATCTGGCTCGGGCGCGCGATGCGGCGGAACGGGCGAGCGCAGCCAAGTCTCGCTTTTTGGCCAGTGTGAGCCATGAACTTCGTACCCCGCTAAACGGCATTATGGGATATGCTGAGCTGTTGCAGATCGAGGGCGGCCTCAACCAGGCGCAAGCGGCCCGGGTGGACGCGATGCGGGCCGCGGGACAACATCTTCTGAGCTTGATCACCGGCGTTCTAGATTTGTCGGAGATCGAGGCCGGTCGCCTTGACCTGCATCCGACTGTGACAAATCTCGACGATCTTATGATGGATTGCATGGCCTTGGTTCGACCTCTGGCTCAACGCAAAGGCTTGGACCTTGTCAACCAGGCGGCACCGGAGGCTGGTCCGCAAGCCCGTCGCCCTATGATGATCATGGTCGATGCGACCCGGCTGCGGCAAATACTGGTAAACCTGCTTGGGAATGCCGTGAAGTTCACTGATGTTGGCAGCGTAGCAGTCCGATACAATCAGGCAAACTCAGGCCGGTTTAGCATCGAGGTGGTTGATACCGGACCAGGCATCGCTCCTGACCAGCAGTGGCGCTTGTTCCAGGAGTTCGAACGTCTAGACGGCAGCGTCAGTCGTAACGTGGAAGGAGCCGGGCTTGGCCTGGCGCTGTCCCATCGGCTCGCAACCGCATTGGGCGGCACCATCTCCTACAGCGACAATCCCACCGGTGGCAGCATCTTCACGCTTGAGCTCCCGGCCACACAAGCCGAGGAAGTCACGAGTAGTAATCCCAAAGGTGATCCAGCATCCGCCGGGTTGGTGGCCGTGCCAGGAGTTGGAACTGGCTCGGCACTGCGGGTGCTCATTGTGGACGACGTCGGCATCAATCGCGATATCGCAGCCTCGTTCTTGGCAGCAGCCGGTCATCAACCCACCTGCGCGGAGTGCGGCGAGGAGGGTGTCGCGATGGCGTCAGAGCAAGACTTCGACGCTGTGCTGATGGACGTTCGAATGCCCGATATTGACGGACGTGAGGCCACTCGCCGCATTCGCGCGCTTGACGGGCGACGTGGACAGGTGCCCATCGTGGCGTTAACGGCGCAAGCCTTCGCCGACGAGGTGGCTGAGTGTCGGCGTGCTGGCATGGACGATCATTTGGCGAAGCCGTTCAGCCAGCCCGCGCTGCTCTCTACTCTCAGTCGCGCCGTCGACGCGGCTGCGGCAAGGTCGCGATCTCGCGTGATCGACCCTCTGCCAGAGGCCATTGTCGCTCCGCATTACGGTGCTGAGTTGGCCGTGCTTGATGAGAATGTGTTCGACCAAACCGCGGGCTACTTAACGGTCGAGACTGTGTCCTCTCACGTCCAGAATCTCATCCAACGTACGGAGACGTTGCTGAAGGGATTGGCCCGGTTGGACAGCGTGGCAAATGGATCAAACGGCGGGGATCAGGCGGCGGCGGCTCACAGCCTAGCGGGCAGCGCTGGCATGTTCGGCTTCGCGCGGCTATCCGCTGTCGCAAGGCAGTTTGAATACCTGATGGAGAGCGGCTCGCCCGATCTACCGAAAATAGCCGACAGTCTGTGCGTTGCTGCTACTGCATCACTGGTGGAGATGCGTCGCCAGATTGACCGTACCGCGAGCCTTGGTATCCAGTGTCGAGACACAGCAAAGGAAGTGGTCGGAGCATCAATGAGATATAACGCCCAGAAAAGTTGATCGTAGCAAGGCACTGACTCCCTGCGCTGGGTGGCCGGGCCGTGATGCCGTTGTTGGCGACGGACGTTGAGGCTTGTTCGGCTTCACCCGCCGGCCGCCGGGCGCCGCGGCCCGACGGGCGGGCGGAGTTGCCAAGGCTCCAGCGAAGTTGTCGCGGGAGTGTCAACGTAGAGGACCCATGGTCACGGTGGCCGAGACCGGGCGCTGCGCACGCGGCCGGGTAGCGCAATCGCGCAGGCCCAAGCCGTGGCAGGGCCGCTTTGCCGCGCCTTGCCTAAAGCCTCTACTCCTGCTGGACGTGTTTCGCACGCGAACTTTGAGCGACTTCGCGCCGCAAGACGCTGGAGAAGGTGCTCGCGGCGAGGATCGAGAAGGGTTGGATTGGCTGCGTGTCGACCCGGCGCGTCGATGATCTCGGACCAAGCCCGGGGACAAGCTTTGGTGCAGGCTGTGGGGTGAGCGCAAGCCGTTGACCACAGTAAGGCCGGAGCTGCCACTGGCAGCGGTGTCCACTCCAGGGCAGCAGGGCGTCGATGTTGCGGGGATAGTCGGCCATGCGTGCGGGGACGTCGGCCAGATAGGCTCGCCGGTTGATGCCGTTCAGCTTCGTGGTTTCGCTGATGGTGTAAATGCAGGCGGCGCGCTGTCCGCCAGAATCCGACCCGCAGATGAGATGATTCTTTCTGGCCAAAGCCAGCGGGCGAATGCCGCGTTCGGCGGCGTTATTCGCCATCTCCAGCCGGGCATTGGCGACGGGGCGGGTCAGCGGTGCCCAGCGCGACAGGGTGTAGCGGATCGCTTGCGCCAAACTGGTTTTGCCGTGACCCGCGGTAGCGAGGTCTCACCAAATGCCCGTAGCTGGTCCAGAAGCGGGCGGGCATGGTCTTGGCGGGGCGCCCCACCCGGCAAGCCGGCCGCTCACCGCGGCTCCTGCTCTCGGTTACAAACGGCACCGCGATCTGCTGCAGCGCGTCGAGCGGGATCGGCGACGCGGTGGCCTGGTGCATGTCGCAGAACGTCCGGCGGGCATGCCTCCAGCACCCGAGTTCGACCAACGCCGGGTCGTTGGTCGGCGTCGCCGGCTGGTAGAGCTTGCCGAACCCGGGGTGACCGTCGGCAGGCAGAAAGCCCCGGCAGCCCGCGAGTAGCGCTTCGGCATGAACGCCCCTGCGGTCGGCCGAGTAGCGGTAGAACGCGGCCGCGGGCGCGTCCGAAGCCCAGGGGCGGTCGTCGCGGACCAATACCCGCCGCCGTGGCGATGGTAATCGCCATAGCATCGAACATCGAGGGCCAAGCCGCGGAGCGGCAAAGGGTCAACCCAATCACTGATTTGGCGCGCCCGGAAAGACTCGAACTTCCAACCCCCAGATTCGTAGTCTGGTGCTCTATCCAATTGAGCTACGGGCGCCGCCGAGCGCGCGGTTTAGGGCATGCCAACCGCCCCCGCAAGCCCCAGCGTCAGGGCGGCGGCGGCATGGCCGGGCCCACTTTGTCCTGCGTGTTGGTCGTGAAATCGCGCGCGTCATGCCGTTCGAGCAACTGGCTCGCCGGCTCGCCCGACGTGCGGTTCACCATCCGGCCGCGCTGCACTGCTGGCCGCTCGCCGATGCGGTCGGTCCATCGTTGCACCTGTGTGTAGCTGTCGGCTTGCAGGAACCGGGCAGACTGGCCGTAGAGATGTCCCTTCACCAAGGCGCCATACCAGGGCCAAACCGCCATGTCGGCAATGCTGTAGTCTGGCCCGGCGAGATACTCGCTCTCGGCCAGGTGGCGGTCCAGCACGTCCAACTGCCGCTTGACCTCCATGGCAAAGCGGTCGATGGCGTATTCGATCTTGCTTGGGGCATAGGCGTAGAAGTGGCCGAAACCACCTCCCAGATAGGGCGCGCTGCCCATCTGCCAGAACAGCCAGGATAGGCATTCCGCCCGCGGCCCTGGCTGCGGCGGCAAGAACGCGCCGAACTTGTCAGCCAGATACAACAGGATGGAGCCTGACTCGAACACACGCACCGCCGGGTCCAGACTGCAATCGAGCAGGGCAGGAATTTTCGAGTTCGGGTTCACCGCGACAAAGCCGCTGCCGAACTGGGAGCCGTCGCCAATGCGGACCAGCCAGGCATCATACTCCGCGCCCGAGTGGCCCGACGCCAGCAGTTCTTCGAGCATGACCGTGATCTTCACCCCATTGGGCGTGCCCTGGGAGTAAAGCTGCAGCGGGTGACGCCCGACTGGCAGCTCCTTGTCATGGGTGGCACCGGCAATCGGCCGGTTGATGGAGGCGAACCGCCCGCCATTGCCCGGCGTCCAGGTCCAGACATCCGGCGGCGTGTAGGCGGGTGCATCGCTCATGGTTCGGCTCCCAGCGGCAAGGCCCGCAAGCTGCACGCCGGAGCAATCGAAAACAAGCCGGGCTAGCGAGACAACGCCGGCGCCGCCGTCAGCAACGGAATGTTCGTCACGGTCTCGGCGAAATGGCAGGCGACCAGCCGCTCCTCGACCAAGCGCAGTTCGGGGCGCTCGGCCGTGCAACGTTCGGCAGCGTGCGGGCACCGCGAGGCGAAGGCGCAGCCTAAGGGTGGATCAACCGGGGACGGCAGCTCGCCCCGAACCGGGACCGACACCACGCGACGGGCCGGGTCCACGAACGGAGTGGAGGCCAGCAGCATCCGCGTATAGGGATGCAGCGGCCGGTCCAACACGGCCGCGCGCGAGCCCTGTTCCGCCGGCCGGCCACAATACATCACCAGCACGTCCCGGGCCATGTGCCGCACGACTGAGATGTCGTGGCTGATGAACAGATAGGCGGTGCCTAACTCATCCTGCAGGTCGCGCAGCAGGTTGAGCACCTGGGCTTGCACAGAAATGTCGAGCGCGCTCACGGGCTCGTCGGCGGTCACCACGGCCGGGCGGAGCATGAGGGCCCGGGCGATGGCGATGCGCTGGCGCTGGCCGCCGCTGAACATGTGCGGATACCGGTCGAAGGCTTCGGGCCGCAGGCCAACCCGGGCCAGCATGGCGCGGGCCTCGGCGATGCGCTCCCGCCGGGTGCCGCGACGATTGATGGCGAGCGGCTCGCACAGCGTCTGCCCCACCGTGCGGCGGGGATTGAGCGACGCGTAGGGGTTCTGGAACACCATCTGGTTTTGCAGTTGCAACTGCGGGTCCGACGTGGCGGCGGCGCCCACGACATGGATCGTGCCGTCGGTCGGCGGTTCCAGCATGGCGCAGACCCGCGCCAGGGTGGATTTGCCGCAGCCCGACTCGCCCACAACGGCCAAGGTATGCCCGGCGGACAATCGGAACGACACGCCGTCCACCGCCTTGAGCGTGCGCCGGCCACCAACAGTGTAATAGCGCCGTAGATTGGCCGCGGCCAGCACCGTCACCCTGGCCACCCTGTCGGCCGGCCGGCGTCGTCCAGCGGGTAGTGGCAGCGCAGCCCGGCGCCGAGAGCCTGCCGTAGCGCGGGCCGCTCGAAGGTGCAACGCAGCGCGCGGAACTGGCACCGGGGCGCAAACAGGCAGCCGGTGGGCCGATCCTCGATCCCGGGCACCACGCCGGGAATGGTGGGCAGGCGCGGTTTGCCCTCGGCGCGCTCTGGCAGGGCGTCCAGCAAAGCCGCCGTGTACGGGTGGCGCGGATGGGCGAACAAGCTGCTCGCGGGCTGTTCTTCCATCACTTGGCCGGCATACATCACCTGCACGCGCTGCGCCGTCTGCGCCACCACGCCCATGTCATGCGTGATGAGCACGAGCCCTAGGCCGCTGTCGCGCTGCAGCCGCACCAGCAGGTCCAGCACACCTTTTTGCACCGTCACGTCCAATGCGGTGGTGGGCTCGTCGGCAATCAGCAGCGCCGGGTTGCAGGCGATGGCCATGGCGATCATGGCGCGCTGGTTGAGGCCGCCGGAAAGCTGGTGCGGAAAGGCCCGGCGGCGCTGGTCGGGCGCGGGGATGCCCACTTGGTCGAGCAGCTCCACCACACGCTTGCGCACGTCTCGCTGGGAGAGGCCGCCGTGGACGCGCAGCGCCTCGCCGATCTGCCAGCCGATCGTGTAGCAGGGGTTGAGCGAGGAGGTGGGCTCCTGAAACACCATCGTGATGGCGCGGCCGATCAAGCCCCGCTTGGCGGTGCGGCTGGCATGGCGCAGGTCGACGCCGCGGAAGGCGATCTGCTTGGCGGTCACCTGGCCGTTACCCGGTAGCAGGCCAAGCACCGCCAACATCGACACGCTTTTGCCCGAACCCGACTCCCCCACCACGCCCAGCACCTCGCCCGCCGCGACGGTGAGATCCAGTTGCTCGACCGCGTTGAACGACCCGGCGGCCGTGCTGAACGCTACCGAGAGGCCTTGCACGTCGAGCAGCGTGTCCGTCATTGCCGCAACTTCGGATCGAGCGCGTCGCGCAAGCCGTCGCCAAGCAGGTTGAAGGCCATCACCGTGATGAGGATGGCCAGGCCCGGGAACGTCAGCAGCCACCAGGCGCGTTGGTAGAACTGCAGCGCATCGGCCAGCATGGTGCCCCATTCCGGTGTCGGCGGCTGTGCGCCCAGGCCGAGAAAGCCGAGCGCTGCCGCGTCCAGGATGGCGGAGGAGAAGCCCAAGGTCGCCTGCACGATCAAGGGCGCCAGGCAGTTGGGCAGCACGACCAGCAGCATCAGGCGCAATCTGCTCGCGCCCGCGGCCTTGGTGGCGATAACGTATTCGCGCGACAGCTCCACCAGGGCGGACGCGCGGGCGAGCCGCACATAGGCCGGTAGCAGCACGACCGCCACGGCGAGCATGGCGTTGGTGAGCCCGGGGCCGAGGATCGCCACGACCACGATGGCCAGCAGCAGCGATGGGAACACCAGCAGCACGTCCATCACGCGCATGATCGCGACATCCACGATGCCGCCGAGGGATGCGGCAAGCAGGCCGAGGCAGGTGCCGATGGTGAGCGAAAGCGCCACCACGGCGGCGCCGATGATGAGCGAGAGCCGGGCGCCGTAGATCAGCCGGGACAGCATGTCGCGTCCGAGACTGTCGGTGCCGAGTGGGAAGGCTTGCAGTTGGAAGGGCGGTGCGAGGAAGTGCTGGCGGAACTGTTCGGCCGCTCCGTTTGGCGCGAGGGCGGGTGCGCTGGCCGCGACGGCGACGAGGGCGAGCATGATGCACAGGCCGAGTGCCGCGCCGCGGCTGCGGAGCAGGCTGCGCAAGAGGGGGAAGCGGGGGCGGGTGATGGTGACGCTCACCGGGACACCTCCGCCCGCGAATTCTCTCCCTCTGCTTCTCCCTCTCCTTCTGGGAGAGGGTCGGGGTGAGGGGCCGGAGCCCCCGCCCGTGGCTGTGGCCCCTCACCCCACCCACTCCCAGCACGCGCGGGCTTTTTCCGCGTGGTGGGGGTGGGAGTCACGGCCGGAGCCTGGGGTTCAGCACGCTGTAAAGCGCGTCGACGCCCAGGTTGACCAACATCACCAAGAGCGCGATCAGCAGCGTGCCGCCCTGCAGCACGTTGTAGTCGCGGCGCTGCACGCTATCCACCAGCCAGTGTCCCACGCCGGGCCAGGAGAACACCGTCTCGGTCAGGATCGCGCCGCCCAGCAAGGAGCCCACTTGCAGGCCCAGAATGGTCACCACCGGGATGAGCGCGTTGCGGAACGCGTGCACCATGACGATGCGGGAGGAACTCAAGCCCTTGGCCCGTGCGGTGCGCACGTAGTCCTCGCCCAGAACTTCAAGCATCGCCGACCGGGTCATCCGCGCAAGGGTCGCCAGCGGGATGGTGCCGAGCACGACGGTGGGCAAAATCAGGTGCCACGCGGCAGACGCGAACGCGCCGCCCGGGTCGTCGGAGTAGAACAGGCTGTCGATCAGCATGAACCCGGTGTGCGGCTCGATATAGAATGCCTCGTCGATGCGTCCGGACACCGGCGTCCATCCCAGCGCCACCGAGAACACCAGGATGGCCATCAATCCCCACCAGAAGATCGGCATCGAGGCGCCGGTGACGGAGATGCCGACCAGGCCGTAGTCGACCGGAGTGCCGCGGTACACCGCCGCCAGCACGCCGAAGGGCAAGCCTATCAGCAGCGCAAAGGCCAAGGCGCAGGCGCTGAGCTCGACCGTGGCTGGGAACAAGGTGGTGAACTCGGTCCACACGCTTTCCTGGGTGATCAGCGAATGTCCCAGGTCGCCATGCAGCAACTGCCACTCATAGTCGGCGAACTGCTTCCACAGCGGCTGGTCCAGGCCCAGTTGGTGGCGGAAATACGCCAGCCGCTCGGGCGAAATGCCGTGCTCGCCGGTGCGCACCTCGATCGGGTCGCCCGGCACGGCATGCACCAACAGGAACCCGGCCAGCGAGACGCCGACCACCACCGGGATGGTCAGCGCCAGGCGGTGCAGCAGCCGGATTATTGCAGGTCGACCTGGTCGAACAAATGGCCACCAAGCGGGCTCATCGTGTAGCCCGTCACGGTCTTGCGCAGCGGCTGGAACGTGACGGAGTGGGCGATCAGGAAGAACGGCGCGTCGTCATGCATGATGACCTGGGCCTGCTCGTACAGTTTGGCGCGGTCTTCCTGATTGGGCAGGGTGGCCGCCTTCTGGGTCAGCGCGTCGAAGTCCCGGTTGCACCATTTGGACGCGCTGCCGCCGCCCGCGCGCGCTGCGTCGCACGAGGCGAGGGGGGTGAAGAAGTTGTCCGGGTCGCCGTTGTCGCCGGTCCAGCCGAACTGCGCCATCTGGTGCTCGCCGGCCTGCATGCGCTTGCGGTACTCGCCCCACTCGTAGCTGACGATGCGCGCCCGCACGCCCACCT
>CAXTRX010000008.1:0-38940 GCA_964246785.1 uncultured Acetobacteraceae bacterium | reverse complement strand
TCGCTGATCAGCAACACGGCGGTGCCGGCGTTGCGGGCGGCCATGATGCGGGCGCGCACCTCGGCCACTGCCTTCACGTCGAGCCCGAAACACGGGTTGGCCACGATCAGCAGCGCCACATCGCCCTCCAACTCGCGGGCCAACACGCAACGCTGCACATTGCCGCCGGAGAGCACGCCGATCGGCGCGTCGGTAGAAGGCGCGCGGATGCCGTAGCTCGCCACCATGCGGGCGGCACGCTGGCGCATGTCGCGTGGGTTGAGCCAGCGGCGGGGATGCCCGGGCGAGCCGTCGAACTGCCGCAGGTTGAGGTTGTCCACCACCGACATGCTGGGGACGCAGCCGTTGCGCAACGGTTCCTCGGGCAGCACCCGCACGCCGAACGCCTGCGATTGGCGGCGGGTGGCGTGGTAGTCGACTTCTCCAACCGTGATGCGACCGCTGGACTGCGCGCGCTGGCCGCCCAGCACCTCGAGCAGTTCTGCCTGGCCGTTGCCCGACACGCCGGCGACACCCACGATCTCGTGCGCATGCACCTGCAGGCTGGCGATGTGCAAGCCCGGTCGTCCGACATCGGGCGTCGAGGTGACGTCTGTCAGCGACAAACGTATGGCAGACTGCATACCGCCCAGACGCTCCGGACGGTCCGGGGCGTGAGGCTCGCCGATCATCATGGCGGTCATTGCGCTGGCGTTGAGGGAAGCGGTCTGGCCCCGGCCAGCAAGGCGGCCACGGCGCAGCACGGTCACTTCGTCGGTAAAGCGCATCACGTCGGGCAGCTTGTGGGTGATGATGACGATGGTGAGCGCGCCGCTATGGGCAAGGTCGCGCATGAGGCCCAGCATCTCCTCCGCCTCCTGCGGCGTGAGCACGGAGGTGGGCTCGTCCAGCACCAGGAAGCGGCGCTGCAGGTAGAGTTGCTTGAGGATTTCGGTCTTTTGCCGCTCGCCCGCCGAAAGCGTGCCGACCAGCGCGTCCGGGCGGACCTGGAACGGCATGCGCCGCATGAACCCTGCCAAGTCCTCCCGCTCGCGCGACCAGTTGATCACCGCGGGTACGCGGGCACGGGCGATGACCAGGTTTTCCGCCACGGTCATCGAGGGGACGAGGGTGAAATGCTGATAGACCATGCCGAGCCCAAGCGCGTCGGCATCGGCTGGGCGGGTGATGCTGGCCTCATGGCCGTTCACCAGGAAGCTGCCATGGTCGGCGCGGTAGTAGCCGAGCAGGCATTTCACCAGCGTAGATTTGCCAGCGCCGTTTTCGCCGAGCAAGCCGTGCACGGTGGCAGGGCGGACCGCCATGCTGATGTCGGACAGGGCGGCGAAATTGCCGAAGGACTTGCCTATGCCGACAGCCTCGACGGCGGTGGCCTGCGTCATGGCAGGTGGGCCAGAAAGGTCTGCGAGTCCGTCACCGCACCGAACACGCCGCCCTGCATGGGGATCATGGCAAGGGCCGCTTCGTGGTTGGCGCGGTCGGTGGCGCCGCAGCAGTCACTCAGCAACAGGCACTCGAAGCCGCGGTCGTTGGCCTCGCGCATGGTGGTGTGAACGCAAACGTCCGTGGTGATCCCGGTCAGCACCAGGTTGCGGATGCCGCCTGTGCGCAGGATGAGTTCGAGGTCGGTGGCATAGAAGCTGCCTTTGCCGGGCTTGTCGATCACCACCTCCCCGGGCAAGGGGGCGAGTTCGGGGATAATCTGCCAGCCTGGCTCGCCACGCACCAGGATACGGCCGCACGGCCCCGCGTCGCCGATGCCAGCGCCGATCCGCTGCGAGCGCCAGCGCTTGTTGGCGGGCAAGTCGGATAGGTCTGGCCTATGTCCCTCCCGCGTGTGGATGATCGTGTCGCCGCGGGCACGCATGGCGGCGAGCACGCGCCCGAGCGGTTCGACCGGCGCGCGGGTCAGCGACAGGTCGTAGCCCATGCTGTCGACATAGCCGCCGGGCCCGCAGAAATCGGCCTGCATGTCGATGACCAGCAGCGCGGTGGCAGAAAAATCCCCGTCATAGGGCCAAGGATACGGGTTGGCCGGGATCATTCGGCGGCTTGCGAGAAACGACGCGGCGCGGGAAGGCCGCTGCCAGTGCCGTCGGTGATGCGCACGCTGTCCTCCCAGGGCAGCCGGTAGCGGCCGGCAGCCAAGTCGTGCATGTAGGTGTAGGGGCAATCGGTGGCGCCGCCGGCAACGGCGGAGAAGCCGCGATGGCCGAATTGGTAGATGTTGTTTTCCACGCCCCAATGGGCACGCGCCTCCCGCACCAAGTCGGGGCGGACTTCGGCGGTGATGATCTCGTCGGCGCGCGCGGTCGCGCCATGCGCGATGATGCTGCCGTCGAAGTTGCACACCATCGCCTCGCCCATGGAGTCGAAGGTTCCGTCGCTACCGCACATGCACACGCTGGCGGTGACCATCAGGTTGCAAAACGCATTGCTCTGGTTGGTGAACCGCCAGGCGTCGCGCACCGGTGCGGTGTAGCCGGCGGTGCGCAGCATGACCTCGGCGCCGCGGTAGGCCGCCTCGCGCGCCATTTCGGGAAACATGCCGTCATGGCAGATGATCAGCCCGAGCTTGACGCCACGGGGGCCTGTGATGACGGGGATGCCGAGGTCGCCGGGTTCCCATGGCTCGACGGGGACCCATGGGTGCATCTTGCGGTAGTAGAGCTTGATCTCGCCGGTGTCGGAGATGACGAGGCCGACGTTCCAGGGCATACGCCCCGGGTTGCGCTCCATGATGCTGAAGCAGCCCCAAAGCTGGTTGTCGAGACAGGCCTGGCGCATGGCCGCCACTTCCGGGCCGTCGAGCGTGCAGGTGACCTCGTCGCGCACGTCCATCGAGAGGCCATGCAGCGCGTATTCGGGGAACACCACGAGGTCGAGCGTGGGCATGTTGCGCCGCGCCTTGGCCGCCATTGCCACGATGCGCCCGGTTTGCCGGGTGATGTCGGCGCGCGTTTCAATGGCGGGAAGCGCCAATTGCACGAGCCCGAGGACAATCCCGTTTGGGGATGGGTTGAGGCCGCCTAATCCGTTCATGTGTTCCTCACCGTGCGATGGAAAGCTCACCGGGCATGCCGCGCAGGCTGCGCCCAGGGCGGACGGTGGCAACCAGGATCACCATCGTCAACAGGAATGGCGCTGCGTAGAACAGGTAGGTGTAGCTGGTGACGCCCACGGTCTGCAGCGACGGGCCGAGTGCCCCGGCGGCGCCAAACAGCAAGGATGCGCCTAAGCAGCCGACCGGGCTCCAGCGCGCAAACACCACCAGCGCCACGGCGATCAGGCCTTGGCCGGAGGAGAGGCTTTCGTTCCAGCTTCCGGGATAGACCAGGCTCAGGAACGCACCACCGATGCCAGCCAGCGCGCTGCCCGCCATGGTTGCAAGCACCCGCGTTCGGTTGATGTTCAGCCCGAGAGCACGCGCCGCGTCCGCACTGTCACCAATGATGCGCAGCCGCAATCCAAGCCGCGTGGAGCGGAACATCCAAGCCATGGCGAACGCGACAGCGACACCCACGATCAGCAGCGGGCTGATGGTGAGCGCCGTGCGCAGTTGCGGGGACGGCAGCCAAGCGCCAAACGAGATGCTTGGCAGGCCTGGCGCGCTCGGCTGCACGTAGGGTTTGCCGAAAAAGAAGGCGGTGCCATCTCCGGCGAGCAGAATGGCAATGCCCATGGCGACATCGTTGACCCGGGTGAGCCCGCAAACCAAGCCATGCAGCCCGCCAAGCAAGGCCCCCGCTCCTGCCCCGGCCAGCACGCCGAGCCAAGGGCTGCTGGTTAGATAGGAGGTGGCATAGGCGACCATGGCGCCCAACACCAGCACGCCCTCGTTGCCCAGGTTGATACGGCCGGCGCGCTCGGTCAGGCATTCGCCGAGGCTGACGAAAAGGAACGGCGTGGAGACGCGGAGCGACCCGGCGAGCATCGCAACCAGTACGGTTTGCAGCCCACTCATTGGCGCCTCTTCACCGGGATGCGTCCGGGCGCGACCGGGGCTGAAACCAGCGCAGGCGGCCGTACATGGTCTCACTTGCCAGGATGGCCAGGAAGATCATGCCTTGCAGCACAAGCACGGTCGCGTCCGGCAAGTCCATGCGGCGCTGCAGCAGGCCGCCGGCCGCGCCGATGCCGCCAAGCAGCAGCGCCATCAGCATGATGGCAAGCGGATTGTGCCGGGCAAGGAAGGCGATGAGGATGCCGGCGTAGCCGTAGCCTGCGATCAGCGAGGCATTGGCGCGGCCATGCACCGCCGCAACCTCGATGGCGCCGGCAAGCCCGGCGAAGGCGCCTCCTAACATGCAGGCGCCGACGATCAGCCGCGCCACTGGCAAGCCCTGCAACTGGGCGGCGCGGATATTGCCGCCGGTGACGCGCGCGGCAAAGCCCACCGACATGCGCGAGATCAATACGTAGCACAAAACGCAGGCGATGACGCCGACCACGATGCCGGGGTGAACATCGGTGCCGGGAAGCGATGGCAGCATGTCGGCGTCGGGGATCGGGTAGGTGGAAGGCTTGTTGAGGCTCGCCGGGTCGCGCAACGGGCCTTCGACGATCTGGTTGAAGATCGCGATGGCAAGGTAAGCCATGATGAGGCTGGCAACGGTCTCATTGATCCCGCGGCGCGCCCGGAGCAAGCCGACCAGCCCGATCCAGGCGCCGCCCGCTGCCGCGCCGGCCAACGCCATCGCCAATTGCACGACCAGCGGCGGTAGGCTGGCCAGCGCGAGCCCGGCGCAGGTCGCGGCCAGCCCGCCCAGCACCAGGGCGCCCTCGCCGCCGATCACCACCAGCCCGAGTTGCGCCGGTATCGCGACGCAGAGTGCGGTGAGCAGCAGAGGCGACGCGCGGGTGAGAGTGTTCTGCAGCGAAAACCAACTGCCGAAGGCGCCGATCCACACGACGTTGAAGAAGTCTGCCGGCGAACGGCCGATGGCCAGCAGAAACACGCAGAACAGGGCGGCGGCGGCCAAGATTGCGGTCGCCGGCACCAATGCGGCTTCCAGGGCATGGCGGAACCGGTAACTTGGGTCCGTCTGCACCGGCACCACCAGGACCAGCGGCGTGGTTTGGGCTTGAGCGTCCATCACGCGCGACTAGCTGATGGCGCCGTTCACGCCCTCGATCAGGTAATTCATGGACTCGAGCTGGATGGCAGTTTCCGGATATGACGTGCCAGCGGCGATCACCTCATTGCCCTTGTTGTCCTTGAGCGGACCCTTGAACGCGGCGAAACCGCCTTTCATGATTTCGGCCTTTATTGCATCGGCATGGTTGCGGGCCTCGGACCCGACTGCCGGCCCATAGGGCGACATCTTGATGAAGTTCTGCGCCAGGCCGCCGCGAAGGAAGTTCGGCAGCAGTTCGCCACCCTGCATCTCCTCGGCAAACATCTTGTAGACGACGGCCCAATTCCACTCGGCGCCGGTGAGATAACCCTTCGGCGCCAAGGCGGTCTGGTTGGCGTGATAGCCGCAGGTAAAAGCACCCCGCCCTTCCGTGGTCTGGACCACCACCTTGGGCCCGTCCACATGGCAGGTGATGACGTCCGCCCCGCCATCGATCAGCGCGTTGGTGGCTTCGGCTTCTTTTACCGGCATCGACCAATCGCCGGTGAAGATGACCGAGGTGGTGATCGACGGGTCAACCGAGCGGGCGCCCAGGGTGAAACTGTTGATGTTGATCAACACCTGAGGGATCGGCTTGGCGGCGACGAAGCCGAGCTTCTTGCTCTTGGTGGAGTAGGCGGCGACCACACCGTTCAGATACTGGCCCATGCCGATGTAGCCGAAATAAGACCCGGCGTTCGTCGGGTCGTGTTCGCGGTCCCACAAGCCGCCGCAATGCCGAAACTGGATTTTCGGGTAGCGCTTGGCCATGCGCAGCATGTAGGGGTTGAAGTAGCCGAAGCTGGTTGGGAAGAGCAGCGATGCGCCATCGAGCTGGATCATGCTCTGCATAGTCTTCTCGACGTCCTCGGTTTCCGGGACTCGCTCTTCCTCGATCACCTTGATGCCCGGCATGGACTTGATGGCCGCAGCGCCCTCGGCATGCGCCTGATTGTAGCCATAGTCGTCACGCGGGCCGACATAGATGAAGCCAATGGTGACCGGCTTTGCCGCGGCAAAGGCCGGCCGTGCGACCAAAGCGACGGCGGCACTACTCCAGAGCAGGTGGCGGCGTGAGTAGGCTCTTGCTTCAATCATCTGCGCCCTCTGCCAAACGCGGGGCGGTCTATTGCCCGCCCGCGGCACGGTCCCCCGATGGCAACCCCCGTGCCGGCGCGGCCCGGCGGCCGCGTTCGCGAGACATCAGGCGAACGCGGCCTCGGAAGATACCCCTGCGACCAACCCCTGGGACTGCCTTAGCGAGAACCGCCCCCTGCCGAGGCACGGTCTGGTTGGTTGCCATTTTCCGTTCCAGACGGCTGCTTGTCGGCGCGGGCGAGCGCCCGGGCGTTGGGCCGGCGAGGCGCCGGTTTGTTCCCCGGGTCTCCCATAACGGGATTGCGAGCGGTGGCCGAGCTGGGCGGCGCCGGTGTTTGCGCCTGTGCGGCTCCAGCAGCCAAGAGCGCTGCCAGTGCGGGTGCAAGGATGAACTTGATTTGCATAGGCTGACTACCTCCAAAATCGACACTAGACGATCGTGCTTAGTATTGAGCAACAGGCCCAACCGGCATCAAGGCGGCGTTTTGAGCGGGAGTTCCTTCATGCCCCGCCTTAACCTAGAAATGGTAGCCAACCTCAACGAACACCGAGTTTTGCTCCGTTCCCGATACATATTGCGGAACGTCGCCGAACTTGTTGTGCCAATACTCATAACCCACGCCGGCCTCAATCTTTCTCGGCGCATATCCAGTCAAAGCGCCAACGTCCACCAGCAGCTTGGGATGAACCAGGATTTCCACGCGATGGTAGAAGTCACCAGTGGCACCGGAGCCTTTCGGGCCGATCAGGTTGGCAAAGCCGGTGAAGTTCAACGGCACCGGGCCAAGCGCAAACGGGTAGGACCAAGCAGTCTCGATCTCGTAGGTTGGATTGAAGTTGGTGCCGTTGCCGTTGGTGACGAAGGCATCCGTGTTCCACTCGTGCGACAGACCCAATGTGATGGTCCAGAAGCCACGCGGCAGATTGATAGAGAACTGCGGGCCTGCAATGATAAGACGCTTGTAAGAAGCAAACTGGTCGTTCTGTGTATCGATATCCAAGCCGAGCTCCAGTCCGACATCTCGGATGGGGCCGAACGAGAACAATTTGGTCCCGCTGATTTTGTTGCCGCTCAGCACCGTCCGGAACACGGCATAAAGCTCGAAAGAGTTCGAGTTCGCCTTGCCAACAACGGAATTGGCCAGGTCTTGGTGGCCAAAATCCTCGAAGTCTAGGCTGACGAAGTTGGAACCGTAGGTCCAGCCATTGGCATAGGCGATATTGCCAGCGACCTCGTTGGCGTTCTTTTGATAACCTGGCTGCTTGTCTTCAGGAAGGTAACGTAGGCTGAGGTACGTATCCTGGAACTCGATCCCCCAGGCAAACGACTTTGAAGGTGCAAGTGCTACTACAGTAAATCCTGCCGCCACAGCAATGGTCTTTGCTACGTTCATAGAAGCATACTCCACGAAAGTCACGGATCGTGACGTTTGCGTTACAGCAAGCCCTATGCCACTTATGTTGGTGCCCACGCTGTTGACCTCGTCTTGAGCGCTTTGCAAATGCGGCGCGGTACAGAAACCGCAATCGACGTGCAACAAGTCCAAGCAGGCAGAAGCCTAACTCGATCGAGTAGCGTCGAAGCTAGGTGGCGCGGGCGGGAACGTCTTGCTAGCCAAGTAGCGCGCGCGAAGCCAGCCTGTGGGTGCGCAGCAACGCCGCTATGTCTAGGCCCGGTATGGCTCCGCTTTCAACGACCCAACGCCCACCGACCATCACCTGGTCGGCTTGTTGTGCACCGCATAGCACGACGGCTGCAATCGGGTCCCCTGCGCCGGAGAACCGCAGCTCGTCAAGCTTGAACAACGCCAAGTCGGCGGCGGCGCCGAGTTCGATGCGGCCGAGTTCGGGTCGCCCTATGCAGGCCGCGGATCCGGTGGTGGCCCAGCGCAAGGCGTCGAGGTGCGAGACGGCGGCGATGCCGTTCACGCCACGCTGCAGCAACAACGCGGCACGCACCTCGGCAATCATGTTGGATGCGTCGTTGGAAGCAGATCCATCGACGCCAAGGCCAATTGGCACGCCCGCTGCCTCGAGCGCACAGGCCGGACACGTTCCGGATGCGAGCAGTTGATTGCTGCAAGGGCAATGAGTGACAGAGACTTTGGCACGCGCGAGCCGGCCTATGTCAGCGTTGCTAAAGTGAACGCCATGAGCCAGCCAGGTGCCTGGTTGCAGCCATCCGCACTGCTCCAGGTAATCCAGAGGACTGCATCCATACCGAGCCAAGCAATACTCTGCTTCGTCCCGCGTTTCGGCGAGGTGCGTGTGTAGGCGAAGCCCGTGCTCGCTGGCGAGTGCTGCGGTCTCGCGCATCAGCCGGGTGGAAACGGAGAACGGCGAGCATGGCGCCAAGGCAAGCTGCAACATAGCATGCGGCGCCGGGTCGTGAAGTGCGGCGATCAATCGCTCGCTATCGGCTAAGATCACGTCAGAAGGTTGAACAACGCTGTCGGGCGGCAAGCCACCGTCAGCCTGACCCAAATCCATCGACCCGCGGGTGAGCACGGCACGAATGCCGAGGCGAGATGCAACCGCCGCCTCGATCAAGATGGCATCGTCCAACCCGGGCGGAAATAGGTAATGATGATCCGTCGTCGTGGTGCAGCCAGATAGCAGCAGCTCGGCCAGTGCCACGGTGGCCGCGGCTTCCAGCGCCGCAGGGGTGATACGCGCCCAAATAGGATACAGCGCCTGCAGCCAGCCAAACAGCTCCAGGTTCATGGCCGCTGGGCAGCATCGTGTCAGGGTTTGGAAGAAATGATGGTGGGTGTTGATGAGACCCGGCAGCACGACGTGTTGGCTGGCATCAAACACCACCGAAGGTTGCGATGGAGACCCACCAGTGCCGATAAGCTCGATAATTTGCCCATTCTGCACGACGATGCCGCCGGGCGCATCGGCAAGGATGGCAAGCGGGCGGGCGATCCATATTGGCTGGGTATGTTGTATGCCGGTCATCGCGCCTTGCGGATTGCCCGCTCCATTGTAGATCCGATCATCCTGGGTCCGTCGCGCCTCCCCTCGCCTGGCCGGCGCTATTGGTCGACAAACAGGCGGTCGAGTTCGCGGTAGCTCGGCGGCGTGGTGTCGATTGCCCGGCCAGACCTTAGCACGATACGATCACTCTGCGGGCGTGAAAGCCACTCGCTGTAGCTGCGGGCTGAGAACACGACCAAATCCGCCGGCTGGCCTGGATGCAAGCCATAATGATGGCGCATCACCGCTGCTGGCTGCGATGTGACGGACGCAAGCCAATCCCCCACCGGCACGTCGAGATGGCCGATGCGCACCGCCTCGCGGAACACTTCCACCAGATCCAAGTCGCCAAATCCGTAGAACGGGTCACGCGTGTTATCGCTGGCAATGACCACCCGCACGCCGGCGGCACGCAACTCATGCAGCAACGTGATGCCGCGCCAAAGCGGTGTGCCGGCGCGTCGGCCTTGCAGGTAGAGGTTGACCATAGGCAGGCTGATCACTGTCAGGCCCGCATCAGCAACGAGGGCAATGGTTTCTGCAACTTGCGACAGGCTCTGCACGGCAAGGCTACAGCAATGGCCGCAGGACACCCGGCCGTGATACTTCCGCTTGATTGTTTCTTGCGCGATCAACCTAAGCGTGTGAGCTGCCGGGTCACCCGTCTCGTCCACGTGCAGGTCAATGTCGAGATTGCGGTCAACAGCCAGGTCGAACACGCGGCGGATCAATGCGGGCGCTTCGGGCTGCAACGCTCCAGAACCGCCGAGCAAGCCGCCAGCGTCGGCGACGGCATCGGCCATGTCCTCGACGAAGCTTGTTGCGTATGCGTCGAGCGGGACGAGGCTCACGCCTTGCAGGGCGATGCGACCGGCCCACTCGTCGCGCAGGCGGCGGAACACAGGCCAGGTGATGGCGAGTTGTGCGCCGAGGCTGTCGAGGTGCGTCCGCACGGCGACGGTGCCGTGACTATAGGCGCAGCGTAAGCCGAAATTGGCGCGGGCATAGACATCCTCAGCGGTCCAGTTCAGCTCGCGGTCTGTTTTCACGGCTTGTTGAGCCGAGAGGTGCGTGCCGTCCGGATTGATGATGCGCGGCCAGATATGGCCTTTGTCGAGGTGGGTATGCAGGTCGACAAAGCCGGGTATGACCATGCTGCCGGCCAGGTCGATTGATATGTCGGCCGGCGGCAAGGACGCTGCAACGGCGTGAATCCGGCCGGCCCGAACGTGGACATCGCAGCTTTGCAGGTCTTGCTCGCCGGCGATGATACTGCTGAGGCCTGTCGGCACCTGCACCCTGCGGAGCACGAAGTCGTCGGCGTCGGGCCAAGACAAGAACGGCATGACAGTGTCTCCGGGGCCGCTTCAGTAGGCTTTGATCAATGCTTGGCAGATGGGTCAGCGCCCTCTCAGCGCTCGCGCGCCACGGCGCTTTCATGCCAACTGCCAAGCACGAGTTGCTGCAGCCAGACCATCAAGCCATAGAGCAGCACTCCGGTGGCGGTGATGAGAAAAAGAGCGGCGAACATACGCGGAATGTCGAGCTGAAAACTGGACTGGAGAATTTCGTAGGCGAGCCCGGCGCTACTGCCGCCGGTGCCGGCGACGAACTCCGCGACGACTGCGCCGACGAGCGACAAGCCCGAGGATATGCGCAGCCCAGCCATGAAGAACGGCAAGGCACTTGGGATACGCAAGCGCCACAACGTTGCCATGGAGCTTGCTTTGTTCATCCGAAAATACGCGAGCAAACCAGGCTCGATGCTGCGTAGTCCGATGGTTGTATTGGAGATGATCGGAAAAATTGCGATGACCGTGGCGCAGACGGTGAGCGCAACCGCGGTGTCCTTCACCAGAATGATGATAAGCGGCACGACAGCGACGATGGGGGTGACTTGCAGTAGCACGGCATAAGGCATGAGGCTGAGTTCGATCAATCGGCTTTGCACGAACAAAAAGGCGATGGCCGTGCCAAGAATAACGGAAACGGCAAAAGCGAGCACGGTCACCTTCAATGTGCTCCATAAGCCATGGAGCAGCACGGGCCAGCTCTCGAGCAAGGACGAGACGATGGCAGACGGGGTGGGAAACAGGTAGCGCGGCACCTCGAAGTAGGTGCAGGCGCCCTGCCAAACGAGGAGTATGCCCAAGCCGACCACGACCGGCGCCATGACCTGAGCAAACCAGGGCCGAGTAACGAAAGCGGGCATCAGACGAGCCGGCTGGCCACAGAGGCCTCGCTGAGCAGGAGCGACAGGTCCCGGCAGAGCAGCGCGAAGCGGTCGGACTTGCGGAACCCCTCGCCGCGAGGCAACGGCTCGTCCACCGCAAACTCGCCGAAGATGCGCCCAGGATTGGCCGCCATGACGACAATCCGGGTCGATAAGAAAATGGCCTCGTAGATGGAATGGGTGACGAATATGTTGGTCAGCCGGCGTTGCCAGGCCAGGCGAAGCAGGTCCTCGTCAAGCTTGTTGCGGGTGAACTCGTCAAGCGCTCCGAACGGTTCATCCATTAGCAGCAAGTCCGGTTCAGTGACGAACGCGCGCGCGATTGACACACGCATCCGCATTCCGCCGGAAAGTTGCCGCGGGAAGCGGCGCGAAGCGGCGGTGAGATCGACCTGCGCGAGTGCCGCCTTGACCCGGCCGACCGCCTCGGAACGCGGTACGCCTGACAAGTCGAGTGGCAGGCGCACGTTGGTATCCACGCGCGCCCAGGGCATTAGGGTCGGATCCTGAAACACGAAGGCGAGCCGCTTGCTGGGCACGCCGATCGTCTCAAATCCGCCCCGCCACCAGAGCAGCTTGCCAGTTGTCGGCTCGATCAGGTTGGCGATGAGCTTTAGCAACGTGGACTTGCCGCAACCAGACGGTCCAATGAGGCTGATGAATTCCCCGGGCGCGATTGTGAGCTTGATCGGTGCCAAGCCACGCACGCCGTTGGCAAAGACCTTGTCCGCCGCGACGATTTCGACGACTGGGGCGGGCGCCGGTTTATTGGGAGTGAACGGGTCGGGCGCCAACCCAAGCGGTGGATTTTGCAGCACGCTAGACGAAAATCTTCAAGCCGTCCGTAAACTTGGTGGTAAAGGCCTTCTGCCAAGCAACGTCTGCCTTGAGCAGGCTGTCTTCCACCATGAAATCGCGGGTTTGCTTCCACCGGGCCTCGGTCATCACGCCGATACCCATCTTAGCGCCGTCTCCCCGGTCTAGGACGTGCATTTCTTTCATCTTCTGGATTGCGAACGCGATCTGGCCGTCGGTCTCCTTAGGATTGTCCTTTTGGATGAGCGTGTTGCCGGGTTTAGGTTCCTGGAAATAGCTCTTCCAGCCCTCCATGGAGGCACGCACGAACGCTTCGCAAACGCCCGGGTTGGCTTGCACATAGGCGTTGGTGGTTACTACTGTGCTGCTGTAAGGGGGGTAGCCCTCATCGGCCAACAGGAAGAATTTCACCTTCTGGCCCGCCTGCTCGGCCTCGTACGGCTCGGATGAAGGATAGCCCTGCATGGCAACCATTTTGTCGACAAGGAAAGGTTGTAAGTTGAAGGTGTCAACCCCGGCCATTGCGTCGGTGAAGTCGTATTTTTTCTTCAGCCAGGGCCAGAAGGTGAGATGCGAGGTGGCGCCGATAAGGATCTTGTGGCCCTTCAGCGCTGCAAGGGTCGGGACGTCGTCATGCGCCATGATGCCTTGCAGGTCGAACTGGAAGGAGGTTGCAATCGTCGTGACCGGAAGCCCGCTCTCGATGGCTTTCAGCACCTGGATGTCATAGCCCATCATCATGTCAGCCGCGCCGCCCGTCAGCAGTTGCATGCCATTGACTTGTGGACCACCCATCTTGATGTCGACATCAAGGCCAGCCTTTTCGTAGAGGCCAGTCGCTTTGGCTTGATAGAAGCCGCCATGTTCGGCCTCGGCGAACCAACTGGTGAGGAACCGGACCTTGGTCGGCGCAGCGCGCGCCGGTTTGCCCAGGCCCAGCCCGGTGACCGCTCCGGCCCCCAAAGATAGAGCATTACGACGGGTGAGGAGGGTTGATGTCATGGCAACAAGGCACTCCCGTGGCAATGCAGGCAGACAAAAGCCGTGTTCGGGGACAAGCCGGCGCGGTCTAAGCCCGCACTTCTTCGCTGGTCGTCACGCCAACACTACAAGCAGCAAGCTGGCTTGGAAAGGGAATTTGTCACGCCGCCGTTATCGAATTGTCAAGCGGCCGCGATGCGGGACAGCACAGCGAGGTCGGCCGCGTCCAGTTCGGCCCGCACTCCGGAGCGGATCAGGGTGGCGAACCCATCATCAGGCACCATCACCGTCAGGCAATACAGCCGTCCCGAGCCAGTGTTCTCGAGAGCATGCTCCACGCCGGGCTTCACCAGCAGACTGTCGCCCGCCCGAACGTCGATTGTGCGCCCGCCGCATGTCGCACGCCCCTGCCCATGTAGGACGAAGAACATTTCTTGGCCAACACCGTGGCGATTGGGCGGCGTGCGGCCGCCCTCATCGAAGATCTCCACGGCGGCGACGAAGTTCGACCCGTCGGCGGCTGGGTCAAATACAACTGCGAGGCGGTTACTGTCCTGCGGACTGATCCGCCATGCTTGATAGCTCCGGGCTGCCTTGGCGATTGCATCGTCCATAAAAGTCCCCTTTGATGCTTGGAGCTTGCAACCGGAGCCGCGATGCGTCTACCCGATCGGAGAATTTTGTCGCACCACAGTGCAAATGGTGTCGTGGGTCTGACAAGTGCCTGTGCGAAGAGATATCGGACTCAACTGTTAGTTGTTGTGGGTGGCAGAGGCGACGCAATGCTGCTGACGGCGTTCGCTGACCGCCAGACCACGCGATCTGGCGGATAGGCGCGCCTGCATCCGTGGACCTAGCGACGATCCGAACCGTGCTCACGCCCACACGACGGGCTGAATTGCCGACGGCAGCAGGGGGAGTGGCGTTTGTCGCCGGCGGAACTTGGCTGTTCTCCGAACCCCAACGACACCTCCATACGTTGGTTGACTTGCTATCTTTCCAGTGGACCCCGGTGGAGGAGCAAGCGGATTGTCTGCGTGTCGCGGCGACATGCACGATAGACGAACTCAGCCGCTATGGGGAACGGTCGGACTGGCCGGCTGCCAAGTTGTTCTCTCGTTGCGCTCGGTCGCTTGCCGCTTCATTCAAGGTTTGCAACGTCGCCACGGTTGGGGGGAACATCTGTCTGGCGCTTCCGGCGGCCTCGCTGCTAGCTTTGGCTGTCGCGCTGGACGGGGTGGCCGAGATTTGGCGCGCAGACGGAACCGACTACAAAATCGCGTTGGAACATTTCGCGCTTGGACCGCAGCGCACGGTGCTGCGCCCGGGTGACGTGTTGCGCGCTGTCCTGCTGCCAGTATCTGCGCTGCGACGGCAAGTCGCGATGCGGCAGATGGCGCAATCCGCGCACGGGCGCTCTGGCGCTCTGCTAATCGGCACCAAAGACGGCTGTGACAGCGATCTGTGTTTGACCATCACGGCAAGCACGCAGCGGCCGGTCGTCTTGCGCTGGCAGCGCACGCCAACGTCTGACGAGGTGGATCATCAACTTGATCAACTTGCGACCACCCTTTGGCTACACGATGGGGCTGCCGGCCCGGCATGGCGCCGGCAGGTAACTCGTTTGCTTGCCCACGAACTTATCGAGGAACTGGCCGAGTGATCACGCTGCACGTGAACGGGACATTGCAGCAAGCTGCGCCAAGTCCCGGCCAAACTTTAGCGACACTGCTGCGGCAGCTCGGCTGCTTTGGCGTCAAGAAAGGCTGCGACACTGGCGATTGCGGAAGCTGCACGATCTTGGTCGACGGTGTGGCGGTGCAAGGCTGCCTGCTGCCTGCGTATCGGGCCGCGGGCCGCCAGGTGCTCACCATTGAAGGGCTTGCGAAGCGTGATGGACTGCATCCCATCCAAACGGCGTTTGTGGACGCACAAGGTTTCCAGTGCGGCTTCTGCACAGCGGGAATGATTATGACAGCGTGCGCGTTGTCAGAGCGGCAGCACGGTGACCCTGACGAGGCGATGAAGGGCAACTTGTGTCGTTGTACCGGCTACCGGGTCATTCGAGATGCGCTTCTTGGACGGACCCAGGACGAGGCAGAGACCGCAAGCGAGCGCGCGTACGACTCGACTGACCTTGTGACAGGAGCAGCACGTTACACGCTCGATATCGCACCTGCTGAGCTCTTACACATGCGCCTGCTGCGATCGCCCCATGCGCATGCCAGGGTTCTAAGCATCAATAGGACTGCGGCGATGGCTACGCCTGGAGTAATTGCGGTCTTTACTCATGAGGACGCGCCCAAGTCGCTTTATTCGACGGCTCGGCACGAAGACACGCGCGCCGATCCCGCAGATACCCGCCTGCTGGATCATATCGTTCGTTTTAAGGGACAGCGTGTCGCTGCCGTGGTTGCTCATGATGTCGCGGCTGCAGAGGCGGGATGCGAGGCACTCGCCGTTACTTATGAGTTGCTTCCTGCGGTGTTCGACCCAGTTGCGGCAATGCAGCCTGGAGCCCCCGTTCTGCACAGCGAACAGGTCGAGCGCATTGCTGACGCAAGGCGCAATATCGTGGCGGCAGTAAAAAGGTCTCAAGGTGACTTGGGTGTGGCCTTAGGTAACTCCCGAGCAGTTGAAGAGGTTTGCTGTGATCTGCAGCGTGTCCAGCATGCCGCCATGGAAACTCATTGTGTCACGACCTGGATGGAGGGGGACAGACTAGTTGTACGAACCAGTACGCAGGTGCCTTTTCTGGTCCGGCTGGCCTTGGCGGACTTGTTCGATTTGCCTTCGAGCCGGATACGGGTGTTTGCTGATCGGGTTGGAGGAGGGTTTGGCGGGAAGCAGGAGCTTCTTGTGGAGGATATCTGCGCGCTCGCAACGCTGGGCCTGGGCAGGCCGGTGCAACTCGAGCTAACTCGCGCGGAGCAGTTCGCAACGACAACCACCCGGCATCCGATGCAGGTCAAGGCGCTCGCCGCGGCGGGCCAGGATGACCGTTTGACGGCCTTGTCCCTGACGGTGGTGGCGAATGCGGGCGCCTATGGCAATCACAGCCCCGCCGTTCTGGAACACGCTTGCGGCGAAGTGCTTGGCGTTTATCGCTGCGCAAACTGGTCGGTTGATGCTGTCGTCGTGTACAGTAATACCGTTCCTGCTGGGGCATTTCGTGGCTATGGCCTAAGCCAGACGATTTTTGCCATGGAGCAAGCCATCGATGGGCTCGCCAAGCGACTGAGCATTGATCCATATACTTTCCGGCGCGACAACGTGGTACGGCCTGGTGATACCCTGCGCACTCTGCACGGGGGCGTCAGCGACGTCGAGTTCGGCAGCTACGGTTTGGACCAGTGCCTTGACTTAGTAGAGCGCAGAATGCGCGAGACTGGCGGATTGGCTGCGCCGGCTGGGGCCGAATGGCTCTGCGGGGAAGGTGTGGCACTCGGCATGATCGACACTGCGCCGCCATATGGCCACCGGTCAGACGTGAGGCTATGCCTCGCCGGGGACGGCCAATTTGACGCTTTTGTCGGCACGGCCGAGTTCGGCAATGGAACGTCCACGGTACACCGCCAGGTAATCGCGGAGATATTGCATACCTCGCCCAGCCGCATCCGTTTGCACCGCTGCGACACAGATTTGCTAGATCACGACACCGGTGCTTTCGGCAGCACCGGCGTCGTCGTTGCGGTGCGAGCAAGCGAGCTTGCAGCCAGGGGCCTTCGCGACAAACTGTTAGCCGCGGCAGCCAAGCGCCTGAACTGTCCCGCTCAGGCATGCCGGATCGTGGATGGCGCCGTCGTGGGACCTGATACAACCCTGCAACTGAGCGAGTTGGCCGACCGAGGCATTGCGGTGCTGCGCCGCGCTGACGCATCGCCACGGTCGGTTGCCTTTAACGTGCAGGCGTTCCGGGTCGCCGTGAGCCGCCGGACCGGCGAAATACGTATCTTGCGAAGCGTGCATGCTGCCGATGCCGGCCGCGTGCTCAATGCACGGCAATGTCGGGGGCAGATTGAGGGTGGCGTCGCGCAAGCGCTTGGAGCGGCGCTTTATGAAGACCTTACCCTTGATGGCACTGGCGCCGTTTGTAACTCGCGGTTTCGGGACTATCATATCCCGGCCTGGGGTGATCTACCGGAGACCGAAGTTCTGTTTGCCGAGACGCACGATGCGTTTGGACCACTTGGTGCCAAATCTATGAGCGAAAGCCCGTTCAATCCGGTTGCTGCGGCGCTTGCAAACGCCCTGTTCGATGCAACGGGCGTGCGGTTTTGCGCGCCGCCGTTTACCGCCGAGCGGGTTTGGGAACGTATGAAACGAGCGCGGGAGCACTGACTGCACGCATGCTATTCAGGCGAGCCTCATGGCGGGAGGGATTGCTGCCGGGCAGGCTTGATGTTCTAGACCACCAGTCCTCGAGCTGAGACGGCAAGCTGATCAAGACTGCTTCCATTACTGCTGCTGCTGCTAGCCGTCTGCTGTGCCGCGAGCAGGTATTGCTGAGTGAACGACTCGACAAACGATGGATCCCGAAAACGGGAGATGTCGACCTTAGCAGTAATCGCATTTTGCTGGGCTCCAAGGTCTTGGAGCGCAATCTGCTCAGGGATGCCAAGCGCCGTGGTCACGACGGTTCGCAGGGTGGCGCTACCGAGAATTTGCAAGGCGGATGTGATGCCTGAAGCCTCGCTACGAAACGTTAGCGCTTCGGATAGGCCAGGCGTTGTTTGGTCCAGCGAGTTGCGCCACGTGACCTCGGCATAGCCGTTTGCCAGCGTGTTGATCACTTGGGGATTTTGGAGGACGCTCAGCCCCTTATTGGCAAAATTATAGAGGGCTGTGGTATCTTTCCAAGTCGAGTCGTTGAGGGTGTTGGCGAGGCTTTTAGCGTCTTCCGTATTTGACAACAGTGCTTTGCGGGCGAGACCTGGGTAGTTAACCTGATCACCCAAGCCATTTGCTGTGAGCAAGACTTTGAGCACTGTCTGATCTTGAAGCAGGCTGGCCGGACTGGTCGCGCTTGCGACCGCCTTGCGGAATGTTGCAATATCGCGCGCCACCGCGGGCTGAGCGGCCGTTTGTGCAATAGCTTGCGTGCTGTGCGCCTCAGCACTGTTCAGGGCAGAAATCGGGCTCGACCCTGCCGCAGAGGCCGCGCCATTGCCATAGACAATCGAGAGAAGATTATCGGACGATGACGAGTCAGCGTTGTCAAACAAAGATATTACGAGATTACCCAGGCCGCCGATAGTTCCACTCATGGCCTGTCCTCTGCGCTCCTAATATTCGGCGCGCGTTAGGCGCAGAGCCCGGCGACGAGGTTTTCGTTCACTGCAATCAGAAAGTCGAGGTTGGGCGAGGACGTGTCCATTTCGCGTTGGACGGATCGGCCAACGGAGACGATTGATGCTCGTAGCGGAGCTGGAAGCTTGTTATCCGGGTCCATCACGACGCCCACAACGGTTAGCCATAGGCGACGGTTGTCTGCCAATGCTCGGACGCGGTCCACTGGCGAACCAACGAGCGCGGAACGGAGCGCACCATTGGCGCGCATGAACACGTCTGCCTCTTGTGCGCGAAGGCTGCGGTTATCCGCGGATGCCTGATAAGCCCGTGTTGCGCGCGTCATTGTTGCCATCGTCTGAACTCCTCTCGCTATTCGGCCGCCTGAGCGGCCGCAGTTGAGCTGGACACCCGGCCCAGCACGGTATCTTCATGACGAATGATGCGCCGGGCCAATTTCAAGGCGCTGTAACAGTCGTCGGCCTCCGCCGCAGACAAGGCTCGATCCAGGATCTCGCAAGCGAGCTTGGAAGACGTGGCTTCCTTGAACTGGGCGATAAGGTCGCGAGCCGCCTCCAGGCCGCGCGGGCGCTCGTCATCCGCGCCGATGTAGGCGGATTGTAAAGCAAAGTAGATCCGCCGGGCTGGGCTATCTGCCTGATCCGGCTGCATGATCTGCTTGCCGAATAGGAATCGCGCGTGTGCGGTGAGCTCGATGCGCGATTTGGTGCGGAACCGAATGGGGGCGCCATTGACGATCATCACTTCGCCCTGCCGCAATTCAAGTACAAGATTAGACATGGATTTTCCTGACCAAGGCTTGCGGACCGGAAACCTCGGGAGCGGCTAAACCGCCCCCGAGTGCGCCGGTTACTTGAATAGGCTGAGCAGGCTTTGTGGAGCCTGGTTGGCGAGCGACAAAGCCTGGGTTCCGAGCTGCTGCTTGATCTGCAAAGACTGCAACAATGCAGACTCTTGCGACAGGTTGGCGTCAACGAGAGAGCCAAGACCAGAGTTCAAGCTATCGATCTTGTCACTGTTGAAGGTCTGTTGGCTACTCAGGTAGTTGGAGTCGGCACCAATCTGGTTAAGCTGATTGGAGACCGCGGTCTGCAGCGCACTGAAGCTGCCGCCAGCGGCGAGGGCCGTCAATGCCGCCGACTGTGCGGCAGTAAGCGCGACGCTGCCGAAGCTGTCTGTCCCAGCGGCGGTTCGAGTAAATGTGCTACCCACCAAGAGGGCCAAGCTATTGGCTGTCGTCGCGTTGCTTTCGGCAGAGATCGTGTAGGTGGAACCTGCCTCATTGCTGATCACAGCCTTGGAAGTCCCGGCCACGGCGCCAGATGCAGCGCCCAGCAGCGTTTGGCCGTTGTAAGTCGAACCATCCACTGCGTCGGCAACGCTTGAGATCAGGCTGTTGTACGAAGTCAGATACTGCGCACGCTGGTCGTCTGAGATCGAGGCGTCGGCGATTTTCACAAGCAGGCCCTTGGCCGTTGTCAGGTCGTTCGAAATGCTGGTCAGAGACGTCTCCGCAGTTGTCACGAGGCCCGTGGCATTGCCGAGCTGCTGATTAACGCTGGTAAGAGCAGAGACGTTCGATCGAATGTTCTGCGCGACCGCGAAGGCGCCGCCGTCGTCCGAGGCGTCGTTCACGCGATAGCCGGTCGAAATCTGCTTTTCGGTCGCGGAGAGTTCCGAGCTTGTGTTATTGAGCGACTGTAGGGCGATGGAGGCGCCGATGTTGGTGTTGACTGAGTTTAGGGACATGGTGTCTTACCTTGCTGATCCTGAAGGTGAAAGCCTGCCCCACGCTTTTGGTGGGCTGAGCCTAATCATGCGCCTTAATGATTAATCCAAGGTGAAGAAATCAGAGATAGTTTGCCAAAGAGAGGCTTTTAAGCTCCGAGATCAGCTTGTAGCTGGCCGTCAGTTGAGTTTGAACCTCAGAGATATCGGAAATGGTTTGGGCCATATTGGCGTCCTCCACCGATGATACCTGTGAGGTGAGCGCCGTGCTCGTGCTGCTCAAATCGGTTTGCTGGGCCGTCAGGTTGGACTGAATGTTTCCCAACGAGCCGGCTTCCAAATTTAGCGTGCCGATCGCGCTGGACAGTGTTGTCTGGGTTCCTTGCACCAAGCTGGAAAAACCGGTGTTGTTGACCTGGCTGGGCGTGAGATTGGCCAAGGTGGTCAAGCTGAGTATGATGTCTTGCGTGTAAGACCCAGTGCTGTTGGCGCCCGTGCTCGCCGGCACAAGCGTGTTCTGGTTTGCCAAAACTCCGGTCGATATGGGGGCGCCCGTGCCAAGCTGTAGCGTCGGGGTCAGGGTGCTGGCTGAACCGGTCTGCAGGGCGGTGCTGAACGGCGAATTGGCACTCAGCGCGTTCTTGGCACTGGTCTGCGTGACAGCAGCGCCATTGGCCGCCAAACCTCGCACCGCCGTCCCAATCTGGGTGAAGAATGCCGCTGAGGTGATTTGGCTTGGATTAGGAATGGGGGGGTTTGAACTGTCAGTGCCAGCGAACACGTAATTGCTGCCATCCGTGGTGTCGAGCAAACTGGCAATCTGCTGCAGCGCCGACTTAGCGGCGCTGGCCACATACGTCACCTGATTCGGATTGATGTTGGTGAGCGTCGGGATCTCGTCGTTGAGGTTGGTCGCGATCGTGCTGATCTGTGTCAGCGCCGTTTGCGCCACACCGATCTGCCCACTCGCGACGTTGATGGCCGATTGCTGCGCAGTCAGCGAGGTGATCTGGGGTTGCAAATTGATCGCCGCGGCGGCGTTAGCACCCAACCCGCCGTAGCTATCGGCGACATAGCCCGAAGATGCCCGTTGGGTTAGTGTGTCGAGCTGGGTCTGCACCACGCCGCTATCATAGATCGCCTGGCCCAGCGGACCGTTGTCACCAATATTCATGCGACAGTGCCGGTCGTCGGGTTGATCAGGTCGTTCCACATGGATTGCACGGCGCTGATGATTTTAGCGTTTGCGGCATAGGAATTCTGAAGAACCACCAAGTTGGAGAGCTCGCTATCAATCGATACGCCTGTTTGGGTGGACAGCTTGGTTTGCAGCGTAGACTGCAACGCTTGACCATTCGTTAATGCCGTCTGGGCGGTGTTGGCCTGCTGTGACTGATTGCTGACGAGGTTGGCGGCGAAGGCGCTCAGCGTGCTCCCAGTTCCGTAAGGCAGCGAGATCGTGCCGGAGCTGCCAAGCCCGGTCGTAGCGGGTGGCGGCTGGGTCAGCCCATTTGCGATGTTGCTGCCGAATGTATAGGTCAGCACGTTGTTGATGAGCGTGGTGAAACCAGCCTGTCCGCCTGCGGTCAACGCCGGGTTGGGAGTAAACGCTGCCGCACCCGCAGCCGTGTTCGCCGGGCCGGTGCCGTCCCGGACCAAGTTGGGGCTTGCGGTCACTTGCGTGTTGACCTGAATGACGTTGGAGAAGCCGGTGTAGGGGGCGCCAGGGCTGGGCACAGTATCCTGCGGGTTTGTAAACAGGGCAAGGCCCTGGTCGGAAAAGCGCTGTGCCAGGGTGCCGGCGAACTGGTCGAGGCCTGCCTGCAACGTTGGGATAGTCGTGTCGCGGAGGGTAAGCTGCGCGCCGATGCTGCCGCTGGTCACTTGGCCGCTGATGGTCCCGCCCTGGAGCAGCAGGGGCGGCCCGACGGACCCGGCGCCCAAGGTAGCTTGGGCAAGACTGAACGGGCCCGGTGAAGGACCATCGAGGTCGACCTGGCTGCCACCTTGGATGGCGATCACGCCGCCGTTCTGTTGCGCGAGAAACTGCATGCCGGAAAGTTGCGAGGCGCTCTGCTCCTGCACATTAAGCTGCACCTGCAGGTCCGCCGTGCTGATCCCAGCGGCATTCGCCGCAATGATCTGCTTCGAAAGGCTTCCAACCGCCTGTACTGCCGTGTTCAAGGCCGCCACATTCGTGACCAGGCCGTTTTGCGCCGTCTGCCTAGCCGTCGCATAGCCGCTAGCTTGGCTCTGGATGCCGGTGGCGAGGGTGTGCGCCGCCTGCACCACGGCGCCCTGCTGCGTCTCGTCAGCAGGGTTGGAATCGAGCACCGTGAATGCATTGCTCAAGGCGCCCAACTGGCTGGCGAGGTCGTTGCCAGCGCCTGTGGTGCCCTGCAATCCGTCGAGCGAAGCCAGCGCATTGGACGTGACCTGCTGGCCGGCCACGTCGGCATTCTGATCGAACACCGCGGCTTGCAATAGCGGGCTGGTGGTGAGCACCGCCGGGCCGGTTGCCACGCCATCGCCCATGCCCCCGGCGGTAAGAGCCGATTGAGCGACCGTCTCCGCCGCATAACCTGGCGTGCTGGCGTTGCCGACGTTTTGCGAGGTGACGGTCAGTTGGGCATTCACAGCGGCCAGGCCGCTGGTGGCGATACTGAGGGCGGCGTTCAGGTCCATGCTGGTCCCCTAGGCTCACTGCTTCATGTCGAGCGTTGTCTGCAGCAGGGTGTTGGCAGTCGACACGACCTTGGCATTGGCAGAATAGGCCTGCTGCGCCACGATGAGCTTGGTGAACTCGGTCGCGATGTCCACATTGGAGCCTTCCAATGAGCCAACCACCAATGCGCCCGCCGAGCCGTTGCCAGCCGTTTGCGCCAAGGCGACGCCCGAGTTGATCGTGGGCGTGTAGGCCTGGCCGTTTTGCCGTTGCAATTGGTCTGGATTGGCGAAGGTGGTCAACGGAACCTGCCCGACGATGCGAGTTTGACCATTGTTGTAGTTCGCAACCACGTCCCCGCTGGTCTGCATGGTCACGCCGCTAAATGAGCCCGGCGCCACGCCATCTTGGCTGATGCCTTCGAGCGTGTAGCTGCTGCCGGCGTATTGGGTGACGCCGCTGGCGCCGCCATAAGTGCCGAGATTGAGCGTTATAGGCTGCGCGCCGTTGCCGAAGTTGGCATTTATGCCCAATGTCGCAGGCCCGTTGCCGGCATAGGCGGACGAGGTGACCGTGCCGGTGTCGCCGGTGATGGTTCCAATGGTTCCAGCCGGCGTGTTGTTGGCCGACGCATTGCCGAACTCGATGGTTGCGGTGCCAAGGTTGGTCGGGGTGGAATCCGGAGCCGAGATCGACACCGTCCAATTGTTGGCGGAGTTCTGCACCCAGTTCAGCGCCAAGGTGTGCATCGTGCCGTCTGCATCATAGACGTTGACCTGCGAGGCGAGCGGTGAGGCCGCGGTGGCGGTCCCCGTCGTGGGTGTGGCAGGCAGGTTCGCGTTGAGCGTCACGTTTTGGGTTGCGACGGGAGCGAACGCGCTTTGATTGATGGCGATCGGTGAGACCGTGGTCTGGTTGAGCACGCCGGTGACTGGGTCGACGTTGTAGCCGTTCAGCACTTGCCCCACATCGTTGACCAGGTAACCGTTCTTATCGAGCGAGAAGTCCCCGTTCCTGGTGTATTCTGTCTGCGAGCTGAGCACGGTGGCTTGGGTGGCGTCGCTTTGCTCTTGCGTCACCTGAAAAAACCCGTTGCCGGAAATAGCCAGCGACAAGGGATTGGTTGATGCCGTGATATTGCCCTGAACGCCGTTCTCGTATTGCGGCGTCGCCCCGACGAAACCGGAATCGTTGGTCGAGGCGGTGCTCGTCGTCAGATAGTCATCGAATGTGGTATTGATGTCCTTATAGCCGGTAGTCTGGCTGTTTGCGACGTTATCGCTGATGTTGCTAAAGGCCGCGGATTGTGAGCTAAGCCCACTCACTGCGGTATCCAACGCGCCAAATAATGAACCCATGTCTGCGCTCCTAACGTCCCAACCGCATAGCCCGGAGCCGTTGCTCCATGGCCGCACAGCAGCGTCTGCGCACAAACCGTGCCAGTTAAAGAATGAAATGTGGCGAAGCGCTGCAACGGCCATACCGGGCCAAATCGTACCAGACCCGGCAGTTACGACTAGGCAATTCATGCCGCATAGCCGGCGAGAACGGCCGGTGTGAGTGCCACGGCCGCTCCGGAGACACAGGTGCGCACCCTTGCGACGAGCTCCAGCACTGATGGGTGTGCGTAACCATTCACGGCACAGCTTTTGCGATGCTGCTCGCGATGACCAATACGTCCCTCCCCCGCTCCAATGCTCTGCAATCTGTCGGCATGACCCCGGCGAACCCACACGCTCGCTCGGCTGCCCCCAACAGCAGCAGCGCGGCACCGACAGCCCTGGCAGGCTCGCCTACCGCCCCGTTCAACACCGTGCTTGCCGCGCTGCAAACATCAGGACATCCGGCACCAGCATCTGCGGCGTCCGCCGCGTTGCCGACCGCGGTGGCGGATGCGCCGCTCATCATGGGGACCGCCGGCGAAATAGTGAGCAACAGCGATGGGTCGGCCGCCAACTCGTTCACGCCAACGAAGGCGCAGGCTAAGCCAAGCGACGCGCTGAAGGGCGCGCCATCACGGGTGAGGCAGGCTGGGCCAGATGCGAATGGTCTGCCCATTGTACCGAACCCGGTGAGTACGGTCCCGAGCATGCCGGCAGCCGCTCCTGTCGCGCCCAAACTTGCGACCGGCTCGCCTGTTGCCGCCTTGCCCACGGCATCGGACGGCGAAGTGCTGCCCACCAGTCAGAGCAGCGCGGCCTTTGCGGCAGAGCCTGAAGCGCCGGCACTTGGGGAGACGCCGTTGGCAGATGGGAAGGCCGGTCCCGCCGCAAACACATCTTTGCCCTTGTCCGTCACGCTAACAAAACTCCCCGCAGCAAACGACGCTGGAGGGCCGTCGCAAGCTGGGACGGCCTCCACGTTGAGCGTAACCGCGCCCAATGCGTCGCAAGCAGCGGCCGCAATCGCGGCGGCAAAGCCAGCCGTGCTGCAGCCAAGTCAGCAAGTCACCCCCGCTTTGGTGCAGCTCACGCACACGGCCAATGGCGGCCAGTTGACGCTGCAACTGAACCCGGGCGAACTCGGCCGCGTCCACATTCAGATCGACCGGGCAGCAGATGGCAGCGCGAACGTGCAAGTCACCGCCGACCGGGCCGAGACGCTGCAATTGCTCGTCGCCGACCAAGCGCAGCTTCATCACGCATTGGATAGCGCCGGCTTGCCGCAGGAAGGGAGGACGTTGAACCTCAGCCTGGCCAAGCCTGAGACCGATGCGGGCCAGGGCTTCAACGGTGGTGGTGCTAGCAGCGGCGGCAACAACTCGGCCGCGGGCGAGCGCTCCAACGGGCAGCAGGGCCGCTCGTCGTCGCGGAACTCCGACGACGAGCAGGGAACTTGTATCGCTGGCACCAGATCTGCAACGAGTTCGATCCTTACCACCAACCGGCTGCGCGCCGGCGTCGATATCACAGCTTAAAAGGAAGCAGCGATGAGCGGTTCTATCTCCGGCGTTTCAACCGGTACCCAAGCCAACGCCGCCACGACGGCGGCCAGCAGCGGCAGTGCCACCACCAGTTCAGCCACCAATCCCCTGACGTCCCTGACGAACAATTTTAACTCCTTCTTGAACCTGCTGCTGACGCAACTGCAGAACCAAGACCCGTCAAGCCCGATGGACACCAATCAGTTCACTTCGGAACTGGTCCAGTTCAGCGAGGTGGAGCAGCAAATCACCACCAACGGCAGCCTGACCACATTGATCCAGGCGACACAGGGCACTGAGACAATCCAGGCCAGCGGCGTGGTCGGCAAGCAGGTTACGATCAATAGCCCGCAACTGGCCCTGCAGAGCGGCACCGGCACGCTCAACTTCAACACGGCTACCGCCGAGCCTGTGTCGATTTCGCTCACAAACAGCTCGGGAGTAGACGTGAAAGACGCGTCGCTGACCTCCACGGCAGGTGCCAACCGTTGGACGTGGGACGGGACCGACAACTCCGGCAACACCTTGCCCGACGGGGTTTACACCGCCACGGTCACGGGGGGCAGCTCGAACGCCACGGCAACGCCGGTGCCCTTCACCGTCACCGGCACAGCGACGGGCGTGACAAACAGCAACGGCGTGGTGTCGATACAGGTTGGTGCGCTGACCACGCCGTTCAGCAATATCGAGTCGGTCGCCAACTAGGAGCTGATCGGCAAATTCTGCCGGGTCGTTAACGGGCTGGTAACCCAAACCGAGGAGGATGATTGCGCGGCAGGAAGTCGCCGGGTGTAGGTGGGCTCGCGTCATGGCAGCGTTGCTGGAAGGTTTCAAGGCTCTCGGGATAGGCCGTTTGTTGGCGATGGCCGCTGTCGCCGGCTTCATGCTGATCATGCTTGCCTTCCTGGCCCTGCACGGCGGCACCGGCAATGATCATATGTCCTTGCTATACGCCGATATGGATTTGCGTGAAGCAGCGCAGGTCGCGGACCAATTGGATAAGGCGCATATCGCGCATGATGTCGGCCCCGATGGCTCCCGCATTTCGGTGCCTGCTTCGGACGTGGCGCGCGCCCGGCTGCTGCTGGCGAAAGCCGGCCTGCCTTCTGGCGGCAGTATCGGCTACGAAATCTTCGACCGTGGAGACGGCCTAACCTCTAGCCAGTTCCAGCAGGCCATTAGTCAAACACGCGCGCTTGAAGGCGAACTGGCACGATCTATCCAAATGATCTCCGGTGTTCGGGCGGCTCGCGTCCACTTGGTCCTGCCGAAACGAGAGCCGTTCTCGCGCGATCAGCAGGAAGCGCAGGCCAGCATTGTTCTGACCATGGCGGGAGCCATGCGCATGGACCGAGAGGGTGTGCAATCGGTTTTGAACCTTGTAGCCTCCGCCGTCCCCGGTTTACGCCCCCAAAACATCGCCATCATTGATAGCCGCGGCAACCTTCTCGCCCGTGCAGGGGAGGCTGAGACCGACGCGGTGGCGCAGAGTGCGGCGGAACTCCGCGTTGCCGCCGAGCAACGGCTTTCGCGCGCGGTGGAAGAAATGTTGGAGCGCTCGCTTGGGCCGGGCCGGGTGCGTGTCGAAACGGCCGTGGACATGGACTATGAGCAGGTGAAGGAAACGCAGGAAAAATTTGATCCGGACAGCAAGGTCGAGCGGTCGACACAAAACAATAGCAGCACCAGTAAGAGCACCGAGCAGAACACCTCCGTCAGCGTGGCCAATAACCTTCCTAATGCCGATGCTGGCTCCACGCCGGCCGGCAGCCAGGAACAACACACCGAAGAGACGACGAACTTCGAAATCGGCAAAACCGTGCGCACTGTCGTGCGCGAGCAACCGACGGTCCGCCGCATCAGCCTCGCCGTGTTAGTCGACCAAGTGTCGGTCAAAGCGCCAGACGGTAGCGTCAATTGGCAGGACCGCACACCGGACGAACTCGCCCGCATCGGGGCGCTTGCCCGCAGCGCCATTGGCTTCGATGAGAAGCGCGGCGACAAGGTGGAAGTGGTCAGCATGCGTTTCACGGCGCCCGATGAAACGGTAGCGCCCGCTAAGGCCGGCGTATTCAACCTGCCCATCGACAAGTCGGACGTGATGCGGCTAGGGCAAACCGGTCTGATCGTTGCAGTCGCCCTGGCAGCACTGCTGTTTGTGCTCCGTCCCATGGTAATGCGGCTTACCACGATTGCGCCGGCAGCACTGGATAGCTCGGCCGCAGAGGGCATGGCGTTGACCGCCGGCAGCGTGGCACCCGGAGCAGCGGCCGGTGCATTGGCGCTGGCCGGACCTCGAGGGCCTGGAATGGCCGCACTGCCACCGGGCACCAGCCTCGTCCGTGCATCCGACGGAGAGACGATGGTGCAGAAGGGCAGCATCGTGGGTGCAATACGCGCGTCTTCGCTGCGCACGGTTGCCGAGCTGATCGAGCAACATCCTGAGGAAAGTCTGGCTGTGATGCGCAACTGGATGGCAAAGGAGGCAAGCTAAGCATGCGACCGAGCGGAACTGCGGTGGCACTGACGGGCGCGCAGAAATCGGCCGTGCTGATGTTGGCTCTTGGAGAGGAGCAATCAAGCCGGCTGTTCGGCATGCTGCATGAGGACGAGATCAAGGAAATCTCGGCTGCCATGTCACAACTTGGCAGTGTGAAAGCCGAATTGGTAGAAGCGCTTTGCGTCGAGTTCGGCGAAAGCATGGGCGGCCTGAGCAGCCTGGTTGGGACATTTGAGAGCACCGAGCGGCTGCTTCAGAAAGCGCTGCCGCGGGATCGTGCGGCCCAGATTATGGAGGAAATCCGCGGCCCAGCCGGCCGCACGATGTGGGACAAGCTGGGCAACGTCCACGAAGCAGTGTTGTCGAACTACCTGAAGAACGAGTACCCGCAGACGGTCGCCGTTGTGTTGTCCAAGATCAAGCCGGATCACGCCGCACGCGTGCTGACGCTGCTGCCTGATAGCTTCTCCATCGAGGTCGTTATGCGTATGCTTCGTATGGAAAGCGTGCAAAAGGAAGTGTTGGACGGTGTGGAGCGCACGCTGCGCGCGGAGTTCATGTCCAACCTGGCCCGATCGACCCGGCGTGACTCGCACGAGATGATGGCCGAGATTTTCAACAACCTGGACCGAGCCAGCGAGTCGCGCTTCGTCTCGGCGTTGGAAGAGCGCAATCGCGAGTCCGCCGACAAGATCAAGTCCTTGATGTTCACGTTCGACGACCTTTCGCGCCTGTCTTCCACCGCCATCCAAGGCCTGCTGCGAGTGGTCGAGAAAGATAAACTTCCACTTGCTTTGAAGGGTGCCTCCGAAAGCCTGCGGGATCTGTTCATGAAGAGCTTGTCCGAGCGGGCCGGCAAAATGCTGCGCGACGACATCGACAGCTTGGGGCCTGTCAAGCTGCGCGATGTCGACGAAGCGCAAGCCTCGATCGTAGCCCTTGCCAAGGACTTGGCCGCGCAAGGCACGATCGAGATTGGCGAGGGCAAGGATGAGGAGATCGTCTATTAACATGAGCGAAGCAAGCCCATTGTTCGCCCCTAGAGCCTCGTCTTACGCCGCTGCATCCCGGCCGAGTCTGGCTGGCGTGCTCTATGCGGAGGATTTCGACGAGGCAGCACCGGTGCCGAGTTCTGCAGACGAACCCGCTCCGGAGCCAGAGGTGATCGAGCCCGTTTTTAGTGCCGCGGAACTAGACAGCGCTCGAGCGGACGGCCGTGCCGCCGGACTTGCCGAGGCCGAACGCAGTATCGCCGCCTCTCGGCTGCAAGTATTGCGCCTCATGGCCGAAAACATGGGCGACGCCCGGGAGGCCGCGCGCAATCTGGCAGCAGAAGCGGCTGAGGCCGCAGCCCGCTGCATGCTCACCGCCTTGACCGCCTGCTTGCCCGCGCTTTGCACCCGGCATGGCGCCAACGAAGTGCGGGCGTTCGTGCGCATCGTGCTGCCGGTCCTCACCGAGGAGCCGCGGATCACCGTGCGTGTCCACCCACATATGATTGCCATGCTGCAAGACGAGCTCGCCGCCATGGATTTCGAAGTCGTCGAACGGATCACCCTGCAACCCGCAGACGCGATCGCGCCCGGCGATGTCAGGGTGACTTGGTCGGCCGGGTCGGCCAGCCGGCATGGCGCACGGGCTCGGGCTGCCATTGACGAAGCGCTGGCCATGCTCGGCCTGCTCGACAGCCAAACACATCAGTCGGAGACAATAAATGCCTGATAACATGGACTTGGTGGAACTTCCGGACCTGGCTACCGGCAACACCGGGCCGCGCGCCATCCGCGATCTGGAAGCCGTATATGACATCCCAGTCACGGTCAGCGCCGTGCTTGGCAAGGCAACGATGCAGGTCAGTCAATTGCTCAAGCTCGGCCGCGGCGCCGTGGTCGAGCTGGACCGCAAATTGGGCGAGGCCATCGATATCTATGTCAATAATCGCCTGGTCGCACGTGGCGAGGTGGTGATGGTGGATGACAACCGCCTTGGCGTGACCATGACCGAGATCGTTAAGGCAGACCGCTCATGAGTCATGCCGGCATGCGGGTGCTGCTCGTCGGCTCGCTGTCTGGAGAACTCGGCAAGGCGGCTCGCATCGCCATGGCTCGAGGAGCCAAGCTTGACCAGGTCGATACGGTGGAGGGAGCGATCGCCCGCTTGCGCGCCGACGCCCGTGTTGATCTCGTCTTGTGCGACGTGTGCAACGACGTCGGCGCCTTGGTGCGCGGGCTTGCCGCCGAGCGCATGTCGGTCTCGGTGGTTGCCTGTGGCACCGACACTGACGCGGCCGCGGCCGTTCGCGCCATCCGTGATGGTGCCCGCGAGTTCCTGCCGCTGCCGCCCGATCCGGATTTGATCGCTGCCATCCTGCAGGCTGCCAGCGGCGACAGCCACACCCTTATCGCGCGCGACCCGGTGATGCTGGCCACGCTGAAGCGAGCTGAACAGGTTGCCGGGTCCGAAGCCTCGGTGTTGATCACGGGTGAGAGCGGCACCGGAAAGGAGGTGTTGGCGCGCCATATTCACCGTAAGTCCCGCCGCGCCAATGGTCCCTTTGTTGCGCTTAACTGCGCCGCCATACCGGAAAACCTGCTGGAGTCCGAGATGTTCGGGCATGAAAAGGGGGCGTTCAGCGGTGCCGCCGCACGGCGGCTTGGCAAGTTCGAGGCCGCGGATGGCGGCACATTGCTGCTCGACGAGATCAGCGAGATGGATGTACGGCTGCAAGCCAAGCTGCTGCGCGCGATCCAGGAGCGTGAGGTCGACCGCTTGGGCGGGGCCGGGCCGGTGAAGGTCAACGTCCGCATTCTGGCCACCAGCAACCGGGATTTGCTGGCGGAGGCGTCAGCCGGGCGGTTCCGTGAAGACCTGTATTTCCGCCTGAACGTGGTCAACCTGCGGATCCCGGCATTGCGTGAACGCCCAGGAGACATAGCGGCGTTGGCAGAACACTACGCCCGCCATTATGCGGACGTGAATGGCGTTGCCGTGCGAGCCGTTTCGTCAGCAGCGCACGCACAGTTGGCTCGGCACGGCTGGCGCGGCAATGTACGCGAACTTGAGAACACCATCCATCGAGCCGTGCTACTATCGGGTGGTGACGAGGTAGACGCGGTGGAATTGCCAGAGAACGGCAGTTCGCTCCCGGCCGTGTCGCCCTCGCCATCGGGCGGGAGCAGCCTAGTCGGGCGGACCATGGATGACGTGGAGAAAGACCTCATCCTGCAGACCCTTGTTCACACCTTCGGCAATCGCACCCATGCCGCGACGATCCTCGGCATCTCCATACGCGCCCTGCGTAACAAGTTGCGGGACTATAGCGCCGCGGGCGTTGCTGTTCCTCGGCCCGCCGGCATGGCAGCATGACCGCTAGAGTTCTAGTAACGGCGAGATCGTCCCACTGATGCTTCAGACCATTCAATCATTCGCGCGTAAATACAGCCCTGGCACCGATGTCGGATTGGCGTTGGGCATGGTGATGCTGTTGACGGTGCTTGTCATCCCATTGCCCACTATCCTGCTAGACATGGGGCTGGCGCTTTCGATCACCGCCGCTGTCCTCGTGCTGATGGTAGCAATTTTCTTGAAACGGCCGCTCGATTTCACGTCATTCCCTACCCTGCTGCTACTTACCACCCTGTTGCGTCTATCCCTAAACGTCGCAACGACGAGGCTTATCCTCAGCCATGGCAGCGAAGGTCCGCTTGCCGCCGGGCACGTTGTAGCCGCGTTTGGCGGCTTTCTGATGGGTGGAGACGTCGTGATCGGCGTTATCCTGTTCGCGATCCTGCTGGTCGTGAACTTCATGGTCATCACCAAAGGCTCGGGCCGCATCGCCGAGGTCGCCGCGCGGTTCAGCCTTGACGCGATGCCCGGCAAGCAGATGGCCATTGACGCTGACTTGTCTTCAGGACTGATCAATGAGGCCAAGGCGCGGGTCCGTCGCAAGGAGTTGGAGGAGGAAAGCGGATTCTACGGCGCCATGGATGGTGCGGCCAAGTTCGTCCGCGGCGACGCCATTGCCGGTTTGCTGATCACCTCCATCAACATCTTCGGCGGCTTTGCCATCGGATTGATCCGTCACGGGATGCCGCTGGCTGACGCCGCTGCCACCTTCACCACCTTGTCGGTCGGCGATGGCCTCGTCTCGCAAATTCCGGCGCTGGTGGTCTCGGTGGCGGCCGGTATCGTCGTCACCAAAGGCGGCATGGATGGCGCTGCGGACACGGTGTTAATCCGTCAGTTAGGCGGCAGTCCGAAGCCTTTGGCGATGGCGGCAGGGGCGGCAGGCGTCTTGGCCTTGATGCCTGGTTTGCCAATGCTGCCCTTCCTGGTGTTGGGAGGCTTAGCAGGGAGCGGCGCCTGGATGCGGTGGAAACATCCTCCAGCCAGCCCCGCGGACGAGCAAACGCCTGCCGCAGCACCCCCCGGCGAGCCGCCGATCGCCGACAGCCTGCGCATCGACATGATCAGGTTGGAGCTCGGCTACGGTCTGCTTGCCCTGGCCGGAGGCAACACTCCGCGGCTTACCGAGCAGATCAAGGGCTTGCGCCGTTCAATTGCGGCCGAGATGGGGTTTGTGCTCCCGCCGGTCCGTATCCAGGACAACATGCAGTTGGGCGCGGACACCTATTCCATCCGGGTCAAGGAAATCGAGGCTGGCCGGGGTGAGCTGCGTCCGTCACAAATTCTTGCCATGGATCCAAGAGGCGGCATCCCTGCATTGCCCGGCGAGCGAACCGCCGAGCCCACCTTCGGCCTGCCCGCTCTCTGGATCGACCCGTCGCGGCGTGATGAGGCAATGGCACGCGGCTGCACCGTGGTCGACCCGCCTTCAGTGCTGACGACCCATCTGACCGAGGTGATCCGCGAGACGATGGCTGAACTGCTGTCCTACTCAGAGACCCAGAAGCTGCTAGACGAGATGCCACGCGACCAACACAAGCTGGTGGCGGATCTGATCCCCTCTCAAATCAGCGTTGGCGGGGTTCAGCGAGTGCTGCAGGCGCTTCTGGCCGAGCGGGTCTCGATCCGTGACCTATCCACGGTGCTCGAAGGCATTGCGGAGGCTTGTGGCGGCCAGCCCCGTCCGGTTGCCGGGATTTTGGCGCATGTGCGGTCTCGTCTGGCCCGGCAGATTAGCGACAGCCATACTGGCCCGGCCGGTTATATTCCTCTCATCGCGCTATCGCCCGAATGGGAGACCGCCTTCGCCGAGAGCCTGGTCGGGCCGGCCGATGAACGCCAGCTTGCCATGGCGCCGTCGCGTTTGAGCGAGTTCATGCAACGGCTGCGGCAGGCGTTCGATACCGCGCAGGCGGCTGGCGAGATGCCTGTGCTGCTATCGTCCGCCGGCATCCGGGCTCACTTGCGCGCCATTGTCGACCGGATCAGGCCCGCCACTCCCGTCCTCGCGCAGTCTGAAATTTTCCCGCGAGCGCGAATCCGCACTGTTGGTACAATCTAAGGGACGGCTGGCACACATCTTGCGGCGTCTAACCCTAGAGAGTTCGCCATTGTGTGCGCTGGGAGATTGCGATGAAGACGAAACCCATGTTGGCTATGCTGCTGAGCATCACGGCGATGTTCTCAAGTCACCACGCGGGCGCCAAAGACTGGAAGACAGTGCGCATTGGCATGGATGCGACTTATCCGCCATTCGAAAGCGTCAATCCGCAAGGCCAGATCATTGGGTTTGAGGTCGACTACGCTAACGCTTTGTGTGCGAAAATGCAGGTAACTTGCACGATTCAAAATCAAGATTGGGACGGCATTATCCCAGCGCTGCTCTCCGGCAAGTTCGATGTAATTTTGTCCTCGATGAACGAGACTCCGCCGCGAGCCAAGCTTGTCGCGTTTTCTGACGTGTACTATGCCACACCAACGGTCTGGGTCACCTCTGCGGCCAACAAAAGCAACGATGTTTCGCTTGCTGCCATGAAAGACAAAACGGTCGGCACTCAGTCGTCGACGACATTCGCGAACTATCTGGACAAGTATTACAAAGGCATCGACGTCAAACTGTATCCAGGTGGCGACGAGCCGTTTGCCGACCTCGCAAACGGCCGGTTAGACTATGTCGTCGGCGAGGAGATTGTCTCGCAGACCTTTATCGACAAAAACTCCGGATGCTGCCGAATTGTAGCCGAAATTCCACGGATCCCCGATATTTTTGGCCCCGGTGTCGCGGGCGCCTTTCGGCCCGACGATACTGATCTTAGAGACATGTTCAACAAAGCCATCACTGAGGCGAATGCCGATGGCACCTTCAAAAAGATCGCCCAGCAGTATTTTAAAATCGATATCAGCCCTAAGCAGCAGGCCAGCGATAAAACGAACTAGTGGTCCAATCCTGACGCTCACGGGAGGCGTGGGTTGAGGATCTGCCGGCCGTGATGGGACGAATGAGAGTTTGACCGCCCCTCTCTTTTCCTCGTGGCCGCAACGGATGCCCGGGCTTACCGGCCCGGCGGACAAGCACGGGACCTGGAAAAGCGGACCGCCACCGTAGTCCAACCCTTGGGCGCTAAAATCTCCGAGGGCACTCTCGACGTCTATCTCCACCACAAGCCAGCGCGCGCCAGTTCGCCAACACAGCTTCCGGCATCACCGCCTCGTTGGCATGTCTGCAGCAGCATGCCCTCAACCGGGTCGTGTTCGAGCCAAGCGGCGCATATCATCACCGCCTTAAACGCCAGCTCGACCAGGCCGGACTGCCCATGGCAAGGTCAATCCATTAAAGGCAAGACGCTTTGCAGAAGCCAACGGTCACCACGCCAAAACCGAGCCCGTCGATGCCGCCCTACGCGCGCTGTGCCGGACCGATCCAAACCTCAAAGCGCAGCTTGAACTTCTCAGCACCATCCCCCGCAGCGCCGAGGCGACCGCGCTCACCATGCTCATCGAGCCCTCCAAAGTCGCCATCACCGCCCTCATGCGAAAACTCGCCATCTCGCGAACCCACGGCTCCGCGGAAAAACGTGGCGGGACACCAACACCTGCTTGATCGACATCGACACTCTAGGAGCCTGTCTGCGGCCACTCCTGCGGTTCAACGGCGCCGACCTGTTGAGTGATGCGGCCATAGGCCTCAGGGCGCCGATGCTTGTCGAAGGCAAAGATGGTGGTCCGGCCTAGGATGCAGCGGTCCAGGTCGCAGTCAGCCGTGATCAGCTCGTCGCTCCAGCTTGTTGCTTCGGCCATGATCTCGCCCTGAGGATTGACGATAACGGAGTTGCCGAACAACTCGCAGCCATCCTCCACCCCCGCCTTGGCAGCGGCGATGGCGAAGACGGCGTTCTGGTATGCGCCCGCCTGAATGGATAAGTGGCTATGCAGCACGCGCAGGTGATGCGCCTCAAAGCCGCGCGCGTCCTGATTGATGGCAGGCGTGTTGTAGCCAAGCATGACGAGTTCGGCCGATTGCAGCCCCAAAACCCGCCACGCCTCAGGCCAGCGCCGGTCGTTGCAAATCATCAAGCCGGCGTTCACCTTGATGGTTCCAAGCGGGGCGCGAATGACCGGGAAGCCAAGGTCCCCCACCTCAAAGTAGCGCTTCTCAAGATGCTGGACCATGCGCGCCGGGTCATGTTCGGCATGCCCTGGAAGATGGACCTTGCGGTATTTGAGCATTACCTCGCCTTCGGGATTTACCAGGATGGCGGTGTTGAAGTGCCGGCCGTCTGTGGTCAATTCGGCGTAGCCCAGGTGGAAGCTGATGCCATGGCGCCTCGCTGCCGCAAACAAGGGCGCGGTGTCGGCCGATGGCAACGCGGCTTCGAACCAGATGTCGGCCTCAGCGCGGTCGGCGTAGTAGTGCCGCGGGAAAAACGTGGTGAGAGCCAGCTCCGGAAACACCACGAGTTCTACGCCGCGGGCGCTTGCCCGCTCCATCAGCCGCACCATCCGGCCGACCGCCTCCGCGCGAGGTTCGGCGCGTTGAATCGGACCGAGTTGGGCGGCGGCCACGGTGATCGTCCGGCTCATGCCAAGCCTCCATCGTTGCAATCGATCCGAGTGGTGGTTCCTTGGCGCCATGGGTGCGGCATGTCGGCTCCTTCGTGCGGTGCAACACGATAGGGTCGGCAGCAGGCATGGGCAAACCGCATCGACGCGGCGGCTCGGTCGGGTTATGGCCGTGCTGCCATGCGGGAGAGCAGTGTGCGAGGCCTAGTTGGTTGGATGGCGTTGCTGGCTTTGGCTTGGCTCCTGAGCGAACGACGAAGCCAAATTCCATGGCGAGTTGTCGGCGGCGGGCTGGCGCTGCAATGGCTATTGGCGTTGATGCTCATCGATTTCAGCCCGGCGCGACGCGTAATCCTGCTGCTGAACGGCGTGGCCAATGCATTGCAGCAGGCAACTGACGATGGCACCACGTTCCTATTCGGCTATCTCGGGGGCGGGCCACCCCCGTTTGCCGTTGCTCACCCGGAGGCGAGCTTGGTGCTCGCGTTCAAGATCCTACCGCTGGTGCTTATCATCAGCGCCATCGGCTCGCTGCTATTCCACTGGGGCATATTGCAGCGCGTCACTGCCCTATTCGCCATCATATTGCGGCGGGTGGTCGGTATCGACGGTCCGCTGGCTCTCGCTGCGGCGATGCACATCTTTGTCGGTCATATCGAGGCGCCGCTGCTGATCCGTCCCTATCTGTCGCGCATGCAGCGGGGCGAGCTGTTTGCGATCATGAGCTGCGGAATGGCAGGTATCGCTGGCACGGTCATGGTTATTTACAGCACCATTCTCGGCCCGGTGATCCCCAACGCGCTCGGGACGATCATCGTTGCGGCCGTCATCAGCACGCCAGCCGCTCTCGCGGTGGCCGGCCTGATGGTGCCGTTCGCCCCGGCAACGCAGACGGCTCCGGCCACGCTCAATCGTCCGCGTGCCGCGGGCGCGCTGGACGCCCTCGTTAGGGGCACGGCAGACGGGATTGGCCCATTGGTCGGTATCACCACTACGCTGCTGGTGGCGGTGGCGCTGGTAAGCCTATGTAACAGCATCCTCGCCAACCTTCCCGGCGCGCCGACGCTGCAAAGCCTGTTTGCCGTCCCGTTTCGACCAGTGCTTTGGCTGATGGGCGTGCCCTGGGCCGAGACCAGCGCCGCCGGCCTGCTAATGGGCACGAAAACGGTGCTGAACGAGTTCGTCAGTTATCTCATGCTAAGCACGCAAACCGGTTTGAGTGCACACACCCGGGTCATCGTCACGTATGCGATGTGTGGCTTTGCCAATTTCGGCAGCCTCGGCATCCTCATTGGCGGGATGGGCGCGATGCTGCCGGAGCGCCGGGCCGAAATCACCATGCTTGGTCTACGCTCGGTGCTGAGCGGCACCATCGCCACCTGCATGAGCGGTGCCATCGCCGGCGTGCTAACCTGACCGAAGGTACTGTGCCTTGGCCCGCGACCCGGCTTGCACGAACGAACTTTCGCCGCTGCGAACGCTTGGGGCTCCGGCAAGCAGAACGGACGGAGCTATGCGACCAATCGGGATGATACCGGCGGCAAGGCTCACGGCATTGGCGCTCGCATATGGGCTTGTGACGGCGGGGCCAGTGCGGGCGCAGGGCGGACCGACCTTCCCGCCATTGATGAACCCCCCCACGCAGGACCACCACACCGGCAAAATGATACTGGCCGAACTGACGACGCCCGACATTGCGCAAGCGAAGCAGTTTTATGGCGGGCTTTTTGGCTGGACATTCCAGGACACCCAGCTCGGAAGTTTCGACTTTGTCGAGGCAAGCGATGCCGGCCAGGTCGTGGCAGCCCTGTTTGGTCGGCCGTTGCCCGCCGACCGCAGCCATGGTCCGGCGTGGCTGACCTTTCTCAGCACAAAGGACGTCGATGCCGCCTCCCAACTTGCCACGCAGCATGGCGCCAAGGTCCTGCGCGCGCCGCACGATCTGCCGGGCTTTGGCCGCGAGGCGGTGTATGCCGACCCGCAAGGGGCAGTGTTCGCAGCGTTCACGTCGGCAAGCGGCGATCCGCCCGATACGCTTGCGCAGCCGGGTCAATGGATCTGGAGCGCTCTGGTCACAACTGATCCAGATTCGGCTGCAGGTTTTTACCAGTTGGTGTTTGATTACGACGTATACGACTTTCCCGAGCGCCAGAACGCTCAGCATCTGACGCTGGCTGCAAAAGACTTCGCGCGCGCTACGATCAACCCGATGCCAGTCAGCCGGCCGGATGCGCGACCCTACTGGCTGAATTTCGTCCGGGTGGATGACACGGATGCGGCGGTCGCCAGGGCGACATCATTGGGTGGTCAGGTGCTGATGACACCGCGGCTGGACCGCCATGGCGGCCGGATCGCAGTCATCGCCGACCCAACTGGTGCTCCACTCGGGGTGATGGAATGGCCCCAAGACGCGAAAACAGGAACCGCAAAGTGACGCTTTTACGGCGAATTCTGCTCGCTTCAATCTTTGGTCTCGCCGGCTGCGTGGCGCCAGGGCCTGACTATGGGGGCTTGTATGGCGGTGACTACTATAATCCCTATGGCGGCTATTACGGCGGTTTCGGTGCGGACTATGCTGTTGGCCCGTATCGAGACTTCGGCCATCGTGGTGGACCTGGCATCGGG
>CAXTRX010000007.1:20438-40852 GCA_964246785.1 uncultured Acetobacteraceae bacterium | reverse complement strand
AAGCTGGAGCTGCCGATCGCCGGATTGCTGGCCGAAACGCTGCCGGGCCAGACCGCCGCCGATTTCGCCGCGCTGCGCCGGGCAGCGGACCAGGTCATCGACTGGTTGCCGCCGCATCGCGTGTTCCGCGCGGTGACCGGCCTCTCGCTGGCCTGCAACCCGGGGCCACACCCAACCGACCTGGGCATCAGCGATGGCGGCACATCGGAGCTGCGCGACCCGGCCATGCCGCTTGTGGCCGAGTGACCCGGGGGACGCCTGATGCATCCCAGTCCTGGACCTTGGCCGCCGGGCCGCGGCCTATCGGTCGGCGCTGACGGGACAACGCGCCGGGAACAGTCAAGCGCTGAAGATGCTCGCCAGCACAAAGAGCGAGAGCAGTGTGGCCGCTTAAGGTTACCCGGCGCCCAGATAAGCGTCGGTCAGGCCCGGGTCTTCCACCAGGTCGGCGGTGGCACCTTCGGAGGAGCTGACCCCGCGGTTGAGCAGGTAGCAGCGCGACGTCAGCTCGGTAGCGAGCTTCACGTTCTGCTCCACCAGCAACAGGGTCATGCCCTGCTCGCGCACCGCCACCAGCATGTCGCGCACCTGGCCGATCGCGACGGGGGATAGCCCGCTCGATGGCTCATCAAGCAGCAGCAGCCGAGGCGCAGCCATCAGGGATCGGCAGATCGCCACCATCTGCTGCTCGCCGCCGCTGAACCCTCCGGCCATCTGCCGCCGCCGCGCCCGCAGCCAGGAAACCTGGTCCAGCACAGTCTCCAGCCGCCGCCGGGCCTGCCGGGCCGGCGTGCCATAGGCGCCGAGCAGCAGGTTGTCCTCCACCGTCATGGCGGGAAATAGCTGCCGCCCCTCCGGGCAGAGTGCCACCCCGTGCCGCACAACCTGCTCGGTGGTTGCGCCCCGCAGGTCTGCGCCGCCGACGCGCAGCGTGGTGGCCGTGGCCGGCACCCGGCGCATGATGGCGCGCAGCAGCGTGGTTTTGCCGGCTCCGTTGGCTCCAAGCACCGAAACCGCCTCGCCCGCTTCCACCCGCAGCGACACCCCGCGCAGCGCAAGGGCGGCGCCGAACATCACCGCGAGCCCCTCCACCTCCAGCATGGCGTCAACTGCCAAGATAGCAGGCGATCACGTCGGGGTTGCGCCGCACCTCCTCCGGCGCGCCCTCGGTCAGCTTGCGCCCGGCGTTCATCACCATGATGCGGTCGGCCAGCCCCATCATCAGGTGCATGTTATGCTCGACGATCAGCACGGTGACGCCGAGTTCGTCGCGCACCCGCCGGATCACCCGGCCCAGCGCGCGGCCCTCGGACGGCGCCATCCCCACCGCCGGCTCGTCGAGCATCAGCAGCGACGGGCGGGTCGCCAGTGCCACCGCAATCATGGCCAAGCGCTGCTCGGCATTGGAGAGGGAGGCACACAGCGCCGTCTCGCAGCCGCCGAGGCCGACCAAGTCCAGCAGCGCCGCCGGGCTCGCACCCGATCGGGCCGCCGCGGCGACGACGAGGTTGGCCGCAAGCGTCCAGCGGGCGAATAAGCGTGTTGTTTGGAAGGTGCGCGCCACCCCCGCCGCGACCGTGCGGTGCGCCGCCAAGCCGCCGATTGGCCGGCCGTTGAGCCGGATGCTGCCGCTGCTCGGCCGGTAGGTGCCGCTGAGCAGGCCCAGAAAGGTGGTCTTGCCCGAGCCATTTGGCCCGATGATGCCGCAGATCGTTCCCGCCTCAACCGACAGCGTCAAGCGATCGACCGCGCGCACGCCGCCGAACGACCGGCTCAAACCATCCACCTCGAGCAAAGCGCTCATGGCGCCCTGCGCCGCCGCGGCAGGCGCCACGCCAGCACGGCGTCCACCGCACTCATCAGCCCGCCGGGTAGAAGGATCACCACGACCACGAACACCAGCCCCACCAGCAGCAGGCCGATGCCGGAGGGCAGGTTCAGCATCGCCGGCACCCCCACGATGAAGGCGCTGCCCAGCAGCGGCCCCAGCACCCGCCCGGCGCCCCCCACGCTCAGTGCCACGAACATCACGAAACCCACGCTGTAGTCGAACATGTCTGGCGACAACGTGCTGTTGTATTGCGCGATGAGGCAGCCGGCCAAGCCGCCGATGGCTGCCGACAGCACGAAGCCCGCAAGCTTGGTCCGCCCGGTCGGAACGCCGACATGCTCGGCAAGGTCTTCATCCTCGCGCACCGTGAGCAGCCGCTGCCCGAGCCGCCGCACGCTGATGAACCGCACCAGGGCCATTGCCGCTGCCGCGCAGGCGGGGATGACAACGTCAAGCTGGTCGTTGTCGTCGAAGATAAACGGCACCGCGGTGCCGAGCGGGCCGCCGGTCAGCGAGGCCCAATTGTTGAGCAGCAACGCCACCACCACGCCGAAAAACAGCGTGCCGATGGCAAAATACTGGCCCCGGGTGCGGGCGAAAATCGCCCCGATCAGCAGCCCGCAGGCCGTGGCTGCTCCCACCGCGACCGGTAGCGCCAGCCACGCCGGGAGCCCGGCGGCGAGCGCCAGCGCCGAGCCATAGGCGCCCAGGCCATAGAACGCGCCCTGCACCAGGCTGGGATAGCCGCCGAGCCCGGCGATGATGTTCAGCCCGCTGGTGGCAACCGTCCAGATCAGGATCGCGGCGAACACGCTCGAGTAAAACGAGTTGCTTTGAGCCAGCAGCAGCCATCCCGCGACACCGAGCAGCGCGATGCCGCCATAATCGCGCAGGGCAGCCAGCCGGGCGCTGCTCCGCCCTGCGGCGATCGGCGCCGGCGCGACCGCTACCGCGTCAGGCGACACGGCGGATGCTCGGACTGAACAGGCCGGAGGGACGGAACACCAGCATGAGCAGCAGCACCGCAAAACCAAACAGCGTCTGATACGCCGCCGAGACATAGACTGCGCCGAGCGTCTCGACGATGCCGAGCAGCAAGCCTCCTGCCACTGCGCCCCCCACATTGCCGAGCCCGCCCAGGATCACCACCACGAAAGCGTTCAGCAGCACGGCGTCGGCCATGTAGGGGAACACCGCGTAGGTGGGGGCATAGGCGAACGCGGCCAGCCCGGCGAGCAGGCCTGAGACGAAGAACGCTGTCATATATTGCGTCTGCGGCCGGATACCAAGGATTGCCGCCGCCTCGCTGTTCTGCGAAACGGCGCGGATGGCCCGGCCCATGGGAGTGCGATGCAGGAACACCTGCAGGGCGAGCAGCGACACTGCCGCGGTCAGCACCAGCGCCAGCGAAACCGCCGGAATTCGGATACTGCCGAACCGCACCAGCTCGGCCGCGTAGGGTGGCGACAGCGAGACATGGTCGCCACCCCAGATCGCCAGTGCGGTGTTGTCCAGCACCAGCAGCAATCCCAGCGCCACCGCAGGTGCGGCCAATGGACGCGTGCGGACAAACCGGTAGGCTAGCCGTTCGGTCAGCACCGATAGCACCCCAGCAAACAGCACGCCCAATGCCACGGCTAGGAAAAAGGGCAGGCCTAAGCCCTGCTGCAGCCATAGCATAACATAGGAGGCCAGGCTGATGATGCCAGCCTGGGCAAAGTTCGGCACGTCCATGACGCCGAACACCAGCGTCAGCCCCGTGCCGAGCATGGCAAACAGCGAGCCGAGGACAACCCCATTGGCGACCGTCTGCGCGAGCAACGGGTTACGGCCCCGCGCAACCGTCCGCGACGACCTGCTCGCGCGTGACCTTGAGCCCGTCCATGTAATACAGCATCGCAGCGCCAATCGTCTTTTGCTCTGGGCACCAGCGCACGCCCTCGGCCAACGTCTGCGCATCGCGACCGTGGAACAGCTTGCCATCCGCGGTGGCAATCCAGCCGCTGACGGTATGGTCCGGCAGCGGCATCGTCAGCATCGCCTGGTAGATCTTGTCGCGGTCGACCACGCTGCCCGCCTTCTGCATGGCGGCGACGAGCACCAGCGGCGCGTCATACGCCCACATCGTCAAGTCGTCGGGGTATTCCTTGAAGCGGGCGAGGAACGACTTGAAGAACGCCTGCGTCGCCGGGTCCGTCGAGGTCTGCGGGATCGACCCGGCGAAGTCGTAGCTGTCCTTCATCACGTCGATATAAAGCGGGTCGCCGATGATCTGCTTCGCCTGCGTCGGCGTGGCCCCCGCGTTATGGATCACGGGGATGTCGCGAACGCCCGCCTGATAGAGCTGCTTGGCGACCGGCAGCACCTCCTGCGTGACGCCGCCAAGGTAGATCGCATCCGGCTTGGCCGCCATTGCCGACTGTATGAACGGCGCGAAGTTGGTCGTGTTCGGTGGATAGTTCACGTCCGACACAATCTCCATGCCGTATTCCTGCGCAGCCTTCTTCACCCAGGTCTCCAGCCCGGCGGAATAAGGATCCGCCTCGGAACCGATGAACGCGATCCGTTGCTTGTGCAGCACCGTTTTCAAGTACCAAACGCCGCCGGGCACATAGGCGGGCGTGTCAGACCGCAGCAGGAAGACGTGCTTGTCGACGTCGAGGATACTCGGATAGGTGCTGTCGAGGATGTTCAGCACCGGCAGTGGCGCGCGGCGGAACTGCGCGCCGTAAATGCGGGTGTTGTCGGCCAAAATCAGCACCGGCACGTGATCGACTTCGACAAGCTGCCGATAGTCGGAAATGCCGACGCTGGCCGGGGTGGACTCGTCGTCGAGCACCTTGATCGCAATCTTGTATCTCTTGCCGGCGACCTCAAAGCCGCCCGCCGCATTGATCGTCTCGGTCGACATCTGCATCGCGTCGCGCTCGGGCGGGCCAAGCGTGGAGAACAAGCCCGAGAGCGGCAGGATGGCGCCAATCGTGACGGGGTCGGCAGGTTGTGCGCTGGCACCGCCCGCGACCATGCAAGCGGCAAGCGACGCGATTGCCGCGAGGCCGGTGTGTTTCCCCATTTGGCGTTCTTTCTTAACGAGCCGCTTGGTGCGGCGCTGCCACTGTGGCCGACCTTGGCCAAGCCTCCTAGGCCCGTCAAGCGGCGGCCACCATCCTGCCGTTGCCGCGGCCTGGTTGCTCGCGTCTGCCGCCGCTCTGGCACGCTGATTGCTCAGCAATCGCTCAGCAGTTCACCGCTCACGTCTTTCCACTCAGGGGTGCGGCATGGATCTCGGGTTAGCCGGACGCAAGGTGCTGGTGACCGGCGGCACCAAGGGCATTGGGCGCGCCATCGCGGAAGGGTTTGCCGCGGAGGGCGCGCGGGTGGCGATTTGCGCGCGGGATGCGGCCGAAGTGGACGCAGCGGTGTCTGCGCTCGGCGGTGCAGGTTTGCATTACGGCAGCGCGCTGGATGTTGCTGACGGTCCTGCGGCAGTGGCCTGGGTGGGCGAGGCGGCTCGTGCCCTGGGCGGGATTGACATAGTGGTGCCCAATGTCAGCGCACTCGCCACGGCTGGAAATGAGGCAGCATGGCAGGCGGGATTCCAGACCGACATCATGGGCACGGTGCGGGTTGTGGACGCAGCGATGCCGTGGTTGCTGCAGTCGGGCGTGGGCAGCATCGTGGTGATTTCCAGCGTGTCGGGCCGGGAAATCGATCTTGCCGCCGGGCCATATGGCGCATTCAAGGCGGCGCTGATCCACTACGCACAAGGGCTGGCGTTCCAGCTTGCCGGTAAGGGCATACGGGCGAACACTGTCTCCCCTGGAAACACTTACTTCCCGGGTGGATTCTGGCAGCGGGTGGAGCAGGGCAACCCGGCACTGTTCGCCGAAAGCCTCGCGCTGAACCCGACCGGGCGCATGGCGCGGGCCGATGAGGTGGCGCGGGCTGTCATATTCCTTGCCAGCCCGGCCGCAAGCTTCATTACCGGAACCAACCTCGTGGTCGACGGCGCACTGACCCGCGGCGTCCAGTTCTAGAGCAGATCCCGATCAGACAGAATCGTCTGATCGGGTGAAGATGCTCGCAAAACAACGAGCTAGAGCTTGTGGAGTGAACGCGAGTGAACGAAACATGCTCTAACGACGCGCAAGCGTGGTCAGCGGGCGGGGGTCCCGCCGGGCTGCGGCGGCCGTTGAGCGGATTGTTGCTGCATTTGCCGCAGTTGCTCCGGGGAGAGCGTTTTGCAGCCCTTGCGGCAGGTTGGAGTGGGACCACTGCCGGAGCCACGTGCCAGCGCGCAACCCGGCGCCAGTAAGGTCAGGCTGGCGGCCACCGCCAAGGCGCGGGCCACAGTCAAGGCGCGGGCGACCGTCAAGGCTGGCGCAGCGCTCGGCCCTGCCATGACAGGAGGCAGCGAGCGTCAGAATTCGGCATGGAGCCGGGCGCCGAGGAAACTGACCGGGCCGCGGTCGCGGTTATAGGCGGGGTTGGCGACAAACTGGTAGTCGGGGGTGAGATTTAGTCCCTTGATGATGGCGTAACTATAATAAAGCTCCACGATCTGTTCCGGCCCGGAGTTCGGCAACTTGCCATCGCCGATGAGTAGGCCGAGCCCCCCAGCCTTCAGATAGTCCTTGTAGTGCCGCGAAACGTCGTTGCGAACCAGGCCGATCCCCACGGTGTCGTCAGGCCGGCGCCATCGTTTGCCGGCCAGTGACAGGCCGAAAGAAATCGTATTGTCGATGTCGGTGAAGGCCGTGATCGAACTGGTGCCGTCGGCCAGGCCCGCCCTTAGGAAAAAACCGAGATCGTCGGTGATCGATTGCTCGACGTTGATGTCGCCGCCGCCTTTGCCGCGGTAACGCCGCACGTTCTCGACGTTTGGCGTCGTCCCGGTGGCCCGGCCATCGGCGACCGCCTGCGCAAAGCTGCCGAATAGCCCACGCGAAAAAAACCCGCTGAGCTTGACCTTGCCGTCTCGGCCGAAAATCGTGTGCCGTTCTTCCACCTCAGCAACGTATTGCTCTTGGTGGAGGAAGTGGTCGTCAAGATACTTGTAGCCCGGAACAGTTGGCAGGTCGAACACGCCGCCGCGCAGCGTCCACCAATCCTGGTACCACTCGGCCGCAGCGCCATAGCTGAAACCCCAGGCATCACCGGCCTGGTCGAAGGTGCCGGCGTCAACCAGTGACCAGTTCAGGAAATCGTTGCGCGGATCATGGGCGTATTTGTTGGTGTCAAACACGTCGAAGCTCGAGAACTTGCCAACCCAGACCACTACCCGGTTGGCAGTCTGCGCACCGCCGAGCTGATTGAGGTCGGGATCAACGCCCTGCACCGCGCCGCCCAGATCGATGGTCTGGCGCAGGAACACCCGTTGGAGCCGCACGTAAGGCACCGCCTCCCCCAGCTTGTAGGCCTCGGCGGAGGGATAGCCAGCGACGCCGAACGTGTTGCTGGGGCCGAAGCCCTGGTCGACTTCAGGGTTCACCCACAGCTCGGCACCTTGCCAGGGGCGCACGCCTCCGTAGAGCGTCACGTCCCAAGTCTCGTCGCCGCGGCTGCCGGGGTTAAGGCTCTGCGGGCCGGCATAGGAGGATCGGAACGCGGGATGATAGATATCGGTGAAGGTGGATTGGCCATGGATCGCCCAATCTTGCAACACGGGAGCGTCCGGCGCGGCCGCTGCGGGGGACGCGGTAGAAACATCCGATTGCGGGCCGCCTTCCGGCGTCGGCGCGTTGTCCGCAGCCGAAGCCGACGCGGAGCCCCCAACCGCGGCGAGCACGATCGCGCAACGGCAGAGATGTTTGAGCCGCCCACCGGGATGAGCCAACACGTCTGGCATAGTGCTTGGACTTCGACTGGAGCGGTGTAGGTTGGCGACGTGCCGGGCGACAGGAGGAGGCTTATAGCGGCTCAGGCCATAATGCAACTTTGTATCAACTTGGCGCTCGTGGCGTTCCTGTTCGCTCCGAAGCCCTTGCCGCCGCAAGCACCGACATACAATCAGATGATGCAACTGTCGTCCCTGTCCTGACTTGGCAGCTGATGGAGCAATCAGCATCAGCCTTCATCGAGGCCGGCTTGGCGCAGCTCGCGAACGCTGTGCACGACCGCGGCAACGACCTTCGCAACGTCCAATTGGCGACGGTGTCCCCAGACGGCCAGCCGGATCTGCGCACACTCGTGTTGCGGGGTTTCGACCGGCCGCAAGCGTTGCTCGAAATGCACAGCGACCGTCGCGCGGGCAAAGTTCAGGACATTGACCGATCAAGTGCCGTCGCTGTTCTGGCTTGGTCATTGGCAGACCAGGTGCAGCTTCGTTTCAAAGGCACTGCTCGCCTCCACCAGGCCGACGGCATTGCCCACGCCCGATGGGACGCGCTGTCGCCGAATGCGCGCGGCGCATACGGGTTGCGATCTGATCCGGGCCACCCCGTCGAACACTCGGGCGACCAATCGCATTTGCCGCCAGGGGAGCAGTTTCAGCAATTCGTGGTCATCCTCGTCGGGGCCGCAAGCGTTGACATGCTGCGCCTCGGCCCGGGCGGCCAACAAACCCGCGCGAGCGGCCAGTTTATCGGGGAGCAGCTCTATGCCGGCTGGATCGGGCCATAGCGAAAACCGACCTTTGTCACCGCAGGTCGCCATAGAAGCCGCGACCAGCGCTGATCGCCGCTACTCACCCAACAACCAGGTCGCGCTCCGGGATCGGCTCGCCCCGTGCTATGCGCAAGATGTTGCCGAACATGTGCAACACCGTCTTGTCGAACGTGTCGGCCGACATTGCAGCAATATGCGACGTGAGCAGAAGGCCCTCGACACCGATCAGCGGGCTATCCGGCGGCAGCGGCTCGGTTTCGAACACATCCATGGCGGCGGCCTGGATGACCCGCTCCCGCAGCGCCCAAAGCAGATCGGCTTCAACCACAATGCCGCCGCGCGCGACGTTGACCAGCACGGCAGTGCGCTTCATCGAGGCCAAAGCAGCGCGGTCGATCATCCCGGCCGTCTGCGGTGTGAGCGGGCAATGCAGGCAGACCACGTCCGCCCGGGTCAGCAACTCGGCAAGCGGCACGTAGGTCGCGTTTAAGGCCGTCGCCACCGCCGGGTCAGCCCGGTGACGCTGGTGGTAGAGCACAGGGCAGCCAAAGCCCGCCAGCAGACGCGCGACCGCCTGGCCGATTGCGCCGAAGCCCACCAGCCCAACCGTCTTGCCGGACAGCAGGAAGGCAGGCCGGCTGAAATTGCCGCTGTTCCACTGCCCTTGGTTCAACCGGAGCGAGGATAGGACGAGATTGCGCATGGCGGCAATCATCAGGCCGATGGTGAATTCAGCCACTGGCACCGCGTTGCTTCCGGTGGTGCGGGCCACCTTCAGCCCCAGGGCGCGCGCGGTATCAAGGTCGAAGTTGTCGATGCCAACGCCCCACTTATGCAGCAGCTTGAGCTGCCGGGCCGCGCGCAGCACGGCACCGCTGACGGCGACCTGGCCGGATATGGCGTAATCCGCCGGCCCGATGATCGACTGAAGATGGGCCTCGTCGCGCTGGCTGGCATGGCTGAGTTGCAGGCCCGCTGGCAGCAGGCGCCGCAAGCGCTCGGCTGTGTTCGGGGTGATCGGGTCCAACACGACGACGGTTTCAATCATTGTCCGGCGGGCACCTTGCTGCAGCGCGTGTCATGGTCGGAGCCCCACTATTGCGTTTCTGCTCCAGAGCCGCAACCGCACTGCTCAGCTCCGGCCCGGCAGCACGCCAGCAGCACTTGCTTCACGCTCAGCCCGTTCATCCCCCCTACGCAGCCATCCTCACCACGTCGCGTGCATGCCGCTAATCTGACCGTCGCATCGCGGTTTGCGGCTCCCGCCTGCTCACCGGGCCGGGCTGCGCCCCCGTCCGCGACACGCTGACAAGCGCACCGACGGCGGCGAAACCCGCCCCGACTTCAAGGCATGCCACTGCGCCCGCGCCGGCCAGCAAGTCGAACACCAGCGCCACCAGCGCCGACCCAAGCGACCAGCCGATCGTCCGTGCTACGGCAACCATGCCGCTGGCGGCACCACTCCGGTCGGGTGGCCCGGCGGTCATCAACGTGAGGTTGTTGGGCGTTTGGTAAAAGCCGAAGCCAACGCCGCAAATGGCCATCCGCCACACCACGTTCCAATCCGCCGGCAATGCGGGCATGGTTGCCAGCAACACCAGGCCGGTGGCCAACAGAGCCAGGCCAATGCTGCCAAGAATTGATGCAGGATAACGGGCGGAAAGGCGCCCGGCCACTGGTGCTGCCACCGCCACCAGCAACGGCCATGGCGTGACCAGCAGCCCGGTGGCGACAGCGGAGCGATGCATCACGGTCTGGAACAAGAACGGCAGCGAGACGTAGGCCAGGATTTGGGCGGCATACGAGCAGATCGACGTGCCAACCGACAGAGCAAACAGGGGAATACGCAGCAGATCGAGCGGAAGCAGCGGCGCTTGCCGGCGGGACTGCTGCCAAACCAGTATCACGCCGCACACGATCCCGGTTGAAATCTCACCCAGGGCGAGAGCCCGCGCGGTGCCTCCCAGCCCGTCCACCCCGACGACCACAAGCCCCAGGGCGGCCGCGTTGAGCAAAGCGCCCGTGACATCCAGGCGGCGGGCCCGTCGCGGGCTTGGCGGCGCCACGGCCAAGAACAACGGCACGGCGACAAGGCCGAGCGGCACGTTGATGAGGAACAACCAGGGCCACGTCGCCACCGACAGGATCAAGGCGGCCAAAGTTGGGCCAAGCGCTGCGGAAACGGCCACGAACAGGGCGATCAACGCGAAGCCCTGGCCGAGCAGGCGGCGCGGGTAGATCGACCGCACCAAGGCGCCGCCAAGCGCTGCCATGCAGGCCCCACCGACGCCTTGCACCAGCCGGGCGGCGACCAGAAGATGCAGCGTGGGGGCCACAGCGCAGCCCAGTGACGCCACCGTGAACAACGCCAGCCCAAAGCCATAGATACGTTTCAGCCCCAGCGACTCGCCGAGCGAAGCCACCGGGAGCAGGCAGACCGCCACGGCGAGCTGATAGCTGTTCACCACCCAAACCGTCGCCGCGTCCGTGGTGGCAAGTTCCCGCGCGATTGTTGGCAGCGCGATGTTGGCAATCGCGCTATCCAGCCCGGCCAGCACCACGCCGAGCAACGCGCACCCCATAACCCAGTGCCGCTGCGGCACCGACAGGCCATCGCTCTCGCTCATGCTGATCCCGCTCGCCCCAATTGCCTTTAGCGCCTGGCGTGTAGTTAGGGCTCCAGCCGGTTGCTGTCGAACCCTTGGACGGGGCGCGCCGGAGCACGCCCAGGCTGTTGAGGGCAGCATCCGTCCAAACGCGCTTGCCAACCCGATCAAGCTGCCGGCAAACAAATGGGTCTAGTTGGTGATCCTGTCCAGCGAGCCCGTCATGTCCCAGGTGTCGAGCCGCTTGAGACTGGCCGCGCCGCCACCCGTTTCGACCGACCAACTGAGTGCGCCATTGGCTGGGAAGATGCGGTCGGTGATCGTCTTGGTCCCATCGTCGCCAAAGAGCTCAATGATGGACTGGTCGAACAGCACCCGGAAACGGACTTGGCCGTTGTCGATTGCGATTGGCGCGTCGTGGCGGGCGAGAAAATGCTCCCCGATCGCGGGTCCGGAGCGGGTCCGGTCGACAAACAGCGTCTTCCTTGCCACATCGATCCCAAACAGCGTCCGGCCGCCTTCGCTGTCCGCGATCGTGAAGACGATTTGGCTCGCGCTGCCCACCTCCGCCGTCACCTCCAGGTCGACAGCAGCGCCGGCGACGGGAAGTGCCGCCGGCGATGACGACAGCGCCATGTCCTTGCGCGACTGATGGATTGTGCGAAGGCTGTTCAATGCCTGCACGGGCGACTGGGACAGCCGGTAGCCATGCTCCGTCGGCACGAGCACCAGCACGCGGGGCACCGACATCACGCCACGGGCGGGCGTGGCCGGCATCTGTGAGCCATAGAAAAAGTTGCTTGCCCACGCAATCAACACACGCCGCCCATCGGCCGCCGGAATCCCGTTCCATGACGCCGCAGCATAGAAATCCGCACCGTAGTTCATCCACGCCGGGATCGCTTTGGAGGCGGGGTCGGCGACGAAGCGGGTGCCGTCGAACGTGCCCACCAGGTAACGGATGTTGCCGCCATCCGCCGGAGTGCCCGCGTTGACGCTGGCAATCATCACCCAGCGAGTTTGTCCGGCTTCGCCCTCGACCGGCATCTCGAACAGATCAGGGCATTCCCAGGTGTCCGCGACCGCCATCGGGTTGGCAAAATCGCTGGCGTGAGACCAATGATGCAGGTCGGTGGATGTATAGATCGCCACGCCACCCGCATCGGCGCGCGCCAGCACCATGACCCAGCGTCCGCTCGCCGCGTGCCAAAACACCTTTGGATCGCGCTGTGTCGAGCTGGTGTCAAGCACGGGCGCAGTGCCATCGCGGGTCCAGGTGCGGCCCTTGTCGAGGCTGTAGGCGAGATATTCGGCCTCGTGCCGGTCGGCGGGGCGGGAGCCGGTGAAAATGGCCACCAAGGGCGGCTGGCCGTTGCGCCCAAGCCCGCTGCTGTTCGTTTGGTCGATCACCACGCTGCCGGAGAAGATCGCAACGTCGCTCTCAGGGATGGCAACGGGAAGCTCGTGCCAATGCACCAGATCGGGGCTGATGGCATGCCCCCAGCTCATATGCCCCCACTTGTTGCCACGGGGATTGTATTGGTAGAACAGGTGATACTCACCCTCGTAGAAGATCAGGCCGTCCGGATCACTCATCCAGTTCGCCGCGGGGCTGTAATGAAACCGCGGCCGCGGCACTTCCGGCGCAGCCCCGCCTTGCGTGAGCAGCAAGACCAACCCGGCTCCTAGCAGCACGACGCGGCGCAGACCCCCACAAAGCCCACCCATCATCATAGCCTTACCGACCCATTGCTCTGCGGGCGTTTTCCGGTGGCGACTGCTTGAATGCCTCGACCTGACTGGGTGTTCCGAGCATTCCCACATCACCCGACGCGACCTCGGCAATGGTGACCAACTCGCCCTGTCCAATCAGGCGGTTGTACATGGGGGCAACGTAACGCTCGCCCTTCTCTTCGCCCGCTCCGTCCAAAAAGAACTCATGGTACAGCGCGCAGTACTGCCTTGCCGAGCGGAACCAATACAGCCCGACGGTGGCATGCGGCGAGATCCGGACTTTTTCACGTACCTCGACGGCGCGGTTGGAGGCGTCGGTGCGGACAAACGACCAGCCGTCCCCAGGGCCGGGGAAGCACGGTATCCAACCCGTGGCGGCGGTCGCGATTTGGTCCGGGCGCATCGCGCGCGGCGCCACATACGTGTCGATGTTGAAGATTAGGAAAGGTGCGTCCGGAGCCGACTGCTCAGCCAAATAGCGCGCCGAGGTTGCCTGTCCGTCGGTGGGTGCGTCCAACTCGATCACGGCACCCATCACGATATCCAGCAAACGGCAGCGCGCCTCGAGAAACGGCAGCGCGCGCTCCGCTTCACGGGTGACGAAGGTGAAGGCCCAACCAGCCTGGCGGAACGCCTCCACCGCCATCATCGACCAATCGAACAGGGGGCGGCCAAGCGCCTCAATCTCGTATTTAGGGCAGTTATAGCCAGCTTGTCTGAAGCGGCTGCCCAATCCGGCCATAGTGATCGCGACCGTGCCCGCCATAGTCTTGCATCCTTCTAGATGTTGCGGTCCCGATCGCAGATCACAGCAAGTTCCTGGAGCGTATAGTTGAGGAATTCGCGCGGCCGGACGGTCCTGTCGTCGATGTAAAATCCATCTGTGCCGGGCCAAGGCTTCGCCATCCAGATCTCGTCGTAAGGCACGCCGTGACGCTCGAGCCAATCGCGCAAAATTGGGAACACATGCTTCAGGATTTCACCTTGGTTGCCATCAAAGCTCCGCATGCCGCGCGCAGACGAGATGATAATGCGCCATCCCTCCGCTCGGAGTGCGACAAGCCGCGCCTTCATCGCCTCATCGACCGGCAACGAAGCGTAATCCTGGTCGATGGTCTTGATTGGGCATAGAGTACCATCGACATCGACCACCAAGGTCTTCTCACGTGCAATCATCGAGCGGCCTCCAGTTCGCTGATGATCTTCGCTGCCACCAAGCAGAACGCCGGTAACTTGCGCGGGACGTCCTGGTGCAGCGGCAGCATCGAGAGGAACAGCGAGAGTTCGTAGGCGCGTATCGTGGTGTAATCGAAGCCTGCGGCTTTGAGCCGGTCCTTCAATGCCTCCCGCGCCCAGTCCGGTACCCCACCACCGTCCAGCTCGAGGGTCAGCTTCAGCCGCTCGTCCAGCCGGCATTCGAACAGGCCGTTGTTGATGAAGTCATAGTCCCCCAGAATCGAGTGGCTAAACTTCGCCACATCGTAGAGCGGGTGTATGAAAGCATCGTCCAAGGTGATTGCACCGCGTGGGTCGATCAGGCGGAACAGTCCGATCTCACGGTTGAACAGGATGTTGGAGAGACAGGGGTCGCCGTGGCCCACGGCCAGCGTCGCCGTTTGGTCGCGGTCGATTGCAGCCTCGATGACCGCAACAGCGCGCGCGCGCATCGCCGCAATCCCGCCGAGCGGGCCGCTGGCGCGCATGACCTCGTCAACCTGCGCGCAAACCGGGGCGACCATCATCTGGTCCAATCGCGCGTGCATCTTGCCAAGGATGTCCTTGCGGGCAACGGCGCGTACGCGATCGACCCCTTCGCGGCGGTGGCTTCGCGAGCCGATGAAGGCAAAGAAGTTGTCAAGCAGCCGGCCGAAGCTTTTTGGGTCGAAACTGTGATGGACCATTTGCAGCGCAGCATCGGGAACCGCCAGGTGCTCCATCGCATAGCTTGCGCCCTCGCCATCCTCCAGATAGTCGAACGTGGGCAGCAGGAAGCGTTTAATTGGCTCGGGCGCGATGTGGAAGAAGCCATATTCGGCACGCATCTTGGCCTTGGCAGTGGACGCCTTGCGCAGGACACCATTTGCAGCAAGCGTGGAGTTGAAGTGCCGCGCCTCGGTGGCACCAACCATGAAGCCCAGAAACGCGCTGATATCACTAAGATCAACGAACGCGCACACGTCGCTGACGAGCACGGCACGCTTGGCGAGGCTGGAAAAGAACGCGCGTCGCTCACGTGCATCGGTCAATCGCAGCAGTGCCACGGCATCATCCCGGTAAAGCAGGGCGGGGACGTCGTGCTCGTGCGGGTCGCCAAACAAGGCCACGTCGAGCGCAAAGGGAAACTTGCGCACGGTCTGCGCGAAGCGCTCCAGGTTGGTCGGCATCGACGCGGCGGGAAGCCGGAACACCATGTCGCCGGGCGCAAACCCCTCGATGGTTTCGATCTGGGCAAGCAGGTCTTCGGCACGGCCGGCGCGGGCAAAGCGGACCTGGCCATCGACCTGCGCAAGCTCCGCTATGACATCGCCGATCCGCCGCTTTCGACGGACGATGTCCGAGAAGCGATCAACCCCGATCACCTGCCGCACGAGCGTCGGGACTTGGGCCGTATCATCATGGAGAAACAGGACGCGCACTGCTTTACTTCCTGCCCGAATGAAGCGAAGCGACCGGACTCACTCGCTCGCGCAGGCGCATCCGCAGCGGTTCACAAGCCAGTCGCCTGCCGTAAGACCATGCAATGACAGGCCACGGGACGAGCAGTGCCAGCAGGAAAGTCAGCGTCAACGCTGATTGCACCGGGTCAAGCCGGTTCCCAAGCAATAAAATCTGCCAGCTTGCGTCGGCGCGGCGCAGCATCAGGTCCGCCGCGGCGCTGCCGGAGCGCGGCGGACCGAACGCTGTGATAAGTACGAATGCCGCCCCTAGCTCCATCGCCCAGATGGCAACCGTGCTGACGGCCAGGAACGGGAACACGCTTGCGATCGTGCCGCGCCCAAGCGCGAGCAGGCTGCGCAACTCGCTGACAGCTTTGAGCACACGAAAGGCGCTGTCGCGGTAATGGAAGGAGAAAATATGCCGCTGCACCATCTCGAGCAAAAGCGGCAAGATGAAAAAGCCAAGAGCAATGAGCGTCAAGCCAAGCCCGACAAAGCCGGTAAAGCTTCCCATAGTGTCGTGCCCGCTTTTGAGCAGCGGCCATGACAATGCAATCAGCACGATCCCGTCCATCGATCGGTCGATGAGTGACACCGTGATCGCCCGCGGAAGCGACCGGCCTGCCCGCGACAATTCGCCGATCCGGATCGCCTCGTCGAGCTTGAACGGCAGCAACAACGACCATGGCGCCACAAACAGATGGATAAGGAACCCGGTGCGAAAGCTGATTCCCAGGATCGGCATGGCGATGATCGCCAGCCGGGTCGCTCGCACGCCGTGGGAGGCCAGGTATAACGCCCCGGCGATCACATAGTTGAACCCGGCGTTCACCAGCAGGGCCGCATCTCCGGCCAGCGTTTCAAGCGAAATCGACAGGACGGCCGCGAAGACGATCGCCGATATCGGCGTGACGACCCGGTGCAGGTCGAAGGCTGGCTTCATGGCGCAGGCATCTCGCTCTCGTGCATGTCAGCCGCGACATCCACGCCCCAACAATGCACCAGCGTCGAGGGATAGTGGGCGCGCGGCAGAGCACGATGCTCGCCATTCAGGAATCGGGCTTTGTCGGTGCTCCGCCTCCATAGCAGCCGGAGCATCTCGAAACCTTGGCGGAACAGCTTGGCGTTGGAAACCTGGTCGTCTTCCCGCCAGGTGATCGGAAAGAACAGGATTGACTTAGCATGATCGGAGAGGCCGAACACCAGATAGTAGTTGAAGGTCAGGTTATCGGCGTATTGGAGGTGGAAGCCGTCGTTGAATATGGCGCAGCGGAACATGTTGAGCCCCGAGCCGAGATCATAGAACCGGCGGCCTGCCACGGCGGAGAAGAGGATGTTGAACCCATGGTTGGCAGCGGTGCGCATGAGCGAGTAGCCCTGCAGCTTCGCGCCCGGCTGAAATCGCGCGCCAAGTAGGGCGTCGTAACGGCGATGCTCGCCGGCGCGAACCAGCGGCATCAGGTCGGCAATCGATCCTTGGTCGTCGCCATGCAGGACGATGATATAGTCATAGCGATGCTGGCGGGCGAACTCGAACGCCACTTTGTGCGAGCCGCCCAGACCATAGTTCTCGTCATTGCGCCGCAGGTAGCGTTGCCCGACATTGCTGGCGTCGAGCGCACGCTGGGCGGCAACGAGCGTGCCGTCGGTCGAGCAATTGTCGAGGCATAGGATCGCCAGCGTACCATCCATAAGCCCGATATGATCGAACTGCGCGATCACGCGGCCGATCTGCGCTTGGCAATTGTACATGGGGATGAACGCCAAAATGCGCTCGCCCATCGCGCCCGCTTCGGCCGGGTCTGCCGTCGGCCCGTTCATAGGAAGCTGAAGCGGCGCTCGTTGATGACGCCCATCGCCAGGTAGTTGAGATACATCGTCATCGGGGTCACCGCGATCTTGGCAGCCGACGGCATCAACCAGCGCGCGTCGACTCCGGGATGGATCGATCCCAGCAGCCGTCCGGTCGGCTCCAGGATAGCGGGTGACAGCAGACATCGCCCGATGAGCCCCACCGCGAGGGACGCAAGCCCGATGGCGACCACGTTCCACCCAAGATAGGCAGCCAGGGCGGGGCGGTAGGCAGTGCGTGAGCGACGGAATATCCGCCTGCGCGTCACGACGAACACGAACGCCACCGCACAGGTCGCGCTGATGGTGTTTGCCGCAAACAGGCTCGTTCCGGCAGAGGCCAGCAGGTTGAAAATCGCGAAGTCGAGCAGCCATCCGAGCCCGGAATAGAGGGCAAACCCATGCAGCCGGACGCTCGACCCGGCGGAAGCCAGCCGGTGTGGCGTGATCGTGGTCAATTCCTGGACTCCACGACCGATGCCAGGGTGCCGCGCTGCCAAATGCGCCAATAAGGCGTCTCCAGCACGACATGGAACTGCCGCATCACTGCGGGCTCATAGATCGCCGTCAACGGAGTGGCGTTGTGGTCAAGCTTGGCCTGCATTACCAAACCGACGTCAGACAGCACCTGCTCGGCCGGCGGTGCAGTGCGCGCGGTGTAGGTCCGGTTCGCATCCCACCATAACGGCACGTGCTTCGGCGAGGCTAGGCCGAGAAGCGCAGGATAAGGGTTGGAGAATGACAGCGCGAGCACCGGGCCGCTCGGCGGGCCGAGCTTGCGCAGCGCCTCGACGCCGTCAGTCATCGCTGCCAGCGCGTGGCAAGCTTGGGTGACACATTCAGGTGCCGCTGCGTCGCTGCTCGTCAGCACCCGCTTGGCGAACACGTCGCCATAGGTCAAGCTGAGCGGGGCCAGCACAGTATCCTCGAACTCAGCAAAGCGCGGTTTATCGCCGCGCCGTTGCAGCGCGCGTTCAAAGAAGGTGGTGGCGACATCGCCGATCACGGGCGGGCTGACTGCAATCAGCGTCATCGCAAAGGCCGCCGGCACGGTGCTCCGCGGCACGCTCCTTTGAAGCACCGGCGCTGCGGCTCCCTCTCGCTGCCCGGCCCCTAGCGCATACGCAACCACAATCGCGGCAAAGTAGAGAGGCGGATCGATCCATTCATGATTTTGCAGGAGGATTGTGCCCGCCGCCCCGATCAGCAGGATGCAGCGGAGCACATTGCGCCAATCATGCCGGCTACGCAGCCCGCCGGCCAGATACAGCACCAGCAGCATTAAGCTCAAATACACGCCCGCAGCTGGCACAAGCCTTACGAGCTTGCCAAACCGGCCGACATTGCCCAAGGCCGCTACCGCCGCGACGTCGTGCAGATAGCCCGTCATCAGGCCGGGAAAAGTCAGCGCATAAAGCATTGCGAGCGCGAACGGAACCGCCGCTCCGATGGCTGTCGCCACCATCCGCCGCCGGCATCCTGCCACGCCCACGTCGAGAAGCAACGAAGCGACGAGCAGTCCTACGTAGACCGCGAAATACGACAGCTTGAGAAAGAAAAGAAACGCCCCAAGGGCGCCAATCACCATTGCAGGCAGCCATCCCGCATCGCGCCGCGGCAGCATCAGGCCCGCGGCGACTGGGATGATAACAGCCCATCCCCACCGGTTGTACGGAGCCAGATACGCCACCGAAAGCTCTTCAACCCCGGTTCCGAACTCGCGCCCCGACATGGCCGCAAGGAAGGCAATCAGGGTCAGCAGCGCCAGAGCCTCAATCGTCATGGTTTGGCGCAGGACTACAATCGTGGCGATTGTCACGACACAAGCCACCAGCAGATTAGCCTGGATGATTGCGGCCCAGCCGAACGGCTGTAGCTTCAGGACCATGGCATAGACGGCGTAGAAGCCCGCTCCGATGGGGCTGACGAAGTCCACGCTTGGCACCTGGTGCTGCGCCACCCGCCAAACCGCGTCCAGCAGGAAGCCGAGGTCCTCCATGAAACCGGTCGAACTATAGCTGAGTGAATGCGTTGTCGCCGCAAGCACCAGGCAAGAAACCATCGCCAGCGCGACAAGCCCGGCAAAAGCATTGGTCACAATCCGCCACGTATTCATATCTGATGCGGCCTCACTGCTGATCCTGAAGGTGAAGGCCGGTCCACGCTTTTGGTGGGCTGAGCACAGTCACAAGCCTTAAAAGTTCTTGCGGCACAAACAATAACCGTAATACAATCGTCCGGTGCCCTGATGGACTAAATACCGGGGTAGGCAAGTCTGCGTGGCAATAGCTGACCGGGCTCGAAGTCATCCTGCCAGTTCAAAGGTCTTGAGTGCTGTGCCGGCAATGACCAATCCCGCCGCCAGGGCGGGATCATCATGCTTGTTTTATTTCTGCACCGACGTCATTAGTCGTCGGATCATTCGCCAACAAATGAAAAAACGGGTTAACCCTTTCGGCGAGGCGAAGCGCGGCTGCTCAATCTGCGACAGCGTTCAGCTCACTCGTCCCAACCCGTCACGTCGTTCCCGCCGAACACCATGCGCCGGATCATCGGCGACGCGAGCCCACCGCTGAAACCCGGCGCAGGTGCGCTCACCTCGTTGAGGCGTATCATGTGCTCGTCGCTCAGCCTCAGCTCGGCCGCTGCAAGGTTGGTGACGAGCTGCGCCAGCTTGCTCGCGCCGATGATGGTGCTGCTGACGCCGGGTCGCGCCATGACCCAGGCCAACGCCACCTCCGCCGGCGTTCGGCCGAGTCCGGCGGCCACTGACGTCAGCACGTCCAGCACGGCCCAGTTCCGGTCGACAAACTTGCTGTTGCCGAACGGGTTGGGCCCGCTCAACCGGCCGGAGCCGCTGGTGTCCTCGCGGCGATACTTCCCCGTCAAAAAGCCGCCTGCCAGGGGACTCCAAGGCATCACGCCCATGCCTGCCTCGCGTGCAGACGCAATGTGCTCGCCCTCGACGTCACGGGCAACGAGCGAATATTCGACCTGGATCGCAATCGGGCCCGGAATGCGTCGCTCGGCTGCAATGGTGGCCGCCTTGGTGGCTACCCAGGCCGGCATGTCGGAGAAAGCATAGTAGCGGATTTTGCCGCTGCGCACGAGGTCGCCCAGTGTTTGCAC